>NZ_CP022707.1:337500-675000 GCF_025340265.1 Novosphingobium sp. 9 | reverse complement strand
TGCTGGTTGTTGTAGAACGAGTGGATGAGATCGCGCGTGACGACGCCGTGCGGCAGCGGATCGCCCGCAGGGGTCTTCAGAGCGAACGGGGCATTGGGCAACGTCGGCAGATCGTCCGGCCCGATCTGATACTCGGTGTGCTGCACGACCTGCTTGTCCGGAACGAGGCCTTCCCAGATCTTGGGCAGATGCGGCAGCAACGAACCATCGCGATCGCGCTGGGCGGTGCGCTCGGCCGGAACATTGGCCAGCGGTTCGGCAAGCCCCGGAAAGTCGGCGAACAGATTGTTGAAGCTGCGGTTCTCGGCATAGATCACGACAACCGTATCGATCGCCGCAGCGAGCTGGGCGTCCGTGACTGGCCGTGAGGAGCCCTTGGGGCTGGCGACGCGTGCTTCGGCAGATGTACTGCCACTGGCAACGCTGGCCGCGCCCAGAGCCGCCAATCCTCCAAGGAACACACGCCGGTCGGTGCTGAGGGGCTTGCGGTCTTCGGAATCGTTCTGGCTCATCGGGGGCATACTCCTGTCTGGCGCGGCTGCTACGCCCCCTTTGTGACCACACGGCGACGATCGTCAATTGCAACGGCAACGATTCTCGCCAGCGCGTCCGTCTATTTCGCGCCCTCAATCCAGCGCTCCTCAATCCACCGGCACGAGCCGCATCGCCGCACCGCCACCCGGCGCCAGCCAGAGCGGATAGGTATCGCCTTTCGCGATCGTCACGGTGTCATAGGCGATGCGGTGACGTGCATCGGTGAGGTAGGTCGCGCCCGCGCCATCCTTCCACACCGACATGCGGTAACGCTTGCCTGCCGGCAGGAAGTCGAACGTCAAGGTCAGATCGCGCGCGGATGCATCGTTGACGCCGCCGACGAACCATTCCTCGCTATTGCGGTCCTTGCGCGCGAAGATCGCATAGTCGCCCACCTCGCCGGCAATCAGATGGCTCTCCGCCCAGTCGGTCGGCACATGCTCGATAAAGGCCATTTCGCGCGGGTGCGCCTTGAGGTTCTCGATGAAGTCGGCCGCCATCTCGATCGGCGAGTAGATCGCAAGGTAGAGCCCGAGCTGCTTGGCCAGCGTGGACGCGAGCGGCGCATGATCGGCGCCTTCCAGGCTCAGCACGCCGGGCGTGAAGTCCATCGGGCCGGACAGCATCCGGGTATAGACCAGCGTCGGCTCATGATCCGGCCCGTTCGCAAAGGCGCCCCAGGCGTTGTATTCCATACCCCGCGCCCCTTCGCGCGAGACCCAGTTGGGATACGTGCGGCGAAGGCCGGTGTCCTTCACCGGCTCGTGCGCATCGATCGCGATGTGGTGCCGGGCTGCGGCCTCCACCACGGCGAGGTGATGTTCCACCTGACGCTGGCCGTCATGCCATTCCATCCGCAGCGGTCCCGCCGGATCGCCGGCCCTGTCGCTGTCGGCGATGATGCCGCCGCCATCGGCGACATAGCCGGTCTTCACCACTTCGACGCCGTGCTGCTGGTAAAGCGCCATGGCCTCTTCAAGGTGACGTTCGTAGTTGGCGATATTCCCGCCGGTCTCGTGATGACCGATCAGATGGACGCCCTTCTTCGCGCCGTACTTCGTCACGGCATCGAGATCGAAATCGGGTGTGGCCTGGGTGAAGCTGAACTCGTCGCCATGGCCGAACCAGTCGCCATTCCAGCCCCTGTTCCAGCCCTCGACCAGCACCCCACGAAAACCGTGGGCAGCGGCGAAGTCCATGTACTGCTTGGTGCGCGCCGTCGTGGCACCGTGACGCGGGCCTTCGGCCCAGGTCCAGTCGCCGCGGATCATGCCCCACCAGATACCGATATAGCGCACCGGGTGAACCCAGCTGACATCGCCCAGCTTGTTGGGCTCGTTGAGGTTGAGTTCGAGATCGTTCTCGACCAGCCCGGCGGCACTGTCAGCGATGCGGATCGTGCGCCATGGCGTATCGAACGGCAGGTCGCGCACCACCCGTGCGCCGCCCGAACCCGGCGAAAGCGTGGTGCGGAACAGCTGACCATCGGCGCGCTTGAACCAGTATCCCGAATAGTCGACCAGCGCCGCCTCGTGGAAAGCCAGATGCGTGCCGTCATCGAGCCGCATGGTGATCGGGGTGTGTGCGGTGGAGACGGCATCGATCGGGGTCTTCTGATAGACCTGCTCGTAGCGGTTCCACTCGCCCCCCGGAATCCACCACGCCGTGCCCTTGGGCGCGATCGAGAACTCGGTCGTCTCATCGGCGATATGCATGGTCTTCAGGCCGGATTGCTGCGGCATCTCGTAGCGAAAGCCGATACCGTCATCGAACAGGCGGAAGCGAATATTCATCAGCCGTCCGCCCTGCTGCGGCGACTGTTGCAGGCGCACCAGCACTTCGTTGTGATGATCACGCACGAAGCGACGCTCGCCCCAGGGCTGTTCCCAGGTGCTGTCGGCGCTGGCGGTCTGGCTGCCCAGAATCGTGAAGCCGCGAACGAGATTGAGCCCGTCGGTCAGGATGAAGCCCAGCTTCGAGGGCGCGATCAGCAGCTTGCCCTTGCGCGACAGCGACCAGACCGGGCGACTGTCGTTGTCGATCGCGACGGTAAGCACCAGCGAACCATCGGGCGAGGTCGCCGTCACGCTCTTGGCCGGAACAGCACTGGGCGTACCGACTTGCGCCAGAGCAGGCACCGTCGGCACGAATGTCGCCAGCGCAAGGCTGGCGGCGGCCATCAGACCAAACGGCTTCATGTCGGTTCTCCTTCGCGTATCCAGATTGCGCCGAAACGCGGCAGAACGCCGGGTTTCGCGCCGTTGACGGCGGCGAGCACCTGCCCGGCGGTGGTGATAATGTCGGGCCAACCGCTATCGTGACCTGCCAGCTCGAAAACGGTGATCACGCTTTGCCCGGCTTCGCGACGACGCAGGACAAGGCGGCTTTCATCGGCCAGCAGCACCTCGCAGGTTCCGCGACGCAAGGCGGGGGACGCGCTGCGGACGGACAGCAGATCGCGCGTGAGGTTCAGTTGCGATGTGGCATCTACCTCCTGCCCATCGACAGCGCGCGCCAGATTCTGTGCCGAGAGCGGCAACCACGGTGCCCCGGCGCTGAAACCGCCGTTGCGCGCCTCGCCCTGCCACGGCAGCGGCGTGCGTACACCGTCGCGGGACAGCGTTAGCGGCCAGTTCGCAATGGCTTCGGGGTCCTGCAGTTGCTCGAACGGCACCTCGTCCTGCAGAAGGCCCAGCTCCTCGCCCTGAAAGAGGATGGGATTGCCGCGCAGCGACAGCAACAGCATCGCCTTCATCCGCGCGAAAGCCTCGCGATCCTCAGGCATACACCAGCGCGACAGGGCGCGGGGCGCATCGTGGTTCTCGAAGGCCCAGCTCGGCCAGCCAGCCCCCGGCTCGTCACTCCATGCCGCCAGCGCTGCAGCGACCAGAGCCGGTGTCAGCGCCTCTGCATAGAGGAAGTCGAAGCCATAGGCGCTGTCCAGCCGGGCGCGGCCCTTCGTGAAGTGCTGCATCTCGCGCCGGGCATCGCGCCCGCCGACCTCGGCCAGCGAGAACGTATCGGGATAGCTGGCGATCAGCGCCTGCAACCGCTCGATGAAACGGACGATGTCCGGGTGCGACTGATTGTAGGTCTGCAACTGGAAATCGAACGGCCGCGTCCGCACGCTGCCGTCATCGGGGGCAGGCGGATTATCGCGCAGCAGCGGATCGTGCATCGTGAAGTTCAGCGCATCGATGCGAAACCCGGAAACGCCGCGATCCAGCCAGAACCGCGCGACGTTCAGCAGCGCCTCCTGCACCTCGGGCAAATGACAGTTGAGCTGCGGCTGCGCGCTGAGGAAGTTATGCAGGTAATACTGCCCGCGCCGCGCATCCCAGCACCACGAAGGCCCACCGAACACGGATTGCCAGTTGTTCGGCGGCGAGCCATCAGGCTTGGGATCGGCCCAGACGTACCAATCCGCCTTGGCGTTGGTGCGACCGCTGCGGCTTTCCGCGAACCAGGGATGCCGGTCGGAAGTATGGGCATAGACCTGATCGACGATCACTTTCAGGCCAAGATCACGTGCCCGCGCCATCAGCGCATCGAAATCGGCCAGCGTTCCGAAAATCGGATCAACGTCGCAGTAATCGGCGATGTCATAGCCGAAATCGACCATCGGCGAGGTGTAGAACGGCGAAACCCAGATGGCATCCACGCCCAGCCGGGCCACGTGATCGAGGCGATCGGCGATCCCGGCGAGGTCACCGATCCCGTCGCCATTCGCGTCCATGAAGCTGCGAGGATAGATCTGGTAGATCGCCGCGCCACACCACCATTCGCTATTGGTATCTGTCATTGCGAACCTTTCGGGCCGTCCGTTTTCTCAGGGCTTCGCCGCGCAAACCGCGAAGCCGAAGGGCGCTAGCGTCACCTCCAGCGAGCCTGGCGCCGCCACAGTCGTCGCACAGCCTTCTCCCGCCAGAACATCGAACCGGCTCGATCCCGCCTCGACCTGCACCGGTGCCGACAGCGGTTGCGCCGACGTGTTGAAGGCCAGCAGCACTTCGCGTCCTGTCACCGGATCGAAGCGGGAAACGGCGAACAGCCCCGGCGTGTCCGAGGATGCCCGCAGCACTGTGCGGCCATCAGTCAGTGCCGGGGTTGCCCGGCGCAGTCTCGCCAGGCTGGCGATGAAACGATACAGCGGCTGCTGCGGATCGAAATTCGAGGCCGCCGTGCTCGCGGAACTGCCGACCAGCGCTTCTGCATTGTAGAGCGCGACGTGCGAGGGAAACATGTCCTGCCGCGCGCGCTGATCTCCGTCAGTCCCGGCAAAGCCCTGCTCATCGCCATAGTAGATCGTCGGCACACCGCGCAGGGTCAGCAGCATGGCATGCGCCAGCCGATCCCGTGCGAGGATTTCCGCAGGCGAGGCTTTCGGGTTCGCCTTTTCCAGAAACATCGCGATCCGCCCGGCATCGTGATTGCCCAGGAAGGTCGGCAGTTGCATCGCCGCTGCCTTGCCGCCTTCGTAAAGAGCATCGTCTTCGACCATACGGGCGAGATCCTGCGAGCCTGCGCTGCCATCGGTCGCCGAAATCACCGCGTGCATGAAGGCAAAGTCCAGCACGGCAGGCAGTCCGGAATTGCGCGTCCACGAGGCCAGCAGCGCGGGATCGTACCCGTCCGTGGTCACTTCCCCGAAGATATGGAAGTTGGGAATGCCCTTCGCCTTTGCACGGGCCTGCATCGCGGGCACGAACTGGCGCCAGAACGCGGGATTGACGTGCTTGGCGGTGTCGATGCGGAAGCCGTCGATGCCGAAGCGGTCGATCCAGTCTCCATAGATGTCGATCATCCCCGACACCACGCGCGGATTCTCGGTCGCCAGATCGTCGAGACCGACGAAATCGCCGTATTGCGCGCTTTCGCCCTTCCAGTCCGTATTGCCGCGATTGTGATACCAGATCGGGTCGTTCAGCCAGGCGGGCACCTTTACGTGCGCTTCGTCCTTGGGAACGACAGGCGTGTAAGCAAAGGCCGGATCGACGAGTTTCGTCCAGTTTGCCGGATCGGGATTGTCATCTCCTGCGAACCCCGCGTTGATCGGCGCGCCCGAAACGCCGCCCTTGCGGGAGAACGGATAGGCCGCTTTCGAGCGATAGGGATAGCCCTGCGCCGCGCCCTCGCGATACTGGATCACGTCCGCCGTATGGTTGACGATGATGTCCATGTAGACCTTCATGCCCCGCGCGTGGGCAGCATCGACCAGCGCCTTGAAATCGGCATCGGTGCCGAGATGCGGGTCGACATGGGTGAAGTCGGTGATCCAGTAGCCGTGATACCCGGCACTTTCCTGCCCCTTCGGCCCCTGCACCGGCTTGTTCTTGAACACCGGCCCGACCCAGATCGCGCTGGCGCCAAGGTTCTGGATGTAATCCAGCCGCCTGGTCAGGCCCTTGAGATCGCCACCGTGGTAGAAGGCCTTGTCCGAAGGATCGAACCCGGTGTGCAGCCGATCGCCCTTCAGCCCGCCGTGATCGTTCGCGGGATCGCCGTTCTCGAAACGGTCGGGCAGGACGAAGTAGATCACCTCCTGCTCGGGCTTGCGGGCGCGCATGTCCTCGACCGGCCCCGCCTGAGCCGTGCCGACCGCGAGGGACGAGAATGCGGCGGCGAGCAGGAATTGGGCGGGGCGTGAACGATGAAACACGAAATATGTCCTCTGCATCAAGTCTGCGAAGCGGGAGGGCGGCGTGCCGAAAACATGCCCGGCACGCCGCCGCTTTTGCACATCCGGACGGGGAGGATTGATCCGCCCGGTCGTGCCCGTCCGCTCAGGGGAAGCGGACGATCGGGTTCACTCAGAACTTGTAGGTGAAGCCGGCCAGGAACCGGCGGCCATAGCGCTGGTAGTCGATGACCTGACGCGTATCGCCGGGGTTGCTGGTGATGAACGGCGCATCGGTAAGATTCTGGCCCTGAATGTAGAGCGAGAGCCCCTCCAGCGCACTGCCGGGCTGGAAATCGTAGCCGATCTGCGCATCGACGATGGTCTCTGCCGCCGCCCGGCGCCGCACGCGGTTGGCGCCGAAGCCGGAAACCTCGCCGATGAAGGTCGAGCGATAGCGCACCGATCCGCGGGCATTGAAGCCCCACTTCTCGAAGTAGGCGGTGCCGTTGATGACCCATTTCGAATAACCCGGAAGTGCGCTTGACGGTTCACCCGGCTCCGGCGCGATCTTTGACTTGGTGTATGATCCCGAGCCAGTGAAACCGAAGCCCGAAAGCGCGGGCACGAGTTCTTCCAGCGGCAACGTGGCCGCCAGTTCCACGCCGTAGAGCTTGCCGCCGTTGCCGTTGATCGGCACGTTGATCTGCGCCGTCGGCGAAACGCTGATGCCGTCACCCGGGCTGGCGAGCGCCAGCTGGCTGGTCGGGATGGTGATATCCTGATTGTAGACGTAGGTCTTCAGATCCTTCCAGAAGAACTGGGCCGCCAGATACCCCTTTGCGCCGAAGTACTTTTCAAAGGTCAGATCGAGCGCATTGGCGCGCCATGGGCGAAGGTCCGGATTGCCGGAATCGCCCGTCACCTGCGCCACGTCGCCGGTGATGGTGTAGCCGACGCTCAGCGAAGCGCGCATGTCGTCCAAGCGCGGACGAACGATCTCACGGGCCGCACCGAAGCGCACCACAAAGTCGTTGGGGAAGCGCAGAGACAGGTTGAGACTGGGCAGAACGTCCCAGTAATCGGTGCTGGCGTTGCGCTGCTCGGACCCGACGTTGGGCGAACCGTTGGCATTGGTGCCCAGCAGCACGGCGGTGGCCCCGCGCGACTTCTGCTCGGTCCAGTTCGCCTGCACACCGACATTGCCGGTGAACTTCGCCGAGCCCATGTCGGCATCGAAATTCGCCTGCAGGTAGCCCGTCATCACGCGTTCGTTGATGGCGTAGCTTTTGACCACGACATCGCCGTAGGGGTTGGCGACAAGGTTGTAGATGCCCGAATTGATCAGCGCGACCGGATCGTAGCTGATGACCGGGCCAAGGCCGAGGTAGGAAAGCTCGGTCGTACCCTGACGGAACTCGTCCGGCACCGGGACGCTGGTGGTTCCATCGGTGTTCGCCTTGAGCCCCAGGAAATACTCCTGCGGCACCAGAGACTTGGAGCGGTTCGTATAATTCCACCCCGCCTGGATCGAGCTTAGTACGCCGTCCATCTTCTTCTCGACGCCCAACCGGTATTGCCACAGCCGATCGCGGATCATGCGGTTGTTGTAATAGCCGTCCTGCCCGCCAAGGATCGTGGTGCCATCGGTGCCGATCTGGGTGCCGCCCCACCCCTGCGGACTGGTGAGCAGGATCGTGTCGTAATCGCCGTAATCGAGCAGGTGCGTGAAGCTCGCCCCGTCGGACGCGCTGTGGAAGCCGATCGAATCGGTTGCGCCCGAACCCAGACGCCCGGTGCCCGCGTATGTCTCGGCCACCAGTTCGCTGCGGTCTGTGCGCGAATAGCTGATGTCCGCCGTGGCATTCCAGCCGTCATCGCCTTCCCACGCGCCGTTCAGGCCGAAGGAATAGAGCTTGGCGTGGCGCCGGAAGGCATCGTTGCGCACGATGCCCTTCACCTCGTCAAAGGTGCCGTCGGTGATGAGGCCGTCCGAAGCGGTGTAGCCATCGCGCAAGGGGCCGGGCCCCAGTAGAGCGGCAGTTCGATGCCGCGCTTGATCTGGTCGTCCTTGAAGTCCGAATAGAACCCGTCGAGCGTGAAGGTCAGCTGCGGTTCGGGTCGCCACTGCACCGTGCCGTTGACGCCAAGGCGCTTCAACGTGGTGGACGTGACATAGGACTTCGAGCCGCCGATCACCTTGTTGGTCGCATCGACATCGGCATAGCCCCAGGAGTTGAACTCCTGAATCTGGTAGGGCTCGTTCGTATAGCTGGCGCCCAGCGCGACGCCGATGGTGTCGTTTGCGAACTGGTCGACGTACATCGCGTTGACGCGGTAGCCCTTGTCGCGCGAACCGGCATTCAGCTTGCCAAGATCGGCATAGGAGCCGCGCGCGCCCACCGAGACGATGCGCTTGCCCGCATCCAGCGGCCGGATCGTGCGCATGTCCACAGTGCCCGAAAGCCCCTGCCCGATCAGGCTGGCCATCGGCGTCTTGTAGACGTTGACGGCGCTGATCATTTCCGAGGGATACTGGTCGTACTCCACCGCGCGGTTGTCGCCGGTCGAGGTCTGCTCACGCCCGTTTAGCAGCGTGGTCGAGAAATCGGGCGCGAAACCGCGGATCGAAATGGCGTTGGAGCGGCCCGAAACACGCTGCGAGGTCAGACCCGGCAGACGCGCGATCGATTCGGCGATCGAGGCGTCGGGCAGCTTGCCGATATCCTCTGCCGAAACCGATTCGACGATCTGCTGCGCCTGCTTCTTGCGGTTGACCGCGCTTTCCAGACTGGCGCGAAAGCCGGTGACGATGATCGTTCCTTCGGCCGGAGCCTCGTTCTCGACCGGATCGGTCGCGTCCTGCGCCAGAACCGGCGTGGCGAAACCACCCAGCCCTGCGGCGAGAAACGCCGTGGCGATTGCCGTCAACGACGACCCGCGACGCGCGGGCGAATACATGCGAAGCGACATCTCAATCCTCCTCCTCAAGTCCGGTGCCCGGAAGATGCCCTTCCCGAGTCCCGTGGCCTGCCCGGCGATTGTTCGCCGTGGCGTGGTCCTTGCCCTGCGTTTAGACCGCGACGAGGCAATGCATAATATGGCATACGTATGCGCAACATTGGTGCAAACTGGATGCAACATAAAAGCCACGGCGATACGCCCGTTCGGTCCCGTGGCCAGAATGCCATGACCGGCAGTGCGTGACGATCCGGCGAACTGCGTGCAATCTCGTCAACGAACGGCATCGAGGCAACGGGGGGAGAGACAGAAGACACATGGGACGAAAGCCCACCAACCGGCCGACCAGTTTCGATATCGCCTATCGTGCGGGCGTCTCGCAGCCCACCGTCAGCCGGGCGCTGCGCGGCCATCGCTCGGTCAGCGCCGAGACCCGCGCCCGGATCGAGACGATCGCGCGCGAACTGAACTACTCGGTCGACAAGAACGCCTCGTCGCTGCGCTCGCAACGCTCGAACAGCATCGCCCTGCTGTTCTTCGAGGAGCAGACACCCGGCGATTCCAAGATCAACCCGTTCTTCCTCGCCATGCTCTCCTCGATCACCCGGCGCTGCGCCGATCACGGGCTGGACCTGCTGATCTCGTTCCAGAAGATGGAGGACGACTGGCACGTGCGCTATCAGGACAGCCACCGGGCCGACGGGCTGATCCTGCTGGGCTATGGTGACTACACGCTCTATCGCAGCCGCCTGCGCCAGCTGGTCGCACAGGGCACGCAGTTCGTGCGCTGGGGCGCGCTTGGCGAGCAGGCCATCGGCACCACCATCGGCTCGGACAACCATGGCGCAGGGATGCTTGCCGGGCACCACCTGATTGCCAATGGCGCGCGCCGGATCGCCTTCATCGGCCAGGCGGACGAGCACTATCCCGAATTTGCCGAACGCTATCGCGGGCTCTGCGCCGCCATGGTCGAAGCGGGGCTTGAAGCCGACCCGGCGCTGGTCCGTGCGGCGATCAGCCACGAAGACCTCGGCCATGCCGCAACGCGCGACCTGCTGGAGAGCGACGCGCGATTCGACGCGGTGTTCGCCGCCAGCGACCTGATCGCCATCGGCGTGCTGCGCGCGCTGGGGGAAGCCGGGCTTTCCGTCCCCGCCGACGTCCAGCTGATCGGTTTCGACGATCTGCCCGCCGCCTCGATGGCCCGCCCGCCGCTGACCACCGTGATGCAGGACCTGCGAGGCGCAGGCGAGCGGCTCGTCGATGCGCTGGTCGCCCGGATCGAGGGGCGCGAGCCGCCCCCCGTCGCGCTGGAAACGCGACTGGTGGTGCGCGGCTCGACCGGGCGATAGGCCCTAGGCGAGGCCATGCATTCGTATGCGTAAGGCCCCTCGCTTGTGAGAGGCCCGCGTGCATGCGATGCGGGCGGATCGGCCGACGCGGCACAAGTCTTGCGCGGCCTGTGAGAGGATCGTTGCCGCATGCATGACACCCGCCCCGACGACGCGCTGCGCCCGGACCACTGGCGCAAACCCCGGCAAGGCTGGGTAGGGCTGTTCAACATCAGCTTCGGCTTCTTCGGCATCCAGATCGGCTTCGCCTTGCAGAACGCGAACATGAGCCGGGTCTTCCAGTCGCTCGGCTCCTCGATCGAGGATCTGCCCGCACTGTGGATCGCCGCGCCGCTGACGGGGCTGCTGGTGCAACCGATCGTCGGCCACCTCTCGGACCGGACATGGCTGGGCCGCCTCGGGCGGCGGCGTCCCTATTTTCTGGCAGGTGCGCTGCTGGCCGCTGTGGCGCTCGTCGCCATGCCGATGAGTTCCTCGCTGCTGATGGCAGCCACGCTGCTGTGGATGCTGGACGCCAGCCTCAACATATCGATGGAGCCGTTCCGCGCCTTCGTGGGCGATATGCTCGACAGGCGCCAGCACACGGCAGGCTTCGCGGTGCAGACCGCCTTCATCGGCGCGGGCGCCGTGATCGGCTCGCTGTTTCCCTATCTGCTGGATCACTGGGGCATCAGCAATGTGGCGGCGCATGGCACACTGCCCGAAACCGTGCGGCTGAGCTTCCGCGTCGGCGGCGTGGCGCTGCTGGCCGCCGTGCTCTGGACGGTCCTGACCACGCGAGAATATGCCCCGGATGAAATGGCAAGGTTCGGTGAAGCCAGCGGCGCTTCGGACGGATCGGAAACCACCGCCGCCCTCGCCCGGCGTCATCCGCTGGCGGGGCTGACGTGGATCGCCGCAGGCGTGGTGGTGGCGCTGGGCGTGAGGGCATGGGCGCTGGAGAAGGAAGTCTATCTCCTGGCCGCGCTGTTGGCGGGATACGGGCTGTGCGTGACCGTTGCGATCCTGATGGCCCGTGCGGGACGACCTGCCGGAATGCTCGGCTCGATCGTCGGTGACTTTTCCGGCATGCCGCCGATCATGAAGCGGCTGGCGGTGGTGCAGTTCTTCAGCTGGTCTGCGCTGTTCATCATGTGGATCAACACGACGCCGGTGGTCGCAATGATCCAGTTCGGCACCGACGATCCGGCCAGTCCTGTGTATCAGCAGGCAGCCAACTGGGTAGGCGTGCTGTTCTCGGTCTACAACGGCGTCGCCGCGCTGGCAGCACTGGTGCTGCTGCCCTGGCTCTCTGCCCGGATCGGCAAGGCGCGCACCCATGCGCTGTGCCTCACGCTGGGTGCAGCCGGATTCGCCGGGTTCATGCTGGTGCGCGATCCCCATGCGCTGATCGCTTGCGAGATCGGCATCGGCATCGCCTGGGCCTCGATACTCGCCATGCCCTATGCGATGCTGGCCAGCGCCCTGCCGCAGGCGAAGCTGGGCATCTACATGGGGCTGTTCAACGTCTTCGTCGTGCTGCCGCAACTGCTGGTGGCGACCGTGATGGGCTCGATCATGAAGGCACTGTTCCCGGGCCAGCCGGTCTGGACGATGGCCTTTGCGGGCGGGACTCTACTGATCGCCGCGCTGGTCTCGCTACGGGTGCGCGAGAACGCCTGAGAGTCCGTTTGAAAATTCGCGAAAGGCGAATTTTGCGGCACCGGCCCTCTCCCCCACCCTACCACCCGCAGGATACTACCGTTGGGTGGTAGGGTGGGGGAGAGGGCCGGTGCCGCCTCAAAAATGCCCCCGCAGGCATTTTTCAAACAGACTCTGACCTCAGACGCCGAGCAGTCCTGCCACGCGCGCCGCCGCCGGGCGCCAGTCCACACCGCGCCCTTCGAGCCATGCCTCGTCATAGTAGGTACAGCCGTAGCGCTCGCCGCCATCGCACAGCAGCGTCACGATGGAACCGCCCTGCCCGGCCACCGCCATTTCCTCGATCACCTGCGCACAGGCCCACAGGTTCGTGCCGGTCGAGCCGCCGACATGGCGCCCGAGGCGGTCCGACAGCGCCCGCATCGCGCCGATGCTCTGGGCATCCTCCACCGCGATCATGCGATCGACCACGCCCTGCACGAAGCTGGGCTCCACGCGCGGGCGACCGATCCCTCGATGCACGAGGCCTGACCTTCAGGTAGCGCCACTTGTGAACGGTCGGCATAGTGGCGGTGGAAGATAGATTGAACCGGATCGGCCACGCACAGCTGCGTCGCGTGGCGCTGGTAGCGGATGAAGCGCCCGATGGTGGCCGAGGTGCCGCCGGTGCCCGCCCCGCAGACGATCCAGGCCGGCACCGGATGCTCTTCGCGCGCCATCTGCGCGAAGATACTCTCGGCGATATTGTTGTTGCCGCGCCAGTCGGTCGCGCGCTCGGCATAGGTGAACTGGTCGATGTAGTGCCCGCCCGTCTCCGCCGCGAGCCGATGCGCGGTCTCGTAGACGGTGCGCGGATCGGCAACGGTGTGGATCTCGCCACCCTGGAAGCGGATCGCATCGAGCTTGGGCTGCGCGGTCGAGGCTGGCACCACTGCGATGAAGCGCAGGCCGAGCATCCGCGCAAAGTATGCCTCGCTCACCGCCGTCGAGCCCGAAGAGGCCTCGATCACGCAGGTATCGGGGCCGATCCACTCGTTGCACAGGGCATAGAGAAACAGCGAGCGGGCCAGGCGATGCTTGAGGCTGCCGGTCGGGTGCGAGCTTTCGTCCTTCAAGTACAGCGTGATCCCCGGATGGCGCGGCAGGTCCAGCCGGATCAGGTGGGTGTCCGCCGACCGGTTGTAGTCCGCCTCGATCCGCCGCACCGCCTCGGCCAGCCACGCCCGGTGAGAGGCAAGCGGGGTCGAAGCGGCGGCGGTGGTGACGGTCATGAGGTGGCGTATCCCGAAGCGGATGAAAGCGAAGCGGCGCTACTAGCGGGTAAAGTCCATCTTGTCAGGCCTGCAAGATACCGCGCGGCGCCATCGCCGCCGGACCGGGATCGGGTCGTCCATGCAGCAGGTTGCGCCGCAGCCCCACCAGCGCCACCACCGCGCGGCGGCGCTGCTCCACGCCTTCCCAGCGCGAGGCATGGCGCAGGCACGCATCTATGGCGCGCACCACGGCCTGCGGATCGGCCGTTTTGCCCTGCTCCACGAAAGCCCCGATCCGTGCCATCAGCACATCGATGGCACGCTGCGATCCCGGCCTCAGGCCCTGTGCGGTCTCGCGCAGTTCGGCCATGCAGATGCCGGTGCGGATATCGCGCAGAAGCGCCGTCACCACCGGTTCGGGGTCCATCCGCAGGAACGAGAGGCGCGGTGCGAGCACGGCGATGCGATCCAGCATCAGGTATGTCCAGGCCGAAAGCATCTTCGGTTTCGGTGCGCGGGCCCGCTGGGCCAGTTCGCGCCGTCCGGTGCGCAACATCACCTTCACGCTGCGCCTGAGGCCCGGAACGCGGGTCAGGCTCATCGCCAGCAGGCTGACCGCCGTGCCGAAACCCTGCGCCATCGCCGTGTTCAGCACTTGCGGCACGGTCCCGCCGAAATTGTTCGCCAGCATCAGGAAGCCGGGAAAGCTGTTGAACATGCCGATCGCGAACAGCCCCGTGCTGCGACGTGGCGTCAGGGCGCCCATGACCAGAAAGGTCGGTGCCAGCACGCCCGCCAGCGTCACGAAATCGGTCACACGCGGCAGGATCGCACCGACATAGATCACCGCGAGCACCCCGCCCGTGAAGGTGCCGAGCAGAACCTGCCGCATGACAGGGCGCGCATCGTCGAGACTGGAGAACAGCGCGGTCCATACACCTGCGAAGATCACCGCCATCGCCCCATCGGGCCACTCGGTCAGAATCCAGATCGCCGATGTGGTGAGCACCGCCAGAACCGTACCGATCGCACCGCGCAGCGCGATGCCGTGATCGCGATGGGTCAGAACGCGGCCTCCCTCGCTCTGGCCCTCGCCCCGCAGCGACAACCGGCGCCGGCGGTCATACGCGCCATGGTCGAGCGCACCGGCCAGCGTGGTGCAGCGGTGCCAGCCGTCGATCATGATCTCCAGACGGCCGAGAAAGTTCGCCAGCACCGCATCTTCCCAAAGCAGCGGATGCGCGAGCGTGGGCATCAGCGCGCGGGTCCGGCGCCGCAGGGCATCCCAGTCCGCCGGGCTGGTCTGGTGGTCGCCAACCGCCCGCGCCACATCCTGCCGCAGCACATCCACGCTTTCCGGAACCGCTGCGCCCAGCTGGCGCAGTCGGTCCTCCACACCGCCGATGAACGGCAGCAGGCGCGAAAGCTCCAGTTGCAACGCCCTTGTTGCGCGGGCGGTGGGCGAGCGAAAACCACTCTCGAACGAGAGGTGGACGATCAACTGGTGCAGGTCGTGCAGGTCGGTCGCCAGCTTGCGCCGCTCCGCCTCGCTGGCGTTGGAAGCCAGCAGCAGCGCGTCATGAAGCCAGCGGCGCACGTCACCCAGAATCGAATGAACCCGACGCCGGGTATGCGCCAGCGTCGATGTCGGCAGCACGACGATATGGACCAGCGTGCTACAACTGATGCCGAGCAGGATTTCCTGCAGGCGCAGCGCCGCGATCGTGAAGATGTGGCCGGGATCGGCAACCGAAGGAAAGCCGATGATCGCTGCGGTATATCCCGCCAGCGCGAAGGAATAGGATCGCGGGCTGCGGTCGAGCAGGCTGAGATAGCTGCACAGCCCCAGCCACCCGGCCAGCCCCAGACAGAGCAGTTCGGGCGCATTGACCAGTACCGGCACCATCAGCACCGCCACGATCGCGCCGGTGATCGTGCCCACGATACGGAACGCGCTTTTGGACAGCACCGCGCCCGCCAGCGGCTGCGCGGTGATATAGGACGTGATGACCGCCCAATAGGGCCGATCCAGCCCGATCCGCATGGCGATCCACAGCGCCGCCATCGCCGCGACGAAGGCCTTCAGCGCAAAGACCGCCTCGAACAGGTCGGTCCCTTGCGCGAGCGCGGTGATCCTACGATAGATGCGGCTGTCCAATGGTCGAACTCGAATCCAGTCATGTCGACGAGCTGTCGGCGCTGCTTGCCATCGCCGATGCGGGGTCTTTCGTCGCGGCAGGACGCCTGCTGGAGCGGCATCCGACCGTGGTGTCCAAGCGCGTCGCCGCGCTGGAGCGGCGTCTCGGCGTCCGGCTGATCGAGCGTACCACGCGCCGCATCCGCCTGACCGAAGCCGCCTTGCGTCTGGTCGACAAGCTACGGTCCGCCCGCAGGCTGATCGCCGAGGCCCAGCAGGAGGCCAGCGAAGGCGCCGTGCAGCTGCGCGGCAAGCTGCGGCTCGCGTTTCCCGCCGCGATGGGCCGCATGTGGCTGGCTGCGATGCTGCCCGATTTCCTCGCGCGCTATCCCGATCTGGAGGTCGAGGTCGACTATGCCGAGCGTTTCGTCGATCTGGTGGCCGAGGGCTATGATGCGGCGGTGCGGGTCGGCGTGCTGGCCGACAACCGGCTGATCGCACGGCGGCTTTGCGACCACCGCCGTATCCTCTGCGCCTCGCCCGGCTACCTCGAACGCCGGGGCATACCACAGGCGCCCGCCGAAATCGCCGCCCATGCCTGCCTCGGTTTCACGGGCTATGCCTCGTATCCGGAATGGCGCCTGTCTGACGGGAAGCGGCGCGAAACCGTGGAAGTGCGCGGCGCCCTGCGTGCCAACGATACCGCCGCGCTGCTCGAAGCGGCGCGTGCGGATGTCGGCATTCTGGGGGTCGGCGAATGTATCGTCGCCCGCGATCTGGCGGCAGGAACGCTTGTGCGTGTGCTGCCCGAATGGAGCTTCGACACAGAGGCCGGCATCCATATCGTGCGCCCCTCGGCCCGTCTGGCTCCGGCACGAACCACGGCTTTCGCCGAATGGATCATCGAACGGTTCACGCCCGCGCCGCCGTGGGATGCCCGACTTTCCGGCGAAGGCTGAGGACGCGGGGCAAAGGAAGAGAGGCGCAAGGGGGGGCATCGCGACTTTCCAGGGAAAAGCGGGAAAGTCCGCGCCCTTGCGCCCGAATTGCGCCTACGGCAATGCAAACAATTGCAGGACAATCCTGCATCTGTTGCAGCAATGGGGCGTTTTTCTACCCTTCTGCGTCGAGTCCGCTCCAGCGATAGACCGCATAACTGACCAGCCAGCAGACCACGAACACCGCGATAATGACGAAGCCCAGCGTGTTGAACTGGCCCGACAGCGCCGAAGCCCCGGACCAGACACCACCCGTCAGCCCGAACTTTTCCGACAGCAGCGCCGCCGTCTCGATCGAGCCGATCACCAGCGCGATCAGTGCCGAGATCGAGGTAATGACGATATTGTAGTAGAGCTTGCGGATCGGCTTCACGAAGGCCCACTCGTAAGCGCCCAGCATGATGACGCCATCGGCGGTGTCGACCAGCGCCATGCCCACCGCGAACAGCACCGGGAAAACCAGCACCGTACCCAGCGAAATCCCGTCCGCCGCATGCGCGCCGGACAGTCCCAGGATCGCCACTTCGGTTGCAGTGTCGAAGCCGAGGCCGAACAGGAAGCCCAGCGGCGCCATGTGCCAGGCATGGTTCACCAGCCGGAACACCGGGCGCAGGATACGCGCGATCAGCCCGCGTCCCGCAAGCAACATGTCGAGGTCGTCCTCTTCATAGCTGCCGCCGCGTCGCACCTGCTGGAAACGCTGCCAGACGCCGCGCAGGATCGCCAGATTCATGATCGCGATCACGAACAGGAACGTCGCTGAAACGATCGTGGCGATCACCCCGCCCGATTGCCCGACAGCCTTGAAATCCTCGATGGAACTGGCTGCCAATGCGATCGTGGTCGCCGCGATCAGGACGATGGCGGAATGCCCGATCGCGAACCACAGCCCCACCGTGACCGGGCGCTGGGCGTCCTGCATGAGCTTGCGGGTAACGTTGTCGATCGCCGCGATATGATCGGCATCGACGGCGTGGCGCAGGCCCAGACTCCAGGCGAGCAGCGCCGTGCCGAGCATGACCGGGCTGTGATGGAACACGCTGAAAGCCCAGCCCCAGACCAACAGATTGACGCCTGCCAGCACGGCGAACAGCAGCGTGATACGCCCTCGCAGCGAAACGGAAGGAGGATAGGAACTTGCGACCATGGCGAAACGGGAACCTCTGTCGGCGTCAGCGAACCTGACAGGGGCCTGCCGCAAGCGGTCGACGCGAGACATGCCGGACGGACGCCAGCCTGCGTCCGGCCCTGCCCGGCCGATGCGGCCCCTGCCGCACGTTGCGTCGCTCAGACGGAAGCGTTCCGTGCCTTGGCCATCCCCTGGACCCGGGCAAGAGCGACCGGACGCCGGCAGGTCTCCTGGCTCACGGGTCAAGGCTCGATGCAAGGCCTTCCCGAGCCTCGCACGATTTAGCGTCCGACCCAGTGGCTGGCGGCTCGGGGGGTTCTCGCCCGTCCGCGCATATGCATCTCGCTCACCGCTTACAGTTGCAGGGACAGCTGCGGAATGGGGCACGCGAAAGGCGCCCGCACCGCATTCCCTATTAAGCCTCTTGTCGAAGCACCGGCGCGATCCTGTCCAATGCTGACGTTACCGCCAATATCGAACCTGATCGTACCTATGGTGCCGTATCAATCCGTGCAAGCACCTTGCAGCGAAACCGAAAGGTCGCGCGTCACAAAACTGATATTGACTTGCAGAAGCTATTTCACATAGCGGGCCAACGCGCGGGCGTATAAAAACTGTTTGCAAGGGAATGTACGAATGAAGAGGGTTCTGACCGCCTTGGCCACCGGCGTCGCGACGTGCGCGCTGACCGTCACGGCCCATGCCGATGATGCTGCGGCAACAAGCGACACCGCCAAGAAATCCGAAGAATCGATCGTCGTGACGGCTCCTGCCACCCAGGACATCTCTTCGGCCACCGGCCTCCCCCTCACGATCGCCGAAACACCGCAGGCGGTGACGATCGTAAACCAGCAGCAGATCAAGGACTTCTCGCTGCGCAACGTAAACGACCTGCTCGACCAGGTGCCGGGCGTCAATGTGGAGCGGGCAGAAACGGACCGCACGCAATACGATTCGCGCGGCTTCACCATCACCAACTTCCAGGTCGATGGTGTCGGCATGCCTCTGCTCTCGGGCGGCATCGCCTACGGCAGCCTCGACACCGCGCTGTACGATCGCGTCGAAGTGGTACGCGGCGCCAATGGCATGATGACCGGCGTCGGCAACCCCTCCGCCACCGTGAACTATGTGCGCAAGCGCCCTACCGACACCTTCCAGGCCTCCGTCACCGGCTATCTCGGCTCGTTCGACGATCATCGTGTCGAGGCCGACATTTCCGGCCCGCTCAACTCTTCGGGCACACTGCGCGCCCGTGTGGTCGGCGCGCATGAAGACAGCGATTCCTACCTCGATTACTACCACGTAAACCGCAACGTGATCGGCGCCGTAGTCGCGTGGGACGTGACACCGGATCTCACCGCCACTGCCGGTTACAGCCGCCAGCAGAATAACGCCGATGGCGTGATGTGGGGCACATTGCCGATGACTTATTCGGACGGCAGCCAGATCAGCTACAAGCGCTCGGCCTCCACCGCCGCGCCATGGACCTACTGGAACACCCGCAACCAGAGCGCATTCGCCGAACTGAAGTACAATCTCGGCAACGACTGGTCGGTGAAAGGCACCTACACTTTCAACCGCATCCAGTACAAATCCAAGCTGCTCTACGCCTACGGCTACCCCGATCCGGATACCGGCCTCGGCATCTCGGGCATGACCGGGATCTACCCAACGGACTACAAGCAGGACATTTACAACCTAGACGCATCGGGACCGTTCCAGCTGTTCGGACGCCAGCACCAGTTGGCCTTCGGCGTTTCGACCGGTCGCAACAGCGGGCATGAATACGAAGGCTTTTCGGATACCTATCCCGATTATCCGGCGGTATCCGAAATCGGCAACGTCACCATTCCGGAACCGGACGACTATCCTACGCCCGTCCTTCAGGCCCGCACGATCGACCGCATCACCCGCGTCTATGGCGCCATCCACTGGAATATCACGGATCGCCTGACCGCCATCACCGGGGCTTCGGCCACCTGGCTCAAGTCCACCGGCGACAGCTATGGCGTGGATGAAGCGCGCAAGAACAGCAAGGTCACACCTTATGTCGGCGCGCTCTACGACATCACGCACAATGTGAAACTCTATGCCAGCTACACGGGTATCTTCAATCCGCAGAGCGAGGTCAACGCTGGCAACCAGCGCCTTGCGCCTGCGACCGGCAGCAGCATCGAGGCCGGTGTGAAGAGCGAGTGGTTCGGCGGCAAGCTCTATGCCACGGCCGCCCTGTTCCGTGCGCACCAGAAGAATCTGGCCGAAGCAGCCGGCACCTTTGGCGACGATGATGTCGGCCCGGCCGGCGGCACATACTACGTCGGCCAAACCACCACGTCGAAGGGCTTCGAGGTCGAAATCGCCGGCAAGATCACACCGAACTGGACTGTGGGCGGCGGCTATACCGGGTTCACTCTCAAGACTCCCGACGGCGAGCGCGCGTTCACCTATATCCCGAACCGCACGCTCAAGCTCAACACCACCTACACCATCCCGCAGTTGAACGACCTCAAGTTCGGCGCGAACCTGCGCTGGCAGGACGCGACCCACATTGATGACAGCACCGTGCAGGATGCAGAAGGGAACGACGCCGTTGTCCGCCAGGGCCACTATGCCGTACTCGATCTGATGGCCGGGATGACCGTGACCAAGGGCATCAAGGCCCAGATCGTCGTCGATAACGTGACTGACAAGAAGTACCTGAACAGCCTTGCCTGGGGACAGGCCTATTACGCCGCACCGCGCACCGTGATGGGCTCGATCACCTTCAGCTACTGATCCTTCAGTTCTGAAAAATGCGAAAAGGCGGCCCTCCCTAAAGGAAGGCCGCCTTTTTCCATATCTTCTTCAAGCTGTGCTCATGACATGATCGACCGGAACCATCCTCATCCCAAGGAAGTTTCGACAATCACATTACTGAAGGAGATGGCGCACCCGACAGGATTCGAACCTGTGGCCTCTGCCTTCGGAGGGCAGCGCTCTATCCAGCTGAGCTACGGGTGCAGTGCAAGGGCGACTAGCAGAGCCTTTTCAGACTGACCAGAGCCAATCGACTCTTGCACAGAACACATAATTTACACCTTTACCTCTTTTACGGTTGAGCAAGCACCGAGGCGCATCTTCAGCGTCATGAACGCTCCTTCCTTTGGCACCGCGGGCACAACCGGAACCGGCCAGCACCTTCCCCGCCCCTGGCCAGGGCAATTCGGACAAGGAGGTGGTGACTCGCTGACGATGAAATGGTCGGCATTGCACACGGCCGGGCGCGCCGTCGCAAGCATCGCAGGAATCGCCCAGCCCGTGATGACCGCCCACCTTAAACAGGTTCCCGGTCTGCTGCGAGACCTCCAGGGCCCTCGCCGCGAAATCGCGGAGCAGGGTATCTCCGACCTTTGCGCTATCATGGAGCCGGGACTGGCGGCGCTTCTGGCAGCTGTCGCGCGGGGCACGCATCCTGCCGGCGCAGCGCGGTGCCTGTGGCAGGAGTTCTGCACGGCGCGCGACGCCATTGCCGCGCTGGTTCCGAAATCCTCGCTGCGTTGAACGCTGGCAACTCCCAGCATCACACCATCTTGATTGTTCGTCATTTGTTCTAAATAATGGCGACATGGCTGATCGCGATTCGCTTTTCTCTCTTCCCGCCCCCGCTGAAGCGCTGACAGCAGGCGATGTCGCACGGGGAATAGCGCGCCTTTTCGCGCGCAACGACATCTGGTGCCTGCCGGAGATGATGCTGCGCAATGGCCGCCGGGCCGACCTTATGGGCATAGACAGCCGAGGCCAGATCGTGATCGTCGAGATCAAGGTCAGCCGCGCGGACCTGCTGGGTGACGGCAAGTGGACCGACTATCTGGACTTCTGCGACCGGTTCTACTGGGGCCTGCCCCCTTCGCTCGATCGTGCGCCGCTAGACGGTGAGGGTTTTCTGCCCGATCGCTGCGGCGTGATCGTCGCTGATGGCTACGATGCGGAGATCGTCCGTCCCGCTCCGCTGCACCAGCTTGCCGCCACGCGGCGCAAGGTCGAGATGGAGCGCCTCGCGCGGGCCTCGATGCGCCGCATGACCACGCTGCTCGATCCCGAAACCGCTGCATGGGTGCGCGATCAGGGGTAGGCGATCACCCTTCGCGTTCGGCCTCGCCGGAAAACTGCCCGAGTGGCTCGTAGCGACGACGCCCGGTATGCGGGTCGAACCAGACCTCGACGATCTCTCCAGTCTCGCTGTCGACTTCCCGCTCCCCCGTACGCTGCCATGGGCCGGATGCCTCGATCACGTCGCGCGCGGGGCCGCGATAGCGCCCCTCGACCAGCACGCTCAGCGCCAGCACCAGCCCGATCGCGATCAGCGGCCATCCGCCACCGCCCAGCGTGACGCTCATCGCCACGCCGACCAGCGCGATCACCGCCGCAACAGCAAGGATGAACGTGCGCGCAGCGGTGCTCATGACGCGCCTTTCACGCCCGCACGATCTTCACGGCGGTGCCATAGGCAACCACCTCGTTCATCGTCTGGCCGATCGAGCCGGAATCGAAGCGCATCATCACGACAGCATCGGCCCCCATGAGACGCGCGTTCATCACCAGCCGGTCGATGGCATGGCGGCGGGTATCCTCGACCAGCGCGGTATATTCCTTGATTTCGCCGCCGATCACCGAGCGCAGGCCCGCCATGATGTTGCCGCCGAGACCCCTGCTGCGCACGACAACGCCGAAGACCTGCCCGAGGCTCTCCGTGACGACATGGCCCGCGACGGATTCGGTGGTGGTGACGATCATGACGATTTCCTCTCCTGCGTTTGACGGCGCATCATAGCCGGCTCGACGATCCCGCCAAGAGTCCACCGCTTCAACGCCTTATCTCTACCAGAGCAATTATCTTGCGCTGACGGGCAAGTGCGACTATATCGCGCCCTGCGTCTTTGGCGAGCGGATCGTTGTCCGCCGCAGTCCGTGAGCGGCGTGAGGTCCAGCGCGAAGATTTCGCGAAGACCGGCCCGGACGAACATTGACGAGCCAACTGGCTTCCTTCTTCACGCAGGGTCGCATCGTACGAACCCTTGCGACGCGCAGCGCACAGACCCTGCGCCTTGCATCATATCGAAGGCATCTGATGTCCTATTTCTCCGAACTTGGCCTTGCCGAGCCTATTCTCCGTGCGCTCGAAGCCAAGGGCTACACCGATCCCTCGCCGATCCAGCGCAAGTCGATCCCCTCGCTGCTCGAAGGCCGCGACCTGCTGGGCATCGCGCAGACCGGCACCGGCAAGACCGCCGCGTTCTCGCTCCCCTCGCTGCACCGCCTCGCGCAGGATCCCAAGCCCCGCCAGAACGCGGGCTGCCGCATGCTGGTGCTCAGCCCCACGCGTGAGCTGGCGGCGCAGATCGCCGAGAACATGCGCGGCTACGCGAAGTTCCTCAACCTCTCGATCCAGTGCATCTTCGGCGGCGTTCCGGCAGGCAAGCAAGCACGCGCGCTGGAGCGCGGCTGCGATATTCTCGTCGCGACCCCCGGCCGCCTGCTCGACCTGATCGACAGCCGCGCGCTGACGCTGCGCCATGTCGAGATCTTCGTGCTCGACGAAGCCGACCAGATGATGGACCTGGGCTTCATCGTCCCGCTCAAGCGCGTTGCCGCGCTGCTGCCCAAGAACCGCCAGAGCCTGTTCTTCTCGGCCACCATGCCGCAGGCGATCGCCGAGCTGGGCCGTCAGTTCATCAACGATCCGGTCAAGGTCGAAGTCGCGCCGCAGTCGACCACGGCAGAGCGCGTCGAGCAGTATGTCACGCATATCAACCAGGCCGAAAAGCAGGCGCTGCTGACCATTCACCTGCGTGAAGGTCTGGCTCCTGACGCTGCCGAAAAGGCCGCCCATGGCGCCATCGACCGCGCGCTGGTGTTCACCCGCACCAAGCACGGCGCCGACCGCGTCGTGCGCCACCTGACCGCCGCCGGCATCCCCGCCGCCGCGATCCACGGCAACAAGAGCCAGGCCCAGCGCACGGCCGCGCTCGGCGGCTTCCGCCAGGGCACCGTGCGCATCCTCGTCGCGACCGATATCGCCGCGCGCGGCATCGACGTCAGCGGCGTCAGCCACGTCTACAACTTCGAAATCCCGAACGTGCCCGAGCAGTACGTCCACCGCATCGGCCGCACCGCGCGTGCGGGTGCCGACGGCGTGGCCGTCAGCTTCGTCGCGCCGGACGAGAAGCCGTTCCTGCGCGACATCGAGCGTCTGACCCGCGTCAAGCTGGCCCCGCTCGACCTGCCCGAAGACTTCACCGCCAAGGCCTCGCGTCTGCCCGCGCCTTCGCGCAAGGCGCCCGAGCAGCAGCAGGGCAACGGTCGCGGCCACGGCACGCGTTCGGGCGGCGGAAACCGCAGTGACGGTCGCGGGGGCGGCGATCGTCGCAAGTCGGACGGCAACCGCTCGTCGTCGGGCCGCAGCGGTGAAGGTCGCGGCGAAGGTCGTGGAGAGGGCCGCAACGAGCGTCGTGGCGGCGAAGGTCGCAGCCACGAAGGCCGCAGCGACAATCGCCAGCCGCGCCGCGAAGGCGGTGAAGGTGGCGAGCAGAAGCGCAGCTTCCGTCCGCGCGGCGGCAAGACCGTCGGCACGCACAAGGGCTCGGTCCGCCGCGCGAGCTGAGCCTTTCGCGAACATTCGCAACCACGCGCGGGGTGGAATTCCCCGCTGGATCAAGGGGCACGAGGCGCGCATAAGCATGCGCCATGCCTGACAGCCTCGGCCCCGGTCCTCTTGCGGTATTGGCCTCGGTGATCGCCATGACGGCGATCGTCGGGGTTCGGTATCTGCTGACCTCCGGCCTCTTCGCGTGGATCACCGCCCGTGCACGGCCGGGGCTCTATGCCGGGCAGAACCGGCAGATCCGCCGCGAGATCGGCTGGTCACTGCTTTCCGCGCTGATATTCGGCCTGCCCGCAGGCATCGTGGCGTGGGGTTGGCGCCAGCACGGCTGGACGCTGATCTATACCGATCTGCACGACCGGCCCTTGTGGTATCTCCCGCTTTCGCTGGCGATCTACCTGTTTCTCCACGATACCTGGTTCTACTGGACGCACCGCTGGCTGCACCGCCCCAGGGTGTTCCGTCGTGCCCATGCCGTCCACCATGCCAGCCGCCCGCCGACCGCGTGGGCGGCGATGAGCTTTCACCCCATCGAAGCGGCAATCAACGCGGTGATCATCCCCGCGCTGGTCTTCCTCGTGCCGATCCATGTCGCGGTGCTGGGCATGGTCCTGCTGATCATGACGGTGATGGGCATCACCAACCACATGGGTTGGGAGATATTCCCCCAAGCCCTTGTACAATCACGCCTTGGCAAGGGGCTTATCACTGCCAGCCACCACCATCGCCATCACGAGCTCTACCGATGCAACTACGGCCTCTACTTCCGGTTCTGGGATCACCTGTGCGGCACCGACCGGGGGCTTTCGGCGCCCTGATCCTGCTTTCGGGCGCGAGTGCCGCGCTGGCGGTGCCAGTGGTTCCGGCATCGAGCGACGTCACCGTCGCCGTCACTGATCTGCGTTCCGACAAGGGGCACGTACTCGCCTGCCTGACCGCGAAACCGGCGGATTTTCCCGATTGTCGGCACGATCCGCAGGCGCGCAAGCTCACCGTTGCGGCCAGCGAACCGCTGGAGCTGGACTTTGGCGCCGTGCCCGACGGGCTTTATGCCATCTCCCTGATTCACGACGAGAACAGCAACGGCAAGCTCGACACCGCGCTGATGATCCCGCGCGAGGGCTTCGGCTTTTCCCGCGATGCGCCGGTGCGCATGGGCCCACCCCGATTCGCCCGTGCGGCCTTTGAAACGCAAGGAAAAGACACCCGCCTCACCATCCGCATGCGCTATATGCTGTAACGGACAGAGCCGGGGGAGAGCGGGCTTGAGGCGCATTTAAGCGTTATTTTACCCCGCTGCGGCAAGGTGCCTCGCGACTTTCAGTGCCGAGGCCCCTTCGATGGATATTTTGCGCGACCCGTACGACAGCCCGGAGGCGCAAACCCGCTCGCCCGAAACCGGCGAGGACGCATTCACATCGCCGCCTGCCCGTCCGCGTGACGAGCGGCGCATGCAGGTGCGCGCCTACAACCTGTGGGCCAGCCTGCTGAACGGTCGCCAGTTCCCCGCGATCGACGCACTGAACCCGGAAGGCGACCATGGCTTCGGCCCGCGCTCGGTGCTGCTGCGCCTCGATACTGACAGCGCGTCGGACCTGCCGCAGGCCCGCGTCGTGCGAATCGGTGAGGATCTGGCGCGCGAGGCCGGGCTTGCTTCGGGCGCCGTCGATGTAGAGGCGATCCCGCCCCGCTCGCTGCTCTCGCGCATCACCGACCATTACCTGCAGATTCTGGCGAACCGCGCGCCGATCGGCTTCGAGGCCGAGTTCGTCAACGCCGCCGAGGCGACGATCCTCTATCGCGGCATCCTGCTGCCGTTCGCTGCCGGCGATTCGCGGATCGACCATATCTTCGGCGTCATCAACTGGAAGGAGCAGAGCGCAACCGCGAGCACCCCGGACGCAGCGGCCTCACCCGCTCGCACGCAAACGCATGCGCCGCAGCCGCGCCTGCCCGCCGCCTTCGCCGATGCCCTGCCGCTCACCGGCTTTGCGCTGACCGACTGGGCAGACGGCCCCGAAGCGGATGCCGCAGGCGACTTCGCGATGCCCAGCGTCGGCTTCGGCTTCGCGGCGCTGGCCGGCAGCGATCCGGCGGCCGAGCCCTACCCGCTGCCCACCGCCGAGCCGATGGGGCTGGCCGACTGCCTGGCCTCCGCCCGCGATCTGGCCCGCGTCGCCATCGAGGGAGAGCAGCGCTCGCACCGTGCGCTCTACGAGGCACTGGGACAGGCACATGACTTCGCGCTCGCCAGCGAGGATGCGCCTAACGACTATGCCGAACTCCTCGCCGATGCCGGAATTTCCGTGCAGGCCCGTGCGCCGCTGACCGCGCTGGTCAAGCTGGTGTTCGGCGCCGAGTACGACAAGACCCGCGTGACCGAGTTCGCCGCCGTACTCGCCTATGCCCGCCGCCTTGGCCTGACACAGGGTTCGCTCGCCTGCTACCTTGCGCTACAGGCGGGCGGCATCAAGGCGGTGGTACAGGCCGAACGCGCCGCGCGCCGGGCCGACAGCGGTGCGGCGGCAGAGGCGAAGGCAGCGGCGAAAGCGGATGCCGACACGCAGCTTCGCGAAACCCTGAGCGGCGTGGCCGCGCGGCCCCTTTCCACCGCGCTCGACGACCATGCGGGCGAGTTCGCCGTACTGCTCACCCGCCGCCTCGAAAGCGGCGAGATCGTCGTGATGGGTGAGGCAAGCCGCGACGAAGATCTGCTGCGCCGCGCCGCGAAACTGCTGACGCGGTGAAGCGGGCGGCTCAGGGTTGAAGCACTGGTCGAGGAATGCTTAGGCAACAGCCCATGTCCAAGATGGGTGGATTGCGGTCATACGACCGATTCACTTCAACTTTCGTCATTCCCGCGAAGGCGGGAATCCAGTCGGCGCAACGCGTCGAAACCGAGATCGCTGGCGAGATCGCACCACGGCGGATTTCCCTTTTCGATCAGGTGCGGTGCTTGCGCAGGAGGTAATGTTTTGTGCCAGGGCGAGAATGGAGGGATCAGGTCGGCAGGCATCCCTTATCGCAAGGTCGCTACTGGCTTCCCGCCTTCGCGGGAATGACGAGGAAAGGGGCGTTTGCAGAAACGCTCACTTTCCCGCCATCGCACAATTCCTGCCTGCGCCCGTCCCCCTTGCCCCTTGGCAATCCGCCACTTAAGTCCCGGTTCAGGGCTCCGGCGGTTCAAAGGGAGCCCCTGAGGGAGCCCATGCCGAACTTGCTGCCAAACCTGCACCGATCCACGACCCTGCCTCGTCGCCCTGCCCTGTCGGGTGGCTGGAAGCGGGCAGGTGCCGCGCTGGCGGTGCTTTGCGCCTTTGCCGGGAGTGCCGTGCCGGTCGCCGCGCAGACGGTGCTGCGCGATGCCGAGACCGAGGCGTTCCTGCACGATCTCTCCGCGCCGCTGATCAAGGCTTCGGGCCTCGATCCCAATAATGTCGACGTGGTGCTGGTCAACGATCCCGAAGTGAACGCCTTCGTGGCGGGCGGTCAGGTGGTCTATGTCAACTCCGGCCTCGTCAACATGGCGGACAGCGCCGCCGAGGTGCAGGGCGTGATCGCACATGAACTCGGCCACGTCGCAGGCGGCCATGCGATCTATAATCCGGGGGCGAGCGATGCGACGCGCATCTCGATCCTCTCGCTGCTGCTGGGCGCGGCAGCGGCAGCGGCGGGCAGTCCGGCAGCAGGCATGGGCGTGTTCGCGGCGGGCCAGCAGGCAGCGGCGGGCACGTTCCTGTCCTACACCCGCTCGCAGGAGGCTTCTGCGGACGCGGCAGGCGCCAGCTATCTGTCGAAGGCCGGGATCAGCGGGCGCGGTTCGCTGGCGTTCTTCAACAAGCTGCTGAACATGGAATACCGCTACGGCTACAGCCAGAAGGACCAGAGCTCGTTCTGGTCCACCCACCCGCTGACCGCCGACCGTATCCAGACGCTTTCGGACACCTACGAGCACGATCCGGCATGGACCAAGCCCGACGATCCGGCGATGCAGACGCGCTTCCTGCGCATCAAGGCCAAGCTGTTCGGCTATCTGGCGACGCCTGCCGATACGCTGAAGGTCTATCCCGAGACCGACAACTCGATCCCCGCGCTCTATGCCAGAGCCTATGCCTATCACAAGGAATCGCTACTCGACCGGGCGCTGGCCGACGCCGATGCGCTGCTGACGACCGACCCGAAAGATCCCTATTTCCTCGAACTGAAAGGCCAGATCCTGCTGGAGGCCGGGCACCCTGCCGAGGCCATCGATCCGCTGCGACAGGCAACGCAGCTCAGCAACAACCAGCCGCTGATCGCCACGCTGTTCGGCCACGCGATGCTCTCCACCGAAGATCCCGCGCACTATGCGGAAGCACAGCAGGTCTTGAAGGATGCCGTCGCGCGCGACCGCGAGAACCCCTTCGCGTGGTATCAGCTGGGGGTGATCTATGCCCGCAACGGCGACATTCCCCGTGCCCGGCTTGCCAGTGCCGAGCAGCAGTCGCTCACCGGCGAAATGGGCGAGGCGCTGATCAACGCGCAGGCCGCCGAGGCAGGGTTACCGACCGGCTCGCCCGACTGGCTGCACGCGCAGGACATCGAGTTCCAGGCCCGCGCCGAACTGGGCGGAGACAGGAAGAAATAGGGAGGGGAGTTTTTATTCCCCCCGGCGGTGCGCGGCGACGAGCTTGTTGAGCTCCTCCAGCGCGGCGCGGTCCTCGTTGCTGACGAATTCGCAGGCGAGCAGCGTCTTGCCGTTCAGCGCCGGCCCCTGCCGCGCCACCAGCGAGACGAGGCCGAACTCCTTCATCTGCTGCTGATCGTCGGGCAGCACGCGCGAAAAGCCCAGCGAGGAGGCGCCGAGCATGTGCCCTTCCTCCTGCGTCAGGTGATAGCGCTCTGCGAGCTTCGCGGCGACCTCACCATCGATCAGCACGCCGACGGCAGACCCTGCGAAAACCGCGTCCTGCGTGGTGAAGCCATCGCGCGTGACCGGCTTGGGCAGGCGATAGATCGCCGCGCCCATCGTCGAGGTGTCCGGCTTGGCGAACGTCTCGGCAGCATCGTAGAGATCGGTGGCCGATTGCACCGAATAGGGCGGCTGGCACACCGCTGCGGCGAAGAAATCCTCCAGCGCAGGCGCCGCGAGAGCCGGGGCACCTACGCCCGATGCAGCGGCAAATGCCAGAACGGCGAGCGGGAAACGGCGGAAATACATCGACATGACAGAGACTATAGCGCCGGAGCACTGAGGCTCCATGGCTAAATCAGTCTGGCGCAAATCGGCTGGTCGCATGGCCGCGATCCCGTGCTACACACGCCGCGAAGGATGCGCCCCGTTGCGGGCGCCCGATGGATTACGACAAGGGTTTTTCACGTCTCATGGGTACTGCCACCAAGCTCACCGCCGTTTTCGGCTGCCTCGTCCTCGTCGGGATCGGCGGCTGGTCGGCCCGGCATTACGGGCGCGTCGCGGTGGAAGGCGTGGTGCATGACTATATCCTCGATCACCCCGAAATCCTGCCCGAAGCGATGGAGCGCCTGCAGGCCAAGCAGGCCAGCCAGCAGCTGGCAGGCGTGCGCCAGATGGTGGAAACGCCCTTCCCCGGTGCCGTGCTCGGCAACCCGAACGGCAAGGTCACGCTGGTCGAATTCTCCGACTATGCCTGTGGCTACTGCCGCCGCAGCCTGCCCGATCTCGAAGCGCTGATCGCCAAGAACCCGGACCTGAAAGTGGTGATCCGCGAATTGCCGATCATCAGCCCGGCCAGCCCCGATGCCGCCAAGATGGCGCTCGCCGCCGCCGCACAGGGCAAGTTCCGCGCCTTCCACGATGCGATGTTCGCGGCAGGCCAGCTCGATGCCAACACCATCGCCGCCGCCGCGCAGAAGGCCGGGCTCGACATGGACCGCGCCAAGGCCTTCGTCGCCAACCCGGCGCTCCAGCAGGAATTTGCGGCGAACATGGAGATCGCCAACCGCCTTGGCTTCCAGGGTACGCCCAGCTGGATCGCGGGCGACCAGCTGATCGCAGGCGCGGTGCCGATCGACCAGCTGGCACAGGCCGTCGATACCGCGCGCAAGGGTGGCTCGAGCGATGGCGCCAACTTCCAGAGCACGCCCGGCAGCACGCCAGTCGAAAGCACACCCGGCAACAGCGCAAACAGCTGATCACCGCACCTCTGACCCTGTTTGCCCCGCTCACGCCTCTGAAATTTCGGCTTTCGCCGCTTTTCGTCTAGAAATGGCCCCATGAACGTCCTGCCGATCCAGCCCATTCCGTTCTTCGCCGACAAGGACAAGGCGTTCTGGCGCCTTCAGGCGGTCGGCTGGGGCGGAGCGATGCTGCTGCGCGCGCTTTCGCAGATCGCCAACAACCCGCAGCTCTCCATTCTGGTGCTGCTGCTGATCGCGACGATCACCGGGTTCTCGATCTCGCTGGTGCTCTCGGTGATCTACCGCGCGCTGATCGCAAGGCGCCCGGTCGTCACCTGGGGCCTGACCGCGCTGGTGCTGCCCTGTGCCGTGGGCCTGCATGCCTTCATCGACGGCTGGGTGATGTCGCTCTACCGCGCCGACAGCGACGCGTCCTCGACCCAGTTGTTTCTCGGCTACTTCTACCTCGACGCGACACTGCTGGGCGCATGGTCCGCGCTCTATTACGCGATCAACTATTATCTGCGCATCGAGGAGCAGAACGACCAGCTGATCCAGCTGGAGAATCAGGCGACGCAGGCGCAGCTGGCGATGCTGCGCTATCAGCTGAACCCGCACTTCCTGTTCAACACGCTGAACTCGATCTCGACGCTGGTGCTGCTCAAGCAGACCGAGCCCGCCAATGCGATGCTCAGCCGCCTGTCCTCGTTCCTGCGCTACACGCTGGTGAACAAGCCCTCTGCCACCAACACCGTCGCGCAGGAGGTGGAGACGCTCAAGCTCTACCTCGATATCGAGCGCATGCGCTTCGAGGAACGGCTGCGCACTACCTTCACCATCGAGCCCGACACCGAAACGGTGCTGATCCCCTCGCTGCTGCTCCAGCCGCTGGTCGAGAACTCGATCAAGTACGCCGTCTCGCAGCTGGAGATGGGCGCCGAAATCACGATCGCCACGCAGCTGATCGGCAGCACCATGCTGCGCGTGACCGTCTCCGACACCGGGCCGGGATTGCAGACGCCGACCACCGACAACCGGCTCTACGGCATGGGCTACGACGGCAGCGATCCGGTCTCCACCGGCGTCGGCCTTGCCAATATCCGCGATCGCCTGTCGCAGGCCTATGGCGAGAACCACCGTTTCGATACCGTGGAGCCGCCCGAGGGTGGTTTCGCGGTCGTCATCGAGCTTCCGGCCGAGCGCCGGGAAGCAGAGAACGGCGCTTCGGCGACAGCTTCGGGCGATTCATCGCCCGGCGAGCGTCAACCGGCCCTCGCCGCCCGGTGATCAACCTGCCGTTCAGACAAGGGGCAACACAAAAGGCCCTCACCAGCGAGATCGCAAACCATAAAGATCACGAGCCAGTCAGCGCAATTCAGTCAGCACGAAAAATATCGGCAGGGCGGTGCAACATAATCCGCTCCCATACGTTGCTGGCGCCGGAGACCTAACTGAATGACCATCCGCACCATCCTCGTCGACGATGAAAAACTGGCGATCCAGGGGCTGCAGCTCCGTCTGGAAAAGTACCCCGACCTTGAGATCATCGACACCTGTTCGAATGGTCGCGAGGCGATCCGCAAGATCAAGACCGAGAAGCCCGACCTCGTGTTCCTCGATATCCAGATGCCCGGTTTCGACGGCTTTTCCGTCGTGAAAGGCGTGATGGAGATCGAGCCGCCGCTGTTCGTCTTCGTCACCGCCTATCAGGAACACGCCGTGCGCGCCTTCGAGGCGAACGCGGTGAACTACCTGATGAAGCCGGTGGAAGAGGACAAGCTGGACGATACGCTCGCCCGCGTGCGCCAGCGTCTGGCAGAAAAGCGTTCGGCAGACGAGGCCGAGAAGCTCAAGACCGTGCTCGCCGAAGTCGCTCCCGATGCCATCGAGGCGCTGCCCGAGGAAATCGAGGCCGGCGCCGACCGTTACGAGAAGCTCATCAACATCAAGGATCGCGGCCAGATCTTCCGCATCGACGTCGATTCGATCGAGCATATCGAGGCCGCCGGTGACTACATGTGCATCCGCACCGCCGACAATTCGCTGATCCTGCGCGAGACGATGAAGGATCTGGAGCGTCGCCTCGACCCGCGCATGTTCCAGCGCGTCCACCGCTCGACCATCGTCAACCTCAACCAGGTCCGCCAGGTCAAGCCGCACACCAACGGCGAATGCTTCCTGGTGCTCGGCTCGGGCGCGCAGGTGAAAGTCTCGCGCTCCTACCGCGACGTGATCGCCCGCTTCGTCCACTGATACGGGCGGCAATCTGCCGGAATTTCCAGAAAGCCGGGCCTCGCGAGAGGTCCGGCTTTTTTCGTGGCGCCGAAATAACACCCACAATTTCCGAAGCGCCGATGGCCGGCCGAGCAGCGTAATCGCCCAGCTTATGTGACTCCAGAATGTCTTTGCCACTACCCCCTTTCGTCATCCCCGCGAAGGCGGGGATCCAGTGACAGGCTACGACCAGATGAACAAGAAAGCTGGATCCCCGCCTTCGCGGGGATGACGAGGGAATATTCATAGGGATGACAAAGGAATAAGGCGTAAATTCAAACCCGCCTTTCCTTTCCTACCGTCGCGGCAGTGTCAGAAAGAACGTCGCTATCGCCTCGCTCGCGTCGATCTGGCGGCTGGGCGCGCCGGTGATCCTCGGGAAGGCAGGCATCGACGAACCGGGCCAGACGTGGCCGCCACCCTCCACCGTCAGCACCGTTACCCGCGTCCCCGCCATGCAGGCGGTGTAGCGCATCCGTATGACCCGCGTCGGATCGAGCGGCGCGCGCACCGGCAGCGGCTCCGGCGCACCGGGCGCACCGCAACCGTTATGCCGCGCCCAGAACGCAGCCGTATCGGCCACCGATGTCACCAGCCCGCCTTCGCCCCGGCCGCCGAAATCCTTCACCGCGCCGCCGCCATAGGGCATGATCGGGTCGGCATTGCCGTCGATCTGAAGCACGGCGAGCGGCTTTACGGGATGGCAGGCGGCTATGGTCTCCACAGGTAGCGTGCCTGCAACTGCCGCGATTCCAGCGATCCGGCCTGAGAGTTCACACCCCACGCGCTCGGCGAACAACGCCCCGTTGGACGCGCCGGTGGCGTAGACCCTACCCGGATCGATACGATAGTCGCGCTGGAGCCGATCAAGCAGGTCCGAAACGAAGCGAACGTCGTCCTGCGGGTTCTTGATCGTCGAGCGGCCATCGTTCCAGTGGCGATCGATGCCTTCGGGGTAGACGACGATGAAGCGGCGCGCGTCGGCCACAGCTTCAAGCCCGGTCATCTGCTTCATCCTGTCCACGGACATGCCGCCACCGTGGAAGACCAACACCAGCGGAAAGCCGCCCGGCGGTACCGGCCCTTGCGGCACATGGACGGAATAGCTGCGCGCCTGTCCGGCGACCTCGATGGTGCCATCCGGGTCGGCGGCGGATGCGCTCCCGGCCAGCAGGGTGCCACCGGCTAGCGCGGCCAGAGTCAGGGTCAGCGTCAGTCTCTTGCGCATGGGCACGCTCCTCTTTCCTTACGGTAACGCCCGAGAATAGCGGGGATGGCGCATCAGAGATCGCGGGCTTTGTAACGGTTTATGACCGGACAAGTTATGACAGGACCTGCGCCGCGCCTTACGGCCTTCCCCGCACTGCCAGCTTGCGCGCCCGCTCCGCCAACCGATCGAGCGCCTCGGCGTGGATCGCGGGCGCGGCGGCGAGCACGCCGAAGGCGCGCGGATCGCGCTGGTTGAAGTCCAGCTTGCCGCCGAAGGCATCGGTGACGGTCGCGCCCGCCTCGCGCGCAATCAGCGTTGCGGCGGCGATGTCCCATTCGTAGCCCCAGCGCAGGCTGGCGAGCAGGTCCGCCTCGTCGGCCGCCACCATGGCGATGCGCAGCGCAATCGAGTTGGGCGGCTCGATCCGCACGAGGTCGGACTCCTCGGCCATCAGGTCACGCGCCGGAAAGCGCGCGCCGGTGATCTCGCCGCGCGTGCTGGCCCGCAAGGGGGCGCCATTGCGGAAGGCGCCGTGCCCGGCCTCGGCCACCCACATCTCGCCGCCCGACTCGCGGGCCCGGACCGGGGCGTAGAGATAGCCCAGCAACGGGCGGCTCGCGCTCACCAGCGCTACCGAGACCGACCAGCCCGGCCGTCCGGCGATGAAATCGCGCGTTCCGTCGATCGGATCGACCAGCCAGACGAGGCCATTCCCGAGTCGCTCCACCGAGTCGATGGTTTCCTCGGAAAGCCAGCCCGCAGAAGGCAGCAATTGCGTCAATTCGCGCTTGAGGAAGGCGTCCACCGCAAGGTCGGCGCTGCACACCGGACTGCCCGGTGTCTTTTCCCAGGCTTCGAGCGCATGACCGTCGCCCGGCCAGGCGCCCAGCGCGATTCGTCCGGCCTCGCGCACGATGGCATCCAGTCGCTGACGGTCGATCATCGCGTTTTTCCGTTCATTATTGATATTGCGTCTTCATATCAAAACAATCGGGCCGAAATCATGCCCGACTCCCGATTTGCGCAGGAAGCGGGACTTTTCAAGCGCGCCGCGATGTGCTTATGCGGCAGCCAAGACGGGCGCACCATGCACCCGCGCGGGAGCATCGTCACCGACCCGGGCGCCTCCCGTCCGATAACATTTTGGTAGAGTCGAACTTCAGAAGGAAGGCGATCCAGCGATGAACATCCACGAATATCAGGCGAAAGAACTGCTCGCGAAGTACGGCGCACCGATCGCGGCCGGTCACGCAGCGTTCACGGTCGAGGAAGCGGTCGAGGCCGCCAAGAAGCTCCCCGGACCGCTCTATGTCGTGAAGTCGCAGATCCACGCCGGTGGCCGCGGCAAGGGCAAGTTCAAGGAACTCGCTCCCGAAGCCAAGGGCGGTGTCCGCCTGGCCTTCAACCTCGACGAGGTTCGCGCCCACGCTGCCGACATGCTCGGCAACACGCTCGTCACCATCCAGACCGGTGAAGCGGGCAAGCAGGTGAACCGCCTCTACATCACCGACGGTGCCGACATCGCCAAGGAATTCTACCTTGCCCTGCTCGTCGACCGCGCCACCGGTCGCGTCGCATTCGTCGTGTCGACCGAAGGCGGCATGGACATCGAGGAAGTCGCTCACTCGACCCCGAGAAGATCCACACCTTCGCCGTCGATCCGGCCACCGGTTTCCAGCCGCACCACGGCCGCGCCGTCGCTGCCGCCCTCGCCCTGACCGGTGAGCAGGCGAAGCAGGCCGCCAAGGTTGCCTCGTCGCTCTACGCCGCGTTCCTCGACACCGACGCCGCGCAGATCGAGATCAACCCGCTCGCGCTGACCGAGCAAGGCAACCTTCTGGTGCTCGACGCCAAGGTCGGTTTCGACTCGAACGCGATGTTCCGCCACAAGGACATCGCCGAGCTGCGCGACGAGAGCGAGGAAGACCCCGCCGAGATCGAGGCATCGAAGTACGACCTCGCCTACATCAAGCTCGACGGTGACATCGGCTGCATGGTCAACGGCGCCGGCCTTGCCATGGCGACGATGGACATCATCAAGCTGAACGGCATGTTCCCCGCCAACTTCCTCGACGTGGGCGGCGGCGCCACCACCGAGAAGGTGACGGCTGCGTTCAAGATCATTCTCTCGGATCCCGCCGTGAAGGGCATCCTGGTGAACATCTTCGGCGGCATCATGAAGTGCGACATCATCGCGGCGGGCATCGTCGCAGCGGCCAAGGAAGTGAACCTCTCGGTTCCCCTCGTGGTCCGTCTGGAAGGCACCAACGTTCAGGAAGGCAAGGACATCCTCGCCAACTCGGGCCTGCCGATCGTTCCCGCGAACGACCTTGGCGATGCCGCCAAGAAGATCGTTGCCGAGGTCAAGGCCGCGTAAGCCTTACCCCTCGAAAACAAAAGATTGCTGGCGGCGGGGGTTTGCAGACCTCCGCCGTTTGCGTATCTGCGGCAGGTGTCCGCTTTTGCCGCGCCCTTTCCCCATATCATCGTATGCTTCCCGGCCGTTTGCCGGACCGGACTTGACGTATACGTAAAGCTGGGCGATAGGGCGTCAAAAGCATGTTAATTGCACGGTTAAACAACCGTCCCACGCCGAGAGAGGACAGATCCCGATGAAGATCCTCGTGCCCGTGAAGCGGGTGATCGACTACAACGTGAAGCCGCGCGTCAAGGCGGATGGTACGGGTGTTGACCTGGCCAACGTCAAGATGAGCATGAACCCGTTCGACGAGATCGCCGTCGAGGAAGCCATCCGCATCAAGGAAGCGGGCGGCGCTGAGGAGATCGTCGTGGTCTCGATCGGCCCGGCCAAGGCCTCGACCGTGCTGCGCGATGCGCTGGCCATGGGTGCCGACCGCGCGATCCTGATCGAGACCGAAGAGACGGTCGAACCGCTCGCCGTCGCCAAGATTCTCAAAGTCGTCATGGATGAAGAGGCCCCCGGCCTCGTGATCCTGGGCAAGCAGGCGATCGACGACGACGCGAACCAGACCGGCCAGATGCTCGCCGCGCTCTCCGGGCGTCCGCAGGGCACCTTCGCCAGCAAGGTCGTGATCGAGGGCGATCATGTCGCCGTGACCCGCGAAGTCGATGGCGGTCTGGAGACGGTGAAGCTGGCCCTGCCCGCCATCGTCACCACCGACCTGCGGCTGAACGAGCCGCGCTATGCTTCGCTGCCCAACATCATGAAGGCAAAGAAGAAGCCGCTCGACACCAAGACGCCCGCCGACTTCGGCGTCGATATCGCGCCGCGCCTCAAGACCCTGAAGGTCGCCGAGCCGCCGGTGCGCGCCGCCGGCATCAAGGTCGACAGTGTCGATGCGCTCGTCGCCAAGCTCAAGGAACTGGGCGTCGCCTGAGGGCGCGGCTCGGAAAAGGATCTGAGATTATGAAGACGCTCGTCTGGGTCGAACACGACAACGCTTCCGTCAAGGACGCCACACTTTCCACCGTCACCGCCGCTGCGAAGCTGGGTGAGGTTCACCTGCTGGTCGCAGGCGCCGGTTGCCGTGCCGTGGCCGAGGCCGCCGCACAGATCGCCGGGGTCGCCAAGGTCCATCTGGCGGACGACGCGGCCTATGCCCACGCGCTGCCCGAGAACCTCGCGCCGCTGGTGGTGGACCTGATGGGCCATCACGACGCGTTCCTCGCGCCTGCCACCACCACCGGCAAGAACCTCGCGCCGCGCGTCGCCGCGCTGCTCGACGTGATGCAGGTGTCGGACATCCTCTCGGTCGAGGGCGAGAAGACCTTCACCCGTCCGATCTATGCGGGCAATGCCATCGCCACGGTCGAATCGAGCGATGCCAAGCTGGTCGTCACCGTGCGCGCCACCGCCTTCAACAAGGCCGAGGCCACCGGCGGTTCCGCCGCCATCGAGGACGTCTCGGGTGTGAACGATGCAGGCCTGTCCAGCTTCGTCGGCGCCGAGATTGCCGAGCTGGAACGCCCCGAACTGACGAGCGCCAAGGTGATCGTCTCGGGCGGTCGCGCCCTGAAGGACGAGGCCACGTTCGAGCAGATCATCATGCCGCTGGCCGACAAGCTGGGTGCCGCCGTCGGCGCCAGCCGTGCGGCGGTCGATGCGGGTTATGTCCCCAACGATTACCAGGTCGGCCAGACCGGCAAGATCGTCGCCCCCGACGTCTACATCGCCATCGGCATCTCCGGCGCGATCCAGCATCTGGCGGGCATGAAGGATTCGGGCACGATCATCGCCATCAACAAGGACGAGGACGCCCCGATCTTCCAGGTCGCCGACATCGGCCTCGTCGCTGACCTGTTCGACGCGGTGCCGGAACTGACCGGCAAGCTGTGACAGCAAGTTAATAGTGGATCCGAAAACAACCCCCGAAGCGCCTCGCTTCGGGGGTTGTTCTTTTTAAGACCCGTCGTAGCCTTGCATCCGGCCAGTCGTTTCAGGGGGGGCGACCGGCGCGGGGGATGTTTCACGTGAAATCAGCGATTGCGCTTTCGACCGCTTTCAGGATGCCGTGCGCGCTCATGCTGGCAGCCGCTTTGCTGCCCGGCGTGATTCTTCCAGACGCCGCACTTGCAGCCCCCGCTCCGGTAACAATGGCGGCCAGCACGCCATGGAATCTCGACGCCACCGACAGCGGATGCGCGCTGCGGCGTGGTTTTGGCGGCAAGACTCCCGACGTGGTGATGAGCCTGACGCGCTATGAGCCAGGCGACGGCTTCGAGCTGTCAATCAATGGCGATGCGTTCGAATCCGTTCGCCCCGGAGAGACGCTTTCACTGGAATGGACCGGGACCGATGCGATCAGTCCCACGAAATCGGTAATGCCCGCAGTATCCACAACACCCTCCGGCCAGAAAATCGCCGGATTTCTGGCCAGCGTGCAGATGTACCAGACCCTCAAGGGCAGCGATGATGACAGTGACGGGCCGCTGATCCTCGCCCCGGAAGCCTTGCCCCATGTTACCGCGATAACCCTGCGCTGGCGCAATCATGCGGTAACGCTGAAGACCGGCCCGATGGCCAAGCCCTTCGAAGCCATGCGCCAGTGTACGGATGGACTTGTCGAAAGCTGGGGTCTTGACCCCGCCGTGCAGGCCCATCTGTCCCGCGAAGTCCACATGACGAACCTTCGCCAAATCGCCACGAAGATCAACTATCCCAGCGCGATGAACGACCGCGGGAAACAGGGGCGCGTGAACTTCAGGGTCCTGATCGATCCGGACGGCAAGGCGAGCAACTGCAAGATCCTGCGCAGCTATAACGATCCGAAGTTCGATGTTGCGGCCTGTCACGACATCCTCGTCCTGGCCCGCTTCGCCCCGGCGCTCGATGCCTCAGGCAAACCCGTAGCCTCATATTATACGACGACCATCATCTATTCCATTTAAGGTCCGCTCGTAGAGCCACAGCAGACAGCCGTCGTCGAGCCTGTGCTCACCGCGGCGGGTGAAGCCGAGGCGCGTGGCGACGCGATCCGAGGCCAGATTGCCCTGCTCGATCATGCAAGTGATCCGGCGGGAGCCATGGGTCGCGTCGAACCAGTCCATCACGGCCGCCATGACCTCTGTGGCGACGCCTTTGCCCCCATGATCGTGGCGCACGATCCAGCCGGCCTCGGGCACATCGTCCATCCCGGCAAAGCCCCGGAAGGTATGGAAGACGCCGCAGCCCGCGACGATCTCGTCCCGGCCCCGCGCGCGCACCATGAAGGTGCCGTAGCCGTAGAGCGCCCAGCTTCCGGCATTGCGCATCAGCCGCTCGGCCTGCCCCTTGCGATCGGACGCGACCAGCCCGAGGAAACGCTGCGTCTCGGGATGCGCGACAAGCTCCACCAGCCCGTCCAGATCGCCGGGCTGCGGGCGGTACAGATCGAAACGGGTTGTGCGCAGCACCGGATCGGGCCAGGAATCAGGACGAGTCAGAGGAACCTCTCCAGCGTGTGGATCACAAGGCCGAACAGGCCGCCGACCAGCGTGCCGTTGATGCGGATGAACTGCAAGTCGCGCCCCACCGCGCGCTCGATCCGGGTGGTGACGGTCACGGCATCCCAGCGCTTCACCGTCTCGGACACCAGCCGCACGATCTCGCCTCCGTAGCGTGCGGTCACGCCCACGAGCGTGCGGCGGGCGAAGCGGTTGATCTGGCGTTGCAGGCGCGGGTCGCTGCGCAGCGCCTGCCCGACTTCGCCCAGCATGCCGGAGAAGTGATTGCCGAGCGCCGCTTCGGGATCGCGCGCGGCCGAGATCAGGCGCAGGCGCAGCCGGTCCCACAAGGCCTGCCACCACGCCCCCAGCGCCGGGTTCGCCAGCATCTCGCGCTTGGCGTTCTCCACCTTGGCGCGTGTCTCGGGATCGTGCTGGAGGTTCTGCGCCAGTTCACCCAGCATCGCCTCCAGCTTGACCTTGAGCGGATGGTCGCGCTGGACGATCATCTCGGCCATCAGCTTGTACAGCCCGTCGAGCACCGAATTGGCGATCCGCCCGTCGAGCCCGGTCCAGCGCAGCAGGCCACTGGCGCGCTCACGGATCATCTCGCGCACGAGATCCTCGTTGGCCTCCAGCGTGTGCCCGGCCCAGCGGACCGCGCTTTCGATCAGCGGCAGGTGGCGCCCGTCGGCGATCGCGGCGCCGAGCATCTGGCCCATGAGGGGCGCGACCTCGACCTTCTCCAGCTGGTGGGCGAGCCCGGCACGCACCTGCAGTCCCAGCCGCTCGGTATCGAGCGATTCGAGCACATCGGCCAGCAGGTTGCCCGCGCCGGTATGGATACGCCCGGAGGCTCCGCCGCGCGGTGCGGTGAGGAACTCGCCCGCCGCGTTCGCGAGGTTGAAAGCGGTCATCCGCCGCGCGACGACCTGCGGCGTGAGGAAATTCTCGCGCAGGAACCGCGCCATCGAATCGGCGATGCGGTCCTTGTTGGTGGGGATGATCGCGGTATGCGGGATCGGCAGGCCCAGCGGACGGCGGAACAGCGCCGTCACTGCGAACCAGTCCGCCAGACCGCCGACCATCGCCGCTTCGGTAAAGGCGATGGCATAGCCCCAGCCGGGCGCCGTGCCGCCGAACTTGCGCAGCAGCACGAAGGCCACTGCCATCACCACCAGCAGGCATGTCGCCACGATCCGCATGCGCCGTGCCCGGTCGGGGAACGCCTCGATCTGTGTACCCCGGTTCAGTCTTGCCTCATGCAGGCCCGCATCTTGCGGCAAATACTCGCTCCTCGTGCCTTGCTGATCATTCGGCGGGAAGCGCGCCCTGATGCCCCGCGTGATGCGGCTCGAAGGTGAGCAGCCTGCGACGCAGCTTGGGGCCGACCCGCTTCTCGAAACCGTCGGCCAGGCTAAAGGCTGCGGGCACGATGAGCAATGTCAGCAAGGTGGAGAGGATCAGGCCGCCGATCACCGTTACGCCCATCGGCGCGCGCCAGGCGCCATCGCCGCTGAGCGAGAGCGCGGTGGGCACCATCCCTGCGGTCATCGCCACGGTGGTCATGACGATGGGCTGTGCGCGCTTGCGCCCGGCATCGACGATGGCGATGTGCTTGGGCACCCCGCTCGCCATCTCCTCGATCGCGAAGTCGATCAGCAGGATCGAGTTCTTGGCGACGATGCCCAGCAGCATCAGGATGCCGATATAGACCGGCATCGACACCGGCTCCCCGGCGATGGCCAGCGCCAGCAGGCCACCCAGCGGGGCCAGCAGCAGCGAGCTCATGTTCACCAGCGGCGAGACGAAGCGACCATAGAGCAGCACCAGCACCGCGAAGACCAGCAGGATGCCGCTGACCACCGCGATGATGAAGTTCTGGATCATCTCGTTCTGCCACTTGTCCTCGCCGATGGGCGCGTTCGACACGCCGGCGGGAAGCGCCTTCATGATCGGCAGGTTCTGGATCTTCTCCATGATCGGGCCCTTGACCATGCCCTGCCCGAGATCGGCGCCCACGAAGATGCGGCGCGACTGGTTGTAGCGCTCGATCTCGGTCGGTCCGGCGCCGAAGCGGAACTCGGCGACGCGGCTCAAGGGCACCGAGCCACCCAGCGCGGTGGGCACCGGCAGGTTCTCGATAGAGGACAGGTCGCGGCGCGCCGCACGCGGCATGATCACGCGGATCGGCACCTGACGGTCCGACAGCGAGAACTTGGCCGCGTTCTGGTCGATCTCGCCCATCGTCGCGATACGGATCGTCTGGCTGAGCGAGGCGGTGGTGACGCCCAGTTGCGCCGCCAGATCGAGCCGGGGCACGATCACCAGTTCGGGGCGTTGCAGATCGGCGGCGATACGCGGCGCGACCACGCCCTTGATTCCCGCCATCTGCTGCGCCAGCGTCTGCGCGGTCTTCTGGAGCAGCGCAGGATCGCTTCCCGACAGCATGACCGAGATGTCACGCCCGCTACCCGATCCGCCAGACTGGCTCTCGAACGTCACCCGCGCATCGGGAATATCCTGAAGCTGCGGGGTCATGCGCCGCTCGAAATCGGTGCTCGTCGCCTTGCGCTCGCTCGCGGGCTTGAGCGCGACATAGATCGAGGCGTTGCCTTCCTTCGAGGCGGACATCGCGCGTAGCACTTCGGGCTGTTTGTCCAGCAGCGCGGCAACGCGCGTCGCCACCTTGTCGGTCTGCTCGATCGTGGTGCCGGGCACCATCTGGATCGTGACCTGACTGGTGTCGTTGTTGGTGTTGGGCTGGAACTGCTGCGGCAGGACCGCGAACATCGCCACGGTGATCGCCAGCGCGAGCGCGCTGATGCCGAACATCCAGATGCGATGGTCGAGCAGGCGCGCGCCGATGCGCCCGTCTGATAGCGCGACCAGCCGCGCCAGCCCTCATGCGTGCCTGCGATCTTTGCCAGCAGCGCGCCCACGAGCACGGTCAGCAGCAGGCCGACCAGGAAGCCCGCGATGCCGCCGACCAGCAGGCCGATGACAAGCGTCCCCATACCCAGCGCCGGGGCATCGCCGCCCGCCGCCGCGACCTTCTGCGCCGCCTGCATCGAGCCCATCACCATGCCTGCCCAGCCGAGCAGGCCGAACACGAAGGCCCCGGCCAGATAGGGCGCGCGACCGCGCACTTTCGCCAGCCCCGCCTTCATCCGGCGCGAGGCGCGCGTATCGAGCGTCCATTCGAGCAGGCGCGCATAGAGCGTCATCACCCGACCGCCGCCATGTTCGGCATGGCCATGGGATTTCAGGAAGTACGCCGCGACCATCGGCGTGATCATGCGTGCGACGGCAAGGCTCATCAGCACGGCGACCACCACGGTCAGCCCGAAAGCCTTGAAGAACTGGCCCGAGATACCCGGCATCAGGCCGACCGGCAGGAACACCGCGACGATCGAGAAGGTGGTGGCGACCACGGCCAGGCCGATCTCGTCCGCCGCATCGATCGAGGCCTGATAGGCGCTCTTGCCCATGCGCATGTGGCGCACGATGTTCTCGATCTCGACGATGGCATCGTCCACCAGCACGCCCGCAACGAGGCTGAGCGCCAGCAGCGAGAGGAAGTTGAGCGTAAAGCCCATCAGTTCCATGAACCAGAACGTGGGGATCGCCGAAAGCGGGATGGCGATGGCCGAAATCACCGTCGCGCGCCAGTCGCGCAGGAAAAGGAACACGATCACGATCGCCAGCGCCGCACCTTCGACCAGCGCCTCCATCGAGCTGTCGTACTGCCCCTTGGTGTACTGAACCTGCGAGAACAGCTGGGTGATGTGGATACCTGGGTTTTCCTTACGGATTTCGGCCAGCTGCTTTTCCGCCGCATCGTAGACCGACACGTCGGAGGCGCCGATCGCGCGCTCGAATCCGAACGTCACCACTTCGCGCCCATGGACGCGGGCGATGCGAGTCCGCTCGGAATAGCCGTCATAGACGCGGGCGATGTCGGCCAGGCGCACCGAACGACCACCGCCCACGTTGATCCGCAACTGCGACAGGTCGTAGGCGCTATGGGCATTGCCGAGCACGCGCACCGACTGGCGCGAACCGGCGATTTCCGCCTGACCGCCCGCCGCGTCGGTATTGACCGAGCGCAGCACCGCATTGACGTCCTGCGCGGTGACGCCCAGCGCGGCCATCCGCTCGGGATCGACGACGACGCGGATCTCGCGGTCCACACCGCCGCTGCGGGTGACGGCGGCCATGCCCTCAATCGCCAGCAGGCGGCGCGAGATCGTATCGTCGATGAACCAGCTAAGCTGCTCCATCGTCATGTCATCGGCGCTGACCGCATAAATCGCGAGGCTGCCGTTGCCGCCCGCCTCCACTTTCGTCACCTGCGGTTCGAGAATCCCGTCGGGCAGGCTGCCGCGAACCTGATCGACCGCGTTCTTGACCTGATTGGTCGCGACGTCGGGATCGGTGCCGATGGCAAAGCGCACGAAGGTTTGCGACACGCCTTCCGAGGCGGTCGATTCGATTTCCTCCACGCCGCTGATTGAGCGCGCCGCGCCTTCGACCTTCTGGGTGATCTGCGTCTCGATCTCGGTCGGCGCGGCGCCCGGCTGCGATACGACGACCACCACGCCCGGAAACGAGATGTCCGGCATGTTGTTCACGTCCATCCGGTTGAACGCGATGACCCCGGCGATCATCAGGCCCAGGAACAGGACGATGGGGACGATCGGATTGCGGATCGACCAGGCGGAGATGTTGCGCAGACCCATGGCGTCGCTTTCCTGTCTTAGATCGGATCAGGCGCCGGGGCGCGTATCGTCGCGCACCGATTTGGGGCGTACCTTGTCCCCCGGATTGAGGAACCCGCCCGCGCGCAGCACCACCTTCTCGGTGCCGTTCAGCCCTTGCGTGATGGTGATGCCCTGTGCGGTCACGAGTCCGGTACGGATCGCCCGGCGCTGCACCTTGTCCTGCCCATCGACGATGTAGACGAACGAGCCCTTGTCATCGTTCTGGATCGCGCTTTCGGGCAACAGGGGCGCGGACAGGTTGCCGCCGTTGATCACCGCCGTCGCGAAACCGCCCGGACGCAGACCCGGCGCATAGGTCAGCGCGATTCGCGCCTGCCCCTGCCGGCTGTTCGGGTCAATCACCGGCGAGACCTGCCAGACCTCGCCATGATAGCTGCGCGGGGCACCCGCAGGCGTCACGTCCGCAGGCACGCCCACCGCCACCTTGGCAAGATCGGCCTCGTCCAGATTGGCGAGCATTTCCAGCTGGCCATCCTTGGCGATCGAGAACAGTACGCCCGAACCGCCCGAAACGACCTGACCCGGCTCCACCTGACGGCGCAGCACCAGCCCTGCGGCGGGCGCGACGATGTTGAGGCGCGCGGTCTGTGCCTGCAACTGGCCCAGCGTGGCCGAGGCGACCTTCACGCGCGCAGACGCGGCATCGCGAGTCGCCGTCAGCTGATCGACGTCGGCCTTGGAGATGAAGCCGCGATCCACGAGCTTGAGAGCGCGGTCGAGATTGGACTGAGCGATTCGCGCATCGGCCTGCGCCACCTGTACCTGGGCAGACTGGCTGGCGACCTGCTGGCTCTGCACCGAACGGTCGATCACCGCCAGCACCTGCCCCTGCTTCACCCAGTCTCCGGCATCGACGAGCACGGCGCGGACCTGTCCGCCCTCGCCCACCGATCCCACCGGCATTTCGCGGCGCGCGCCCAGCGACCCGGTTGCCTGAATGGCTCCGGCAACGGACGTGCGCCCCGGTTCGACCACCGAGACGACCGGCGTCTGTGCCGCATTCGCGGCGCCTGCGGCCGGGGTCGCAGCATGGTGCATCATCGCCCAGAGTCCGCCACCGACGAGCACCAGCAGAACGGCAGCGCCGATCCACCACCAGCGCTGCGAGCGTGGCCGGTGCATTGGCACGTCCGATTCGTCCTGCAGCTGATCTGCCGCCACAAAGTCCCCCGTCGTCGCGATCTTGCCGTCGTAGTTCATGTGCCACCGCCATGAGCCGCCTGACGCTCATCCGAACAGGGTTCGGGCAAACGGACGCGGCACAAGGGCGAGCCTCGCGCGCGAACCGCCGCACGCATCCCCCGCTTCGCCCTTTATTTCAACGCAGAGACATAAACCGCGCGCGACAGCGAGGCAACGCGCGTCCGTCGCAGGCCCGACCGGCATCGACGAATGTCGTTCGTCGATGCCGCGAAGTGTACGAATTTTAACGGGGTAGCGCGGCGAATAGGGGCGCGAAAACGCGAAAGGCCCGCACGGATGGCGGGCCTTTCGACTCAATGGCATGACCCTGCCGAAGCAGGCGCGGCCAGTGCGATCAGAACTTCTGCTGGCGCTCGTAGAGATCGCGATAGTGCTGGATGCGGGTGACGCGCAGGCCCGGCATTCCGGAACGATCGACCGCACGCTGCCACGAGGCGAACTCCTCCAGCGTCAGTTGATAGCGTTCGCACACTTCATCGATGGTCAGCAGCCCGCCGTTGACGGCTGCCACGACTTCCGCCTTGCGACGGACCACCCAGCGGGTGGTATCGGCCGGCGGCAGGCTGTCGATCGTCAGCGGCTCCCCCAGGGGGCCGATCACCTGCGCGGGACGGATCTTCTGGTTCTCAATCATCTTTACCCTCGTGCGCCGGACATGGGGGGACGGCGCCTAGGTCACTTGTGGATACCCCGGACTTGCCATTGCTTGAAGCATTTAGGTTAACGGACATTGAGTCTTCACCATAAGCAGAGATCGCATGGGCGGCATGCGGCTCGAAGCTGCCCTGCAGACGCGCCAGTGCGCGCGCGTGATGCACGTTCAGAACGGTCCGGATCTCGTGCGGGACGAACAACCGGGCACGCAGGCCAATCCATTCGAAAGGCCCGGCTTCCGGCGTCATCGCGTCCGCCGGATGGCCCTGGTGTCGGGCCTCATGGTCAAAGGCGATCTTCATGATCACTGCCTTTACGCCCCGCTTCCTCAAGAGGAGGTAAAGACCCGCAATAAGTTTTCCGACCATTCGACAAGTTGCCCCCTCTTTGCGGTGAGTGACAGGGGGTCAGGCGATTCTACATTAACCATGTAATTTCATGGGCCTGTTCCTCGGTAAATAGCCTGCGGGATAGCCCTTAGGAGAGCGGAGGTAGGAAAAGACCCGGCAAGGCTGTATGGGGCGCACAAGGACACCTATTGCCATGACCACGACCCAGACGCCCGATCTCACCGCCGCCGCCCTGCTCGACGGTATCGACCCCGCCTCGCTGTTCCAGCTGGAGGGGCCGCTCAGCGCACGCCGCATCGTCGTGGCGATGTCGGGCGGCGTCGACAGTTCGGTTGTCGCGGCGATGGCCGCCGCCACCGGCGCCGAGACGATCGGCATCACGCTCCAGCTCTACGACTACGGCGCGGCGACCGGCCGCAAAGGCGCGTGCTGTGCGGGCGACGATATCCGCGATGCCCGCGCCGTGGCCGACCGGCTCGGCATCGCCCACTATGTCTTCGATCACGAAAGCAGCTTTCGCGAAGAGGTGGTCGAGCGATTCGCCGACGATTACCTGAACGGGCGCACGCCGATCCCCTGCATCCGCTGCAACATGGGGCCGAAATTCACCGACCTGCTGGCGATGGCGCGCGATCTGGGGGCCGACTGCCTCGCCACTGGCCACTACGTGCGCCGCGAGATCGGCCCGGCAGGCTCGGAACTGCACCGCGCCGTCGATACCACGCGCGACCAGAGCTACTTCCTTTACGGCACCACCGAAGCGCAACTCGATTTCCTGCGCTTCCCGCTGGGCGGCCTGCCCAAGACCGAGACGCGCCGACTCGCCTCTGCGGCGGGCCTGCGCAATGCCGACAAGCCCGACAGCCAGGACATCTGCTTCGTGCCCGATGGCGACTATGCCAAGATCGTGCGCTCGGTCCGTCCCGAAGGCGATGCGCCGGGCGAGATCGTCCATGCGCAAAGCGGCGAGGTGCTGGGCACCCATCGCGGCATCATCCACTACACCGTCGGCCAGCGCCGCGGGCTGGAAGTGGGCGGACAGGCAGAGCCGCTCTATGTCACAGGGATCGAGGCCGCGACTCGCCGCGTGCTGGTCGGCCCGCGTCGCCTGCTGGGAGTCGCCGCCGCGCGGATCGTCGAGACCAACCGCATCGGGCCTTTGCCCGCAGGCGTTGCGCTGACTGCCAAGGTCCGCTCGATGGCACGCCCGGTGCCGATCACCCTCGACGGGCCACTAGGCGATGGCGCAGCCACGACGATTCGCTTTGCCGAGCCTGAATACGGCGTCGCACCGGGGCAGGCCGCGGTGCTCTATGCAGGCGAGCGCGTGGTCGGCGGCGGCTGGATCGATTCGACCGAGGCGGTCGAGCTTTAACCGTTACTCTTCCCAGGCCTCCAGCTGGCAGCCGCGATCCGGCGCGAAGGTCGCGCGCTGGGAAGCGAGGAACGGCACCCGCGCCATCACGCTGGAGGCGCCATCATCGGCGGAAAGCCACACGAATGCGGCCACCGGGCCAAGGTTCGCAGCCTTGAGATCGCCCTTGCAGTCCGACAGCTCGCGCCCCGAGACATAGCGGCACACGCAGCCGGTGCGCGCTCCGAAGGCCGTCGCCGCGATGGCATCGTCGCGCAGCGAACCGCGTGCGAGCAGGAAGGCGAAGACCAGCGCCAGCACCAGCAGGATCGCCGTGTTGCGCTTCCACCGTGAAGGCTGGCGGCGGGGAGGAAGCGCCATGGTCGGCGGGCTATCCCCGGTCCGGTAAGTCTCGCCTGTTGCCATCTGAGCGCACCTCGCACATCACACCTCGCGTCATGCCGGTGCGCCGCCCTCCCCTTATCCTGTGCCTTGCCTTGCTGCCAAGCCTTGCCGCCTGTGGACAGAGCGGCGATGCCGGGCCGCCGCCGCCCAGTGCCGAAGCCGAAGCCGCGCTCAAGGGCAACGGGGGCGCCCCGCACGCCGCGCTTGGCCGGGCGATCGACGCGCTGTTCGATGATGGCGCCGTCGGCCACACCGATGCGCTGGTGGTGATGAAGCGCGGCGAAGTGATCGCCGAGCGCTACGCCAGCGGCATCGATGCGAAAACCCGCCTGCCCGGCTGGTCCGCCGGGCAGTGCGTCACTGCACTGATGATCGGCCAGCTGATCAGCGACGGTCGCCTGCGCGCCGACGAATCGCCGCCTATCCCTGACTGGCAGCGCACCGGCGATCCGCGCGGCGAGATCACCTTGCGCCAGCTGCTCCAGATGCGCTCGGGCCTGCGCCATTCTGAAACTGCCGTGCCCGAGCGGCATTCCGACCGTTTCCGCATGCTGTTCCTCGACGGGCGTGACGATATGGCCGCCTATGCCGAGGCGCAGCCGCTGGTCGCGCCGGTCGGCAAACGCTTCAAGCCGTCCTCCGCAACCTCGGTGATTCTCGCCGACCTTGCCGCGCGCGTGCTGGCCGAGCACCCCGACCCCGACAGCCGCCGCCGCGCGGTGAACGACTATCTGCGCGCCCGCGTGCTCGAACCGATCGGCATGGGCTCCACTGTGGTCGGCTACGACCGCGCGGGAACCATGGTCGGCGCCGGGATGATCCACGCCACCGCGCGTGACTGGGCGGACCTTGCCGAGTTCCTGCGCCACACCGGCTCCGTACAGGGCGCACAAGTGCTGCCGCGCCGCTGGGTGGAGTTCATGCTCCTGCCCTCGCCCGCCAATCCCGGCTACGGCGCGGGCGTGTGGCTCAATCGAGCGGGCAGCGACGGCTCCTCGCCGCTGTTTCCCGGCAAGGTCTCGATGAACCTGTTCGGCTGTGTGGGCGAATATGGCCAGTACGTGATCGGCTCGCCCGACCAGTTGCTCACCGTCGTGCGCCTCGGCGAGACCGGCCCGGACAAGGCGCAGGCCCTGCACGACCGGCTGGGCGACCTGATCGCCCTATTCCCGTCGAACTGATTCGAATCAGGCTTCCGGACTGACCCGGATCGGCGGGAGGACGTCCTTCCCGGCATCGCCCACTTCATCGACCAGACCTTCCGGGTCGGGATGGATCAGAATTTCCAGATCGGGAAATTCGGCGTGAAGGCGATCCTCGATGGCGTCCATCACCTTGTGCGCCTCGCGCACGGTCATCTGCGGATCGACCCAGATATGGAACTGCACGAAGTCACGGTTGCCCGAGGTGCGCGTGCGCAGATCGTGGACGCCCGAGACATCGGCATTGGCGGCCAGCACTTCGAGGAAGCGCTGCTTCTTATCCTCGGGCCATTCATGGTCCATCAGCTGTTCGAGCACTTCGGTCGAGGCGCTCCACGCGCCCCACGCCAGCCACGCCGCGATGCCGAGGCCGAACAGCGGATCGGCCAGCGCGAACCCGGCGTACTGATCCAGCACCAGCGCCCCGATCACCGCGATATTGAGCAGCAGGTCCGACTGGTAATGCATGTTGTCGGTACGGATCGCGACGCTGGCGGTGCGGCGGATCACATATTGCTGCCAGGCCAGCAGCGCAAAGGTGACGACGATCGCGATCACCGACACCGCGATGCCGCCTTGCGCCCCTTGCGTGTCGCTGCCTTGCGCGAACTGCTCCAGCGCTCGCGCGGCAATCGCGAAGGCGGAGAGCGAGATCAGCACGATCTGGAACATCGCCGCGATCGCCTCGGCCTTGCCGTGCCCGAAGCGGTGGTTGTGATCGGCAGGCTGCGCTGCGATCCACACGCCTGCCAGTGTCGCCACGCTGGCGATCAGGTCCAGCCCGGTATCGGCGAGACTACCCAGCATCGCCGTGGAGCCGGTGCTCCACGCCGCCCACCCCTTGAACAGCAGCAGCACGCTCGCCGCCGCGATGCTGGCGAAGGCGGCGCTGCGGTTCAGCGCGCCGTTATCGGCAGGCGTACCGCTCACGGATAGAGCAGCGAGCTGGTCCAGCCGCCCGCTTCACCGTCCCGCACGAAGCGGCGACGCTCATGCAGGCGGAAGTCGCGGTCGTGCCAGAACTCGATCGTCTGCGGGACGACGCGATAGCCGGTCCAGTGACGCGGCCGCTCGATCTCGCCTTCTCCGAAGCGTTCGCGCACCGCCTCGTAGCGGGCGAGGAAGGTCTCGCGCGAATCGAGCGGGGCGGACTGGTCGGAAGCGACCGCGCCCAGCTGCGAATCGCGGGCGCGCGAATGGAAATAGGCATCCGCCTCGGCATCGCTGACCGGCGAGAGCGCGCCTTCGATGCGGATCTGGCGGCGCAGGCTCTTCCAGTGGAACAGCAGCGCGACATGCGGGTTCGCGGCGATCTCGCCCCCCTTGCGGCTGTGGCCATTGGTATAGAACACGAAGCCGTCGGGGCCGTGGCCTTTCAGCAGCACCATGCGGACCGAGGGCAGACCGTCCGGCGTTGCCGTCGCCAGCGCCATCGCGTTCGAATCGTTGGGCTCGCTCGCGCGCGCCTCGTCCATCCAGACATCGAACAGCGCGAAGGGATCGCCGTGCGGGATCACTTCGTGAATCTGGCTCTGGTCCGCATCGGTAACGCTCATTTCCTGGTCCTCATCGCTTGGCGGAAGGGGGCTCTTGCCCTGCCTGCCGACCATACCCGAACGCCCTTCGCCTTACGCTTCTATCCAGTCGGCGCAAGGTTACGTGCGTGGCAAGGTGCAGGCAGTGCTTGCCGCAGAGGCAAACCGCACCTAGCTAATCGCCTGTCATGGCAAACGATCCCTATTCCACCCTCGGTGTATCCCGCAGCGCGAGCGAGAAGGACATCAAGTCCGCCTATCGCACGCTCGCCAAGAAGCTGCACCCCGATGCCAACAAAGACAATCCCAAGGCGGCGGAGCGCTTTTCGGAAGTGACCGCCGCCTACGATCTGCTGTCCGACAAGGACAAGCGCGCCAAGTTCGACCGGGGCGAAATCGATGCCGACGGCAATCCGCGCATGGACTTCGGCGCCGGATTCGGCGGCGGGCGCGGCTTTGGCGGCGGTTCTGGCGGCCAGCACGGGTTCGGCGGCATGGGTGGCGGCGGCTTCGAGAGCGGCGGCATGGACTTCGAGGACATCCTCGGCAGCATGTTCGGCGGTGGCGGAGGGCGCAGCGGCGGCTTTGGAGGTATGGGAGGTGGTCGACAGGCTCCGCGCGGCGCCAATGTCTCCTATCGCCTTTCCGTGCCGCTGACCGACGCGGCCGAGCTGAAGCCGCAGCGAATCACGCTCTCGGATGGCAAGACCATCGACCTCAAGCTGCCCGCAGGGCTGGAAGACGGCACCCAGATGCGCCTTTCGGGCAAGGGTGAGCCCGGCCCCGGCGGCAGCGGCGATGCCATCGTCACGATCCAGCTCCAGACGCACGCGTCCTTCCGCCGCGACGGCGACGACCTGCGGCTCGACCTGCCGGTGACGCTCGACGAGGCGCTGAACGGCGCCAAGGTGAAGGCGCCCACCGCGTCCGGCGCGGTGATGCTCTCGGTTCCCGCCGGGTCCAGCTCGGGCAAGGTGCTGCGCCTCAAGGGCCGCGGCTTCACCCGCAAGGACGGCTCTCGCGGCGACCAGCTGATCTCGCTCGAAATCGTCCTGCCGGAACACGATGCGGACCTGATCCAGCGCCTCGAAGGCTGGCAGGACACCCGCGACGTGCGCGCCCGGCTGGGCGTCTGACCCTGCCCGACTCTCTGCCGGACGCTGGGCCAGGCTCTGGAACCGACGGGCGATTATCCGGGCGGCGACGACGCACCCTGCTCGCGGTGGCGGGCCGGGTGATCGCCGGGACCTGGGAAGACGGTTTCATCCACGCGGGCAACTTCGCCTACATGGCGATCATCGCGCTGTTCCCGTTCTGCATCGTACTGGCCGCCGTGCTCTCGCTACTGGGCGAGGTCCACCAGCTGGACCGTTCGATCGCGACCGTGCTCACCGCCCTGCCCCCGCGCGTCACCGAAGCGCTGGGGCCGGTGGCACAGGCCGTCGCCAGCGGGCGCCACGGCTGGCTGCTCTGGGTGGGGGGTATACTGGGTCTTTGGACCTCGACCAGCCTGATCGAGACTTTGCGCGATATTCTCCACCGCGCCTATGACGTGAAGCCCGGCGCCAAGTTCTGGCGCCATCGCCTGATCTCGACCGGGGTGATCTTTGCGGCGGTGTTGCTGTTGCTGCTCTCGCTGTCCTCGCAAGTGCTGATCGCGGTGGTGCAGCAGGTGATCGAAGTGCTGCTGCCCCGCGCCGAGGCCTTCGATTTCGAGATCGCCGCCTCGCGCGTGGTCAGTGCGGGCGCGCTGTTCGCGTCGATCTTCACGCTTTTCCTGCTGCTCACGCCCTCCGCGTTTCAGGGCAGGCGCAACCCGAAATGGCCGGGTGCAACCTTTGTGACGCTTTGGTGGTTGGCAGCGGCCTGGATATTGCCCAAAGTGTTGCGCAATTTCATCGCTTATGATCTCACGTACGGAAGTCTTGCCGGAGTGGTGATCTCGCTTTTCTTTTTCTGGCTAGTCGGACTAGGGATGGTCGTGGGCGCGGAACTCAACGCCGCCCTCGCCGCGCGTCCGGAAGAGCAGGAAACACTTTCGGGCCGCGAACTCTTCGCGAAGCACGCGGCAGAACACGATAACGAGGTACAGGAAAATACGAATGACCGGTCTGATGCAGGGTAAGCGCGGCCTCATCATGGGCCTGGCGAACGACAAGTCGCTGGCCTGGGGCATTGCCAGGAAACTGCACGAACAGGGGGCAGAGCTCGCCTTCTCCTATCAGGGTGACGCGCTGGCCAAGCGCGTGAAGCCGCTTGCCGAGAGCCTTGGCAGCGATTTCCTGATCGATTGCGACGTGTCCAACATGGACGCGCTGGACGCTGCCTTCGCCACGCTGAAAGAGCGCTGGGAGACGATCGACTTCGTCGTCCACGCCATCGGCTTCTCGGACAAGAACGAGCTGCGCGGCATGTACATGGACACCAGCCTGGACAACTTCCTGCTGACCATGAACATCTCGGCCTACAGCCTCGTCGCCGTGACGAAGCGGGCGTCCGAAATGATGAACGAAGGCGGCTCGATCCTGACGCTGACCTACTACGGCGCCGAAAAGGTCATGCCGCACTACAACGTGATGGGCGTCGCCAAGGCCGCGCTGGAAGCGTCGGTGCGCTATCTCGCCAACGATCTCGGCCCCCGCAACATCCGCGTCAACGCGATCTCGGCAGGCCCGATCAAGACGCTGGCGGCCAGCGGCATCGGCGATTTCCGCTACATCCTGAAGTGGAACGAGTACAACTCGCCGCTGCGCCGCAACGCGACGATCGACGATGTGGGCGGCTCGGGCCTCTACCTGCTGTCCGACCTCGCCTCGGGCGTGACCGGCGAAGTGCATCACGTCGATGCGGGCTATCACACCGTGGGCATGAAGCAGGAAGACGCACCGGACATCGCGCTGGTGTGATTCTGGGGTCTGGTCCTTGCGGACACAGGACAAACGAAAAGGGCCGGGAGATCACTCCCGGCCCTTTTCGTTTGGGCGGCTAGTTGCCCGGCGCCTCAGTTACCCTTCGAATCCGGGCTTGTCGCGTTGTCGGCCTTGGCGGCGTCTTCCGCGGCATTGTCCTTGTTCTTGTCCGCCTTCTTGGCCGCGAAGTAGGCGTCCTCTTCCTTCTCGACCTGCTTCTGTTCGACAGCCGCCGTCTTGTCGATGGTCGCAAGGCGCTTCTGGCGTTCGGCGTCGATCAGCTTGCTGAACTGGACGTCGGAGCCGTTCTTCTTCTCGGCATAGGCCTGATCGATCAGCTTCTGGGTACAGCCCGAAGCCCCGCCGGAACCCGAGGGCGAGCACGAGTTGATGCCCGACGCGCCAACCGTCTCGTAGGCGGCAACCTTGTTGGCCCACGGCTCGGCCTGCGGCTCGTCCACCCCGCGCAGCGGCTCGGGGATACGATAGCGCTCCGATTCGGGCTTGCGCGCGCAGACCGTGATCTCGCTGCCCTGCGAGGCCGGGCACGGATCGTTGCCGTAGACGATCAGCTGGTTGATCTTCTCGCCGGTATCCTCCGGCCCCGCATCGCCCACGGGTGTACGCTGCTGCGCCATGGCCGGCGCGGCGCCGAGCGGAAGCGCCAGCGCGAAGGCGGCCAGGGCAGTCGATACGGTCAGGAGGCGGGACATCTTACGGGAACTCCTTGGCAAACGGGCCGGTCGAAGTGGGGCCTGCCGTTTCCTCTTTTCAATATAGGCCAGCCGGATCGCGAAGGGTAGCTGCGGCGTCTTTCCGGACACACTTCGATACAGCCCTCGGCCCGATACCGGCCTTCTGTGATAACCGCCTGCGATCAGAAGCGTTCCGACAACCGGATCGCCGCCTTGCAGCCCAGCCGGATCGCCGCATAGAGCAGCGGATAGGCAGGCGCCTTCTCCGCCCCTGCGGCCAGCGCGGCGTCGCGGTGCTCGCGCTCCTCGTCGCGGAACTTGTGGACCACCTCGGCCAGTTCGGGATCGTCCTTGCCGATCTCCTCGATCTGCTGGGTATAGTGCTTATCGATCTCGGTCTCGACCGCCGCCGTGCAGGCCATCGCCCCTTCCGGCCCGATCAGTGCCGTCACCGCGCCCAGCGCGAACCCGGCGACCGACCAGAACGGCTGGAGCAGCGTCGGGCGCACGCCGCGCTCGGCGATCATCTGATCGAAGCGCGCCTTGTGGACCTCTTCCTGCGCCAGCATGTGGACGATCTCGTTCGAATGCGGCCCGCGCGATCCCATCACCGCCAGTTGCCCGGCATAGATGCGCACTGCCCCGTACTCGCCCGCCTGATCGACGCGGATCATGCGCGAGAAGCGCTGCGCCGCGCGGCGCTTGTGATAGCTGCTGGCCGTCATGCCTGAAGTGCCCATGCTTGCAGTGCTCATCTCAGGCAAACCTCTTCTCGCGCCGCGTCAGCAGCAGGAAAATCGCGATCGCACCGGCGGTGGAGAACAGGAAGTTCCACCCGGCCAGCGAAATCCCGAACAGGCTCCACTGCGCCACGTCGCAGCGGATCAGCGGGGCCGACAGCACCGCGTCGAGCGAACTGCCGCCACCGCCGCTAAACACGGTGGAGGTGCATTCGGTCACGCCCTTCCACCAGTGATACTCGACCCCGGCATGATAGCCGCCGATCAGTCCCGTGACCAGCAAGGCAAGCCCCGCAACCGCCACCAGCGGACGTACCGGGCGCCACCAGAACGCCAGCAGCGCCAGCACCAGCGCCACGAAATGCGGATAGCGCTGCCACCAGCACATCTCGCACGGGAACAGCCCGAAGGCGTACTGCCCGATATAGGCGCCACCCAGCGCGCAGACGGGAACCGCCAGCGCGATGATGCGCGCCAGACGAAGCGAAGGGGAAACGGCAACGGTCATCGCGGCAGGGTTCCGATCGGGATCAGTTGGACTTGGCGGGAGTCTTGGCAGCAGGCTTTTCCGCCGCAGGCTTGGGCGGAACCGTCGCGGCAAGCGCGGCGGGCTTGCCCTGCACGCGGTCGAGCGTCTCGATCGCGTAGTGCAGCTGGAAGTCGGTGATGCCGTCCTTCTTGAGCTGCTCGGCGCTGATGTTGAAGCGCGGATCGGGCTTCTGGTCCTGCTCCAGCTCCTTGTCGGCCATCGACGATTCGTTGATCAGGTGGCCGCGCAGGTCGGATTCGCGCACCGCGCGTTCGTTGCGGGCGCGGGCATCGGGATCGGTCAACTGCGGCACGGCAATGTCGGGGTCGATGCCGCCTTCCTGCACCGAGTGGCCCGATGGCGTGTAATAGCGCGCCGTGGTGATCTTGATCGCGCTGGTCTTGTCGAGCTGGATGAACGACTGGACCGAGCCCTTGCCGAAAGTGCGCTGGCCCATGATCACCGCGCGGTGGCTGTCCTGCAGCGCACCCGCGACGATCTCGGACGCCGAGGCCGAGCCCGCATCGACCAGCACGATGATCGGCATGCCCGGAACGGCATCGCCCTTGAACACCGTCTCGGCGCGATAGACCTGGTTCTCGCTGGCAAGGCGTCCGCGCTGCGAGACGATCACGCCGTGGTCGATGAAAAGGTCGGACAGCGCCACCGCCTCGTCCAGCGAACCACCGGGGTTGGAGCGCAGGTCGAGCACCAGACCGTTCATCTTGGTGCCCTTGGTCGCGGCCTGCTGGCGCAGCGTGGTGATCGCCTTGGCGACATCGCGCCCGACGTTCTTGGAAAACTCGTTGACGCTGACGACGCCGATATCGCCCTTCAGCTCGGACGTGACCGGCTCCAGCTCGATCACCCCGCGCGTCACGGTGACGTCGAACGAATCGGGACGGCCGGGACGATAGACGGTGAGCTTCACCGTGGTGCCCGAAGGCCCGCGCATCTTGTCGACCGCCTCGTCGAGGTCCTGCTCGTAATAGAGCTTGCCGTCGATATGGGTGATGTAATCGCCCGCCTTGATCCCCGCCTTGTCCGCCGGGCTGCCCTTGAACGGCGAGATCACCTTCACCACGCCGTCATCCTCGACCACGGAAAGGCCAAGGCCGGTATAGTTGCCGTCGATCATCGTCTCCAGACGGTCCAGCGCGGCGCCATCGAGATAGTCCGAATGCGGATCGAGGCTGGCCATCATGCCGTCGATCGCGCCCTTCACCAGCTTGTCGTCATCGACCGGATCGACGTAGTTTTCCTTGATCAGCTGGTAGATCTCGAAAAGCTTGCCGAATTCCGGGTTCACCTGGCTGTCGACGGCGGCAAGGCCCGCTGTGGCCGCAGGCAACATCGCCACGGCGGAAACCAGCAGGGTAGCGCGCATCAGGGGCAGGAACTTCATCGGGCTTGGGGCCTCTCGTCAGTCGATCCGGGTCGGCAAGGCGCCGTCCGGTATTGTCGCAGGGCCGTCACTCTATCGAGCCGCGCCGTGCTTTTCCAGCGAAGAGCCGGGGGCGAAGGTACGAAAGCTGCACGTAAAAAGCGCAAGTTATGGCGCGTGGATATAGAGCAGCGGATTAACCGGAACCGAATCGCGGCGCAGCTCGATCGTAACCTGCGGATGCCCGGCCCCGGCAACGCCCAGCGGCGATCCCGCCACCAGCCTGTCGCCCACCGCCACGTCGAGCCGGGCAAGGCCGGTGACGAGCGAGGTCCAGCCGCCCGCATGCTCGACGATCACGATCTGCCCGAACCCGCGATAGACCCCGGCGTAGGCAACGCGCCCATCCGCCGGTGCCACCACCTGCGCCTGCGCGCCGGTCTCCAGCGTCAGCCCACTGGCACCGGGCTGTCCCGGCAACGCCTCGCCAAAGCCGGTCACGACCCGGCCTGCCACCGGCAGGACATAGTTGCCGAGCCCTTGCGGTGGAGGCGTGAAGTCCGCCGCCGTCACCGCCTGCGTGCGGGTCGGGTCAGCAGGTTTCATGACCGGGCCGGGAAGCGACGCCAGTTGCGCGCGCAACCGCCCCTGCGCGCCCATCGTGTCGATCAGGTCGGAAAGATCGCGCGCCTGCTCGCCCAGCGCGAGGGCATGGTCCTGCTCGCGTGCGGCCAGCCCGGAGGCGGCGCGGCTGGCAAGGCGCTGGCGCGATTCGAGCACCGCCAGTTCGGTGCGACGCTTGCCGAGATCATCCTGCGCCGCCTGAAGATCGGCATTGGCCTCGCGCGCGTCGGCCTCCAGCGTGCGGGCGCGGGCGATATCGGCACGCAGGTCCGCCGTGCGCGCTTCCACCTCGGGCATCACCGAATCGAGCACCGCGCGCATGTAGACGAGATCGCGCACCGAGCCGGGGCGCAGCAGCGCGAACAGCGGCGGACGGCGCGAGAGGCGCTGGAGCGAACCGGTCAGCCGGATCAGCGGCGCCTGCCTGCGCGCAAGGTCTGCCCGCAGCCGTTCACGCTCGGCAGAGATCAGCGCGATCCTTGCCTGCCGGGCGGCGATGTCGGCCTCGTTCTGCTGGATGCGCGCGGCGACGGCAGCGGCAGCCTGCGCGGTCTTCTCGACCTGCGCGCCTGCCACTCTCGCTTTCGCTTCGAGTTTGTCGGCACGCTGGCGGGCAATCTCGCCCTCGCGCCGGGCCTGCGCCATCTGCCGGCGGGCCTGCGCGGCATCGGCAGCGGGATCGAGCACGGCAAGGCTGTCGCCCTGACCCTGCCCCGGACGGGCCAACATCCCTGCCCCCACGGCCACCAGCAGCGTCGCGCCAAGCAGCGCGCCACGGTTCAGGCGTCGGGATGGGAGGGCGCGCGAAGAAAGGCTCACACGCGCTGTCTAGATCGGCTGCGAGGAATGTCCAACGCTCTCTCAGCCCGACCGATGATACGGATGCCCGGCCAGAATCGCGGTGGCGCGCCAGAGTTGCTCGGCCAGCATCGCGCGGACCATCAGGTGCGGCCAGGTCATGCGCCCGAAGCACAGGAGGTGATCGGCCTCAGCCCGCGCCTCGTCGCCATGGCCGTCCGCCGCGCCGATCAGGAAGCGGCATTCGCGCACGCCCTCGTCGCGCCAGCGCCCGAGCAGCGCGGCGAACTCCTCGCTGCTCATCAGCTTGCCGCGCTCGTCCAGCAGGACTTCGCGCACCGGGGTATGGGTGGGAGGCGGAATCCGCCCGCCGACATCGGGCAGTTCGCTGTGACGGAACGGCCAGGTCAGGCGCTTGGCATAGCGATCTAGCAGTTCGGCTTCGGGCGAACGGGCGATCTTGCCGCGGGCGATGATGTGCAGAAGCATGGGACAGGCGGTGCGCCAGCACGGCGCCCGGCGCAAGCCCTACATGGACTTGCGCAGGCCTTCGATCGCTTGAAAGCGCCCCGACAAGGCCTGCCCGGTTGATATGTGTCGCCTCGACATGACAGCCGAGGCGCCCGACATATCGGCCGCGATCAGGCGGCGCCGCTGGGTCCGTCAAAGCCCCACATACGTTCCAGATTGTAGAACGTGCGCACTTCGGGGCGGAACAGGTGGACGACAACGCCGCCGGCATCGACCAGCACCCAGTCGGCTGCGGGAAGGCCTTCGACACGGGCATGGCCGAAGCCGCCCTGCTTGATGCGCTCACCCAGTTTCTGGGCCATCGCGGCAACCTGACGGGTCGAACGGCCCGAGGCGATCACCATGAAATCGGCGATGCTGGACTTACCGCCCAGATCGATCGTGACGAGCTCCTGCGCCTGATCATCGTCGAGCGAACGCAGGACGAGCGACAGCAAGGGATCGTCGGATTCGACCGTGGGCAGGTTCGCGGTCCCGGTCTGGCTCGCGGTCGGGGCAGAAATGCCGGTCGATTCCGGCTGGGTTTGTGCCTGTGGCATCTAGGTCGTGTGTGCTCCTTTCAGGGACCGGCACATTCGGCGGCAAACCCGGACGGGTTGCCGCACGACCGCGCGCGATCGGGTCTTGTCGTTGTCGGGGGCGAGGGGAGAGGCTGCTTCTCGTATCACGACCAAGTGCCGGAAATCAGGCGCCGCGTGACCTGGTCACGAAGCTGCCGACCTCTCGAAAGCCGTGTCGTAGACTTTCGGGCCCAGTCCGGATCTGCCCGGCGTATCGCCGTGGCCGACCGCGTGTCGGGATCGAACCGCAATGTCACCAGTACCGGTGCGCTCCACCTTTCCGGCCGCTCGAGACTGGACAAAGGCCGCCGGAAACGCCTCAACCAGGCCATCGCGGGGCTCGCGACGACGGCATCATCATACCCCGGACGGGCGACAACCGCAATCGGCATGAGTCGCGCCAGCGTTCGCCAGTCCTTCCAGCGGTGCAACTGGGCCAGATTGTCCGCTCCCATCAGCCACACGAAGCGACGTTTCGGCCAGCGTTTCAGCACCGCGCGCAGCGTGTCGACCGTGTAGCGGGTGCCCAGTTCGCGCTCCAGCGCGGTCACGCGAATCCGCGCGCGACGGGCCTGCTTCTGTGCCGATTCGCAGCGTGCCGCCAGCGGCGCCATGCCCTCTTTCGCCTTGAGCGGATTGCCGGGAGATACCAGCCACCACACCTCGTCGAGCGCCAGCGCCTCGGCCGCGAACAGCGTGATGCGCCGGTGCCCGCCGTGCGCCGGGTTGAAGCTGCCGCCCAGCAGCCCGGTCACCGGGCCGCTGCGGATCATGGTCGGTCGAGTCACGAAGGTCAGAGTCACCAGGCTTGCGTCGGCGCGCCGGTTCTTACGGGCGCGCCTGCCCGGTCCCGCGCACCTGCCACTTGTAGGTGGTCAGCCCTTCCAGCGCGACCGGCCCGCGCGCGTGGAGGCGCCCGGTGGCGATACCGATCTCGGCACCCAGCCCGAACTCGCCGCCATCGGCGAACTGGCTGGAGGCATTGACCATCACGATCGCGCTGTCGACTGCATTGAGGAAGCGCTCCGCCACCTCCGCATCCGCCGTGACGATGGCATCGGTGTGGTGCGAGGAGTGCTTGGCGATATGCGCAAGCGCGGCATCGAGGCCATCGACCACCGCGACCGACAGCACCGCGTCGAGATATTCGGTATCCCAGTCCTCGTCGGTGGCGGGCAGCACGCGCGGGTCGAGCGCACGGGCGCGGGCATCGCCGCGCACTTCGCAGCCCGCCTCGATCAGCCCGGCAACCACCGAAGCGCTTTCGGGGAAGCGCGCGTCGAGCAGCAGCGTCTCCATCGAGCCGCAGATGCCGGTGCGACGCATCTTGGCATTGAGCGTCAGCGCGCGTGCCATCTCGGGATCGGCGGCCTCGTGCACATAGGTATGGCAAAGCCCGTCGAGGTGGGCGAGCACCGGCACGCGGGCATCGGCCTGCACGCGCGCGACCAGGCTCTTGCCCCCGCGCGGCACGATCATGTCGATCAGCCCCGCCGCCGTCAGCATCGCGCCGACGACCGCACGGTCCTGCGTGGGCACCAGTTGCACCGCCGCGCCGGGAACGCCCGCGGCTTCGAGCCCTGCGACCATCGCGGACAGGATCGCGCGGTTCGAATGCAGCGCCTCGCTGCCGCCGCGCAGCAGCACGGCATTGCCCGAGCGCAGGCACAGCGCCGCCGCATCCGCCGTCACATTGGGGCGGCTTTCGTAGATGATCCCGATCAGCCCGATGGGAATACGCACGCGCGACAGCTTGAGGCCGTTGGGCCGCTCGCTTGCCGAAATCACCTCGCCCACCGGATCGGCGAGCACCGCCACCTGATCGACGGCATCGGCGATCCCGGCAAGGCGCCCGGCGTCGAGACGCAGGCGGTCGAGCATCGCGCCCGACAGCCCTTTGGCCTCGCCCGCGGCGATGTCCTGCGCGTTGGCTTCGAGGATCGCTGGCTCTGCGGCCCGCAGCGCGGCGGCGGCGCTGACGAGCGCGGCACGCTTGGCCTCGTCACTCAAGGTGGCGAGCACGGCCTGCGCCGCGCGGCCATCGCGCGCAAAGCGGGCGACGAGCGCTTCGGGCGTTTCCGTCGTGGCGACGGGGGCGAGCTGAAGATCCTGTTCCATAGGCTGCGTGTCCTATCATCGACGTACGCGCCTGTCACCGCCCTGTCACTGGCCGGAAATGGCAGATTCGCGCGCGTTCCGGCGATTCGCAGGACCACAGGGCAACGGCACACGTAACGGGCATGCGACACCGGGCATCCGTTCATCGCCTGCCGATTTCGACTCGGCCCGAATCTACGGAAGATTACGGCGGGCGGATTCGCCAGAGCGCGGCGGTTTTGCTAGCGCAGCGGCCTTGCGGAAGCGGCGCTCTGATCGGGCGTGCCGTTCCGGCTTTGTGGCGGGGTCGTCTTGAACTTACCGAATGTCGCGGTGCTGAAACAGCGCCTGCGGAATGCCTTTGCCGACCGCGAGTTCATCGTGCGGTCGCAAGGACAGATCCGCTTTGTGAAACTGTCCTCGCGCACGCAGATCGCGGCGGCGGCGGTCGCATTCGCGCTGGTCGGCGGTTCGGCTGCCTCGCTCGGCGCGCTGGCGCTGGGCCATGCCGCAGCGGGAGACCGCCAGACCGCGCTCGCCGGACGCGAGGCGCAGGTCGCGCAGGAGCAGGCGCGCCTCGCCCGCTACCGCGAAGGCGTGGAAGCCCGCACCGAAGACCTCGCCCGCCGCCAGCAGGTGCTCGAACAGCTGATGGACGCCCATCTCGGTTCGGACGGCGCCACCGATGCCGCGCTGGAGACCTCCCCTGCCGCATCAGCCTCTACCGCAACCGACCCGAACAAGATCAGCGCCGCCGTCCTGTCGCTGCGCGGCCTGCCCACGTCGGCCCAGCTTGACCGGATCGAGGCGCAGCAGTTCGCGATGGTGGACCGACTCACCCGCTATGCCGACGCCCGCAGCGAGAGCGCCGTTGCACAGATCCGTGGCCTCGGCCTCAATCCCAACGCGATGATGGTCCGCGCCCGCGCCGCCGAGGGTGGCCCGCTGCAACTACTCTCGACCGGCACGCATGGCACCATCGACCCGCGCTTCAGGGCGCTGGGCAAGAGTCTCGCCCGGATGGATTCGCTGGAGAACGGCCTGGCCAGCATCCCGCAGGTCTCGCCGGCGCATGTCGCCTATGTCTCGTCGAGCTACGGCTACCGTTCGGACCCGTTCACCGGCGCCAGCGCCTTCCATGCCGGGCTCGACTTCCCCGGCCCGATGGGCTCGCCGATCTATGCCGCCGCCAAGGGCACCGTCACTTTCGTCGGCCAGCGCAGCGGCTATGGCAACTGTGTCGAGGTCAGCCACGGCAACGGGCTGATGACGCGCTATGGCCACCTTTCAGGCTTCGATGCCCATGTCGGCGAGAAAGTCGACGCCGGTACGCAGATCGCCCGCATGGGCAGCACCGGCCGCTCGACCGGATCGCATCTCCATTTCGAAGTCCGGGTCAACGGCAACCCGGTCAATCCCCGGCCTTTCCTGGAGGCCGCCCGCAACGTCCAGCAGCAGGAAACCCGCTAAATGCCCCGTCCCCACATCGCGCCGCGCAGCGGCATGGCCTCGACCTTCTCGATCCTCAGCCCCGACGTCTCGGTGAAAGGCGACGTCAACGCCTCTGCCGACCTTCACGTCGATGGCCGGGTCGAGGGCGACATCACCTGCCAGGGCCTCGTCCAGGGCGAAGGCAGCGAGATCACCGGCGCCATCAAGGCCAAGACCGCGCGCATCTCGGGCACCGTCAAGGGCACGATCACCGCGCGCGAAGTGGTGATCCTCAAGACCGCGCGGATCGTCGGCGATGTGCATTACGACGCGCTCACCATCGAGCAGGGCGCGCAGATCGACGGTCGCCTGTCGCCCAGCGGCGGCGATCTGGCGCCTTCGATCACGGCGAAGCCGCCGCTGGCGATCGCGGCGCAGTAAAGTAACAAAGCTATAGCGAAGCTGGCCGACGGCGGGGAAAGCCGGTCGGCTTCGCTACGGATTATCCGCCAGACATCAGGCGTCAGACCAGCCCGACCACCATCAGCAGCGCGTAACTCACCGCGCCCAGCAGGGCGAGCGAGCCGACCACGGCCACGGTCGCCCGGCCTCCGGCCCGCGCCACGCTGCGCACATCGACGCCAAGGCCCAGCGCCGCCATCGACACCACCGTCAGTCCGGTCGCCAGATGCCCGGCGGGAGCGACCACGGCCTGCGGCACCAGTCCGGCCGAACGCACCGCGACCAGCAGCAGAAACCCGATGATGAACCACGGCACCAGATGGCCGATGGCAGGCCCTTTGCGTTGCGCCTCTTCCATCTTGCGCGGCATCAGCAGTGAGAGCGTAAGGCACACCGGGCCGAGCATCATCACCCGCACCAGCTTGACCAGCGTGCCCATATGGATGGCGGCGGTGCCCATCGGCGCCGTCGCCGCGATCACCTGCGGCACGGCGTAGACCGTCAGCCCGGCGAAGGCGCCGAACGCGGTCGCGCTCATTCCCAGTGCAAGGCCAAGCACCGGCAGGCCCAGCACGACGGCCACGCCCAGCACGGCGGTAAAGGCGATCGAGCCTGCCACCTCCTCGCCGTCCGCACCGATCACCGGGGCGACGGCGGCGATGGCCGAATTGCCGCAGATCGAGTTGCCACAGGCAATCAGCAGCGCCATGCGGACCGGCAGGCCGAGCAGGCGCCCGATGGCAAAGCTCACTGCGATGGCCAGCGCGACCACGCCCGCGATCCCGCCCAGCAGCGCCGGGCCTGCCGACAGGATCGTACCCGCGCTGACCGACAGGCCCAGCAGCACGACCGCGATCTCCAGCAGATACTTGGCGCTGAAGGCGATCCCCGCATGCCAGCGCCCGGACGGGTTCCACAGGCTGCGCAACGCCGTGCCCAGCACGATCGCCAGCACCAGCGCCTCCAGCCAGGCCTTGCCCGCCATGGCACGCTCCACGCCCCCCAGCGCATAGGCAGCAAGCGTGACCGCAAGGCAGAGCCCGAGCCCCGGCAGCACCTTGCGAACAGGCGCAAGCGTGAGGATCGGGGCATGAAGGGCCTTGGGGAGAGCGATGGAGGACGCGAAAGCGCGCATGGGACATTCCTTTCGCCCCTTCAGCTACGCCTGCGCCATTCATCTATCCAACGCTTCATTTATATCATTTTAATCGATTTATTTGATGAATAGTGCAAGGGTCTCGCCATGACTCTCGAACAGTTGCGCATCTTCGTCGCCGTGGCCGAGCGCGAGCACATGACCGCCGCCGCGCGGGCACTGAACCTCACGCAGTCGGCAGTATCCTCGGCCATCGCCGCGCTGGAGGAGCGCCACGGCGTCAAGCTGTTTCACCGCGTCGGACGCGGGATCACCCTGACTGAGGCGGGGCAGCTGTTCCTCCCCGAAGCGCGCGGACTGCTGGCGCAGGCCGAGGCGACGCAAGTGATGCTGGAGGAACTGGGCGGCCTTTCGCGCGGACGGCTGCGGCTGGTCGCCAGTCAGACCATCGCTGCCTACTGGCTCCCCCCGGTGCTCGCCGCCTTCCGCCAGCGCTATCCGGCCATCGCCGTGGAACTTGCCATCGCCAATACCGAACAGGCCGCCGCGCAAGTCCACGAAGGGCTTGCCGACCTTGGCATCGTCGAGGGCGAGGTGGACGATCCCGCGCTGGCGCACTGGGTGCTGGGTGCGGACCGGCTGGTGCTGGTCAGCGCCACGCCTTTCGCGCCCGACGCCACCTTGCCCGCGCTGGTCGCCCCCGGCATCCCATGGGTCATGCGCGAGCAGGGATCGGGCACGCGCTCCAGCTTCGAGGAGACGCTGCGCGAACAGGGCCTGGACCCCGACGCGCGCGACGCGGTGCTGGTACTGCCCTCCAACGAAAGCGTGCGCACGGCGGTGGAGGCAGGCGTAGGCATCGCCGTGCTTTCCGGCCTTGTGGTGGCCCCGGCGCTGGCGGCGGGCACGCTCCATGCCGCGCCTTTCGTGTTTCCCGCCCGCGCCTTCCACGGCCTGCGCCACAAGGAGCGCTATCGCACCCGCGCCGCCGATGCCCTGCTGGCGCTGCTGGACGAACGCGCGTGAAGCCTGACGCAGACTTCGGCAGATACGAAAAAGGGGCCCTTGCGAGGCCCCTTCTTGCGTCTTTGATCCGGTAACGGAAAAGCTCAGCTTTCGCCGGCTTCCCGCTCGGCAGCGCGCTTGGCTTCGAGCCAGCGGGCGACTTCGGCTTCCTGCGCGGCTTCGCTCGACGCGCGCGAGGCGGCCTCACGCTCGGCACGCAGTTCGTCGATCAGGGCCTGACGGTCGTCGGTCAGGCGCTGATCGCCCTGGCCGTCGTCGGTGATCCCGGCCTTCTTGGCGGCCTTGGCGACGATCGCGTCCAGCTCGCGCTGCGAGCACAGGCCCAGCGTCACCGGGTCCTTGGGCGTGATGTTCGCGATGTTCCAGTGCGAACGGTCGCGGATCGCGGCGATGGTGTTGCGGGTGGTGCCGATCAGCTTGCCGACCTGCGCGTCCGAAACCTCAGGGTGGTTGCGCAGGATCCAGGCAATGCCGTCCGGCTTGTCCTGACGCTTCGAGACCGGCGTGTAGCGCGGGCCCTTGGTGCGGTTCGAAGTGACCGGGATCTTGTGCATGCGCAGCTTGTACGCAGGATCGGCCTGACCCTTCTCGATCTCGTCCATGGTCAGTTCGCCCGAGCGCACCGGATCGCGACCGGTGTACTTGCTCGAGGTGAGGTCGTCGGCCATGGCCTGGACTTCGAGCATGTGCAGACCGCAGAACTCTGCGATCTGTTCGAACGACAGCGCCGTGTTGTCGACCAGCCAGGCGGCGGTCGCGTGCGGCATCAGCGGAGCGGGCTGGCTCATGTCTTTATCTCCAGCGGAAACAATAAGGGCCGCCCCTCGCGGAGCGGCCGTTCCGGGCCGGTTTAGGCGAATTCACGCCATTGGGCAAGCGCATGCTTGGGGTTTGTTGCAATCCATCGGGAGACCGATTGCAACGGCTCTCCTGCTTACGTGTCCATCGCCACGAAGCCGGGCAGCTTGCGCACCCGGTCCAGCCAGCGGCAGACCGCCGGGTGATCGCCAAGGCTGAACCCGCCCGCCTCCGCCAAATGGGTATAGGCGAACAACGCGATGTCGGCGAGGCTGGCCGAAGCGCCGACGAACCATTCGCGGCCGGTCAGATGCTCGTCCATCAGCTTGAGCGCAGCTTCACCCGCCGCGCGCTTGCCCATGATCTGTTCGCGCTGCTGCGGGCTGAGGTTACCCTGCCCCAGATAGACCAGCCAGAAGCGCAGCGTGGCGATGTTCGGTTCGTGGTTGTACTGTTCGAAGAACATCCAGCGCAGCATGTCGGCGCGCTCGAAGCGGCTGTCGGGCACGAGATGCGTGCTCTCGCCCAGATACCAGCATGCCGCGTTGCTTTCCGGCAGGAAGCGCTCACCGACCTGCAACACCGGGATGCGCCCGTTCGAGTTCACTTTCGAGAGAAACTCGGGCGTACGTGTGTCGCCGCGCATGATGTCGTACTGCCGACGCTCCAGCGGCAGGCCGAGCAGCGCCGCCGTCAGCTGGATCTTGTAGCAGTTGCCGCTGCGCGGATCTTCATGCAGCACCAGTTTATCGGTCATCGTCTTGTGTCCCGCCCGTTCGGTATTTCGTCATTCAGCCCCGCCCGATGTCCGGGCGCCCCGCCGCAGGGTCAGCTTAAGCCTGTTGCCTCAGACTTCCAGCACGATCTTGCCGACATGATCGCCCGATTCCATGTACGCGTGCGCGGCAGCCGCCTCGGCCAGCGCGAAACGGCGGTCCATCACCGGACGCAACGCACCGGATTCGACCAGCGGCCAGGCATTTTCGTGCAGATCCTGCGCCAGCAGCGACTTGAACGCGTCCGAGCGCGCCCGCAGCGTCGATCCGGTCAGCGTGTAGCGCCGCATCATGACCACAGCCATGTTGATCTCCGCCTTCGCCCCGCCCTGCACCGCGATGGTGACATGGCGACCCTCGGGCGCAAGGCACTTGAGGTTGCGCGCGACATAGCTGCCCGCCACCATGTCCAGCACCAGATCGACGCCGCGCCCCTGCGTGATGCGGCGCACTTCCTCGACGAAATCGCTCGCCCTGTAGTCGATCGCGTGATGCGCGCCGATCTGGAGCGAGGCCGCGCACTTCTCGGGCGAACCGCAGGTGGTGATGACCGTGAGGCCGAACAGCCGCGCCAGCATCGTCGCCATCGAGCCGATGCCGCTGGTGCCGCCATGGACCAGCAGCGTCTCGCCCTCGCGCGCGAAACCGCGCTCGAACACGTTATGCCACACCGTGAACAGCGTTTCGGGCAGTGCGGCGGCCTGATCGAGCGGCAGGTCGTCCGGCACCGGCAGGCAGTGTCCGGCATCGGCCAGCGCATATTCGGCATAGCCGCCACCGGTGATCAGCGCGCAGACCCGCATGCCGAGCAGCGGGTCGGTAACGCCCTCACCCAGCGCGACGACCGTGCCGGACACTTCCAGGCCCGGTATCGGCGAAGCGCCCGGCGGCGGGGGATAATTGCCCTCGCGCTGGACCACGTCGGGGCGGTTCACGCCTGCGAAGGCCACCTTGATCAGCACCTGTCCCGCGCCCGGCACAGGCATCGGCAGCGTTTCGGGCCGCAGCACCTCGGGACCGCCCGGCGCATCGTAGCCGATGGCGGTCATGGTGGTGGGAAGCGTGGCGGAAATGGTGGAAATCTCAGTCGACATGGCGAGGAAATTCGCCCTTTCGTAACCCCGGTTCATCGCAGCAGTGGATCACTTTGTGCCATGTCGCAAGGGCATTGACAGCAAAACCGATCGGACCGATGTTCCACTGATGGACGACGACGAAGGACCGCGGCGGCGGTCGACCGAAGGCAACTTCGGTGCCGCCAGCCTCCTCGCCCGCGAAAGCCTCGACGGCTATTCGCTGGACGAACTCGACGCGCGAATCTCTCTGCTCGAGTTCGAGATTTCCCGCATTCGCGATCATCGCGAGCGTGCCTCGGCGCATATGCTGGCCGCGCAAGCGCTGTTCGGAGCGCCCAAGGCCGGGTCTCGAACCTCTTGACCTTAGGGTTGCGCCCGGATGGCTTCGACGAGCCCCTCGCAACCTTTTCCGGCGTACCTATATGGATGTTGTCACCCTTTCCCGTCCCTCCAGCCTCCCTTCCCTCCAGCCCCTCAACTCTCCCCGACACGGAGCGTCCTCCTCTTGTGATGGAAGCCAATTAAATGCCCAGTTTCGCCCAAAGCCTTGAGAAGACCCTGCACTCGGCTCTGTCCCATGCATCCGAGCGCAGCCACGAATATGCGACGCTCGAGCACCTGCTGCTCGCGCTGATCGACGATGCGGACGCCGCGCAGGTGATGCAGGCCTGCGGTGTGGACCTCGGCGATCTGGGCGACGTGGTGCGCCAGTACCTCGATCAGGAGTACCAGTCGCTCAAGACCGAGGAAAAGGGCGACCCCGCCCCGACCGCCGGTTTCCAGCGCGTGATCCAGCGCGCGATCCTGCACGTCCAGTCCTCCGGCAAGGACACCGTGACCGGCGCCAACGTGCTCGTCGCGCTGTTTTCCGAGCGGGACAGCTACGCCGTCTATTTCCTGCAGCAGCAGGACATGAGCCGTCTCGATGCCGTCAGCTTCATCAGCCACGGCATCGGCAAGGGCGGCAAGCGGATCGAGGATCGCAGCCCCAAGGGCAGCGACGAAAGCACGCCTGCGCCTGAGGAAAAGTCCGAAAGCAAGGGCTCCAGCGCCAGCAAGAAGGATTCCGCGCTCGACCAGTTCACCGTCAATCTCAACGAGAAGGCGCTGAAGGGCAAGGTCGACCCGCTGATCGGCCGTGGTCCCGAGGTGGATCGCACGATCCAGATCCTGTGCCGCCGCTCCAAGAACAACCCGCTCTATGTCGGTGATCCCGGCGTCGGCAAGACCGCGATTGCAGAGGGCCTTGCGCGCAAGATCGTCGAAGGCGAAGTGCCCGAAGTGCTGGCCGAAGCGGTGATCTACTCGCTCGACATGGGCAGCCTGCTGGCCGGAACCCGCTATCGCGGCGACTTCGAGGAACGCCTCAAGCAGGTCGTCTCCGAACTGGAGAAGATGCCGCATGCGGTGCTGTTCATCGACGAGATCCACACCGTGATCGGCGCCGGTGCCACCAGCGGCGGCGCGATGGATGCCAGCAACCTGCTCAAGCCCGCACTCTCGGGCGGCACGATCCGCTGCATCGGTTCGACCACCTACAAGGAGTTCCGCAACCACTTCGAGAAGGACCGCGCCCTGCTGCGCCGGTTCCAGAAGATCGACGTGAACGAGCCGACCATCGAGGACACGATCAAGATCCTCAAGGGTCTGCGCTCTGCCTTCGAGGATCACCACAAGGTCAAGTACACCGCCGATGCGATCAAGACCGCAGTCGAGCTTTCGGCGCGCTACATCAACGACCGCAAGCTGCCCGACAAGGCGATCGACGTGATCGACGAAGTGGGCGCGATGCAGATGCTGGTGCCGCCCAGCCGCCGCAAGAAGACGATCACCTCGAAGGAAATCGAGCAGGTGATCGCCACGATGGCGCGCATCCCGGCCAAGTCGGTCAGTTCGGACGACAAGAAGGCGCTCGAAAACCTCGAGGTCGACCTGAAGCGCGTGGTGTTCGGTCAGGACAAGGCCATCGAGGTGCTCTCCACCGCGATGAAGCTGAGCCGTGCGGGTCTTCGCGATCCGGACAAGCCGATCGGCTCGTTCCTGTTCTCCGGCCCCACCGGCGTCGGCAAGACCGAAGTCGCCAAGCAGCTGGCGCATATCATGGGCATCCCCATGCAGCGCTTCGACATGTCCGAATATATGGAGCGTCATTCGATCAGCCGTCTGATCGGTGCTCCTCCGGGCTATGTCGGCTACGATCAGGGCGGTCTGCTCACCGATGCGATCGATCAGCAGCCGCACTGCGTCCTGCTGCTCGACGAGATCGAGAAGGCGCACCCCGACCTGTTCAACATCCTGCTGCAGGTGATGGACAACGGCCGTCTGACCGATCACCACGGCAAGACCGTGGACTTCCGCAACGTGGTCCTGATCATGACCACCAATGCGGGCGCATCGGACATGGCGCGGTCGGGTATCGGCTTTGGCGACGTGTCGAAGGCGGATGCCGGCGAGGAAGCGGTCAAGCAGCTGTTCACGCCGGAATTCCGCAATCGCCTCGATGCCATCGTGCCCTTCGCCTACCTTGCGAAGCAGACGATCAGCCGGGTGGTGGACAAGTTCATCCTCCAGCTGGAACTGCAGCTGGCCGACCAGAACGTCCACATCCAGTTCGACGGCGATGCCCGCACCTGGCTGGGCGATCGTGGCTACGACAAGCTCTATGGCGCGCGTCCGATGGGCCGCGTGATCCAGGAGAAGGTCAAGCAGCCGCTGGCGGAAGAACTGCTGTTCGGCAAGCTGGCGCAGGGCGGCGAAGTCCACGTCTCGGTCAAGGATGACGCACTCAGCTTCGAGCTGACCCCGTCCGCGCCCAAGGTGGTCAAGGCGAAGAAGAAGCCCGCCGCCCGCTCTTCCGGCGCGTCCGGTAAGGCTACCACCGCCAAGAAGCCGGGCGAACAGCCGGAGACCAACGGCGACGACTGACACGCGTAAACGCAAAACTATCTGACACGGCCGGCCCGCTTCACCCGAAGCGGGCCGGTTTCGCATACGGGGGGACTACGGGGAATGATCAAGATACGCAGCAGCCGATGGGCTGCGGCATGCACGCTGGCGGGCAGCATGCTGATGCTGGCGACAGCAACAAACGCATTTGCCGAAGACGGGAATAAGACTCAGGCGGGTAAGATCGAGCCCGCCAAGACACCCGAACAAGCGCCGCTGGCCAAGCGCACCGGCCAGAGCGGTCTGCCGCTCAGCGCTACGCAGGTCGCGATGGATCTGCCCCACCTCACGCTGTCGCTTTCCGTCGACCCGTCCGCAAAAACGATCGCAGGGACCGCCGACTATACCGTGCAGGCGCTTTCGCCGCTGTCGAAAGTGGAATTCGATCTCGATCCGCGCCTGCCGGTCAGCAAAGTCACCATCAATGGCAAGGCCGTGGCATCGACGCAGTGGTCGAACCCGGACGGCGGTCTGGTGATTCGCCTGCCGCGCCCCTTGAAAAAAGGACAGCAGGCCCGTGTTGCCATCACCTATGGCGGCACACCGTTCGTTGCCCCAAGCCGCCATGGATCGGCGGGTTCGTGTGGAGCACCGCAAAGGATGCTGCCGGACATGACCAGCCATGGATCGCCACCGCAGTACAGGGACAGGGTTGCGACTTGTTCTGGCCGTGCCTCGATCATTTCTCCAAGCGCGTGGGCGTGCTCGATTTCATGATCGACGTGCCCGATCCGCTCGTCGCGGCATCGAACGGCAGGCTGGTCGACAGCCGCGAGGCGAACGGGCGGCGCATCTGGCACTGGCGCGCCCGCACGCCCAACGATTATGGCGTCTCGCTCCAGATCGGACCTTACGAGACCGCGACGCGTGACTATGCCAGCCGCTTCGGCAACACGATCCCGACCGAATTCTGGTATCTGCCCGGCGACAAGGCCGGAGCCGATACCATGCTGGACCAGATGCAGGACTTCCTGCGCTTCTTCGAAAGCACAGTCGGCCCCTATCCCTGGAGCGACGAGAAAGTCGGCCTTGCCGAAACGCCGCATCTGGGCATGGAGCACCAGACCATCAACGCCTATGGCAACCACTTCAAACCCTCGCCCGAGGGCTATGACTGGCTGATGCACCACGAATTCAGCCACGAATGGTTTGCCAACCAGCTGACCAACGCGCGCAATGCCGACATGTGGCTGCAGGAGGGCTTCGGATCGTACATGCAGCCGCTCTATCTGCGCTGGAAGAACGGCGATCTCGAATATCACGCCGCGCTGTGGGACATGCGCAAGAAGATCCGCAGCACCGTGCCGCTCGCGCCCGACACCGAAGTGTCGAGCACGTACTACGACGACAAGGACGCGCACTGGGGCGGCGATATCTACTACAAGGGCGCCTGGATCGCCCATACCCTGCGGCTCTACATGGGCGATGACGGGTTCGGCCGCGCGCTTCGCGCGATCACATATGGGCGCGACGACCCCAAACCGGGCAATTTTGCGCACCAGATCCATGATACCGCCGATTTCCAGAAGGTGGTCGAGCAGATCACCGGCAAGCCGATGGGCTGGTTTTTCGACGCCTATTTCCGCGTGGCCCCGCTGCCGCGTCTGGAAACGCAGCAGGACGGCACGCACCTGACCCTGCGCTGGCACACACCTGCAGCCGAACCGTTCCTCCTGCCGGTGGAAGTCCGGGTAGGCGACACGACACACGTCGTGGATATGGCAGATGGCCATGGTACGCTGGAGCTGCCTTCGCCCGATACGCATTACGTGCTCGACCCGGACGGCAAGATCCTGCGCGACGATCCCGCGATCACCGCATGGCAGGCCTTCGAAGATCAGCAGGCCAAGGACAAGGAAGCCAAGGAGAAGGCTGAAAAGTCGAAAAAGGACGCAAGCCCCGTCACCAAGGGCTGAGCCTTCCGAAAGGCAGGAAAGAAAGGGCGGGAACCTCAGCGGTTTCCCGCCCTTTCTTCTATATCCCATGCCCCGCGATTTCGCCTGGATCCGGCCCGAGCCCCACGGCATCCACGTCACGCCTGCTGACTGCTGGATCGACCCCGCGCATCCCGTCGACACGGCGCTGATCACCCACGGCCACGCCGACCATGCGCGAGGCGGCCATGGCCGAACGTTTGCCACACCCGAAACGCTGGCGATCATGCACCTGCGCTACGGCGTAGAGGAAGGCGCGGTGCCGACGCCCTATCACCAGCCGATCGACCTGCCGGGCAACGTGCGCGCCACCTGGATTCCTGCCGGGCATGTGCTCGGCTCGGCACAGATCCTGCTGGAGCACGCGGGCGAGCGGGTGATCGTGACCGGCGACTACAAGCGCCGTCCCGATCCCACTTGCCCGCCGTTCGAAGTCACGCCCTGCGATGTGTTCATCACCGAGGCGACTTTCGCGCTCCCTGTGTTCCGCCACCCGCCCATCGCCCACGAGATCGCCCGGCTGCTGGAGGCGCGCGCCGCCAATCCCGACCGCTGCGTGCTCGTCGGCGCCTATGCGCTGGGGAAGGCGCAGCGAGTGATCGCCGAACTGCGTCTTGCCGGATACCGCGACACCATCTGGATGCACGGCGCGATGGAGCGCATGTGCCGCCTCTACGAAGACTTCGGCGTGGACCTCGGCGACCTGCGACTCGTCTCCGAAGCCCCGAAAGATGCGCTGGCAGGCCACATCGTGCTGGCTCCGCCCTCCGCGCTGAACGACCGCTGGAGCCGCCGCCTGCCCGATCCGATCACCGCCATGGCATCCGGCTGGATGCGCGTGCGCCAGCGCGCCCGCCAGCGCATGGTCGAACTGCCCCTCGTCATCTCCGATCACGCCGACTGGGACGAACTCACCCGCACCATCGAAGAGGTGAACCCCGCCGAAACCTGGATCACCCACGGCCGCGAAGACGCCATGCTGCGCTGGTGCGAACTCCACCAGCGCAAGGCTCGCGCACTGGCGCTGGTCGGCTATGAGGACGAGGATGATTGAGGGGATGAGACAGATCGGGATTCAAGACAGGAAAGACGCAGGGGAGCAAAGCCCCCCTGCACCCCCATTACGTCTCCCGACGCAGACAGACCATGAAACCAAGCGTTTTCCCGTGTTCTCGACGTGGATGCACGCAATGCCGGAAAATCTGGAAAGAACGCCCGCGTCGGAAGACGTAACGGGGTCTGGGGCCTCTGGCCCCAGGACTATCCTTCCTAACTCCCTAAAAAGCTGATGGAACGCTTCGCCGCCCTGCTCGACGCGCTGGTCTATACCCGCAGCCGCAATGCCAAGCTGCGGCTACTGGCGGAGTACCTGCGCGAGACGCCCGATCCCGATCGCGGATGGGCCTTGGCGGCGCTGACCGACGGGCTCGATTTTCCGGCGGTGAAGTCCTCGACGATCCGCAACCTGATGGCCGAGCGTATCGATCCGGTGCTGTGGACGCTGAGCCGCGACTATGTGGGCGATTCGGCGGAGACGGCGAGCCTGCTCTGGCCCGAGCCGGACACTCCGCCCTCGCCGCCCTCGGTCAGCGAGGCGGTCGAGGCGCTGGCGACTATGACGCGGGCAAATGTCGGTGTCGAACTGCCGCGCCTGCTGGACCGGCTGGATGCCGAGGGGCGCTATGCCCTGCTCAAGCTGGCGACAGGGGCCATGCGGATCGGCATTTCGGCGCGACTGGCCAAGACCGCGTTTGCGCAGGCCTTCGACGTCTCGGTGGAGGATGTCGAGCAGCACTGGCACGGGCAGGCCCCGCCTTACGATGCGCTGTTCGACTGGGCGGCGCGCGGGGCGGCGGCGCCTTCGTCGGAGCACCTGCCGCTGTTCCGCCCGTTCATGCTGGCCCATCCGCTGGAGGACGGCGCGCGGCTCGATCTGGCCGAGTACGTTGCGGAATGGAAGTGGGACGGCATCCGCGTGCAGGTGGTCCATGCGAAAGGCGAGGACGGGACAGGCGAGACGCGCGTCTATTCGCGTTCCGGCGACGATATATCGGCGACCTTTCCCGAGATCGCCGAGGCGCTGCCGTTCGATGCCGTGCTCGATGGCGAGCTGCTGGTGCGCGGCAGCCATCAGGGCGGCGAGGCGAACGAGGCCACGCAAGGCGGCGCGGCCAGCTTCAACGCGCTTCAGCAGCGGCTGGGCCGCAAGAGCGTGACCAAGGCGATGCGCAACGACTATCCCGCTTTCGTGCGCCTTTACGACGTGCTGCGGCTGGATGGCGAGGATCTGCGCGCGCTTGCCTGGAGCGAACGCCGGGCCGCGCTGGAGGCGCTGATGGCCCGCCTCGACCCTGCGCGCTTCGACCTGTCCTCGCTGATCCGGGCGGTCGATTTCGAGCAGCTGGCGGCCCTGCGCGAAGGCGCGCGCGACGAGGCGATCGAGGGCCTGATGCTGAAACGGCGCGACAGCCCTTACATTGCGGGCCGCAAAACCGGGCTGTGGTACAAGTGGAAGCGCGATCCGCTGCTGATTGACTGCGTGCTGATGTATGCCCAGCGCGGTTCGGGCAAGCGTAGTTCGTTCTATTCGGACTTCACCTTCGGCTGCTGGGACGGCGATCCGGAAAACGGCGGCGAGCTGCTCCCGGTCGGCAAGGCCTATTTCGGATTCACCGACGAGGAGCTGAAAGGCCTCGACCGCCATGTCCGCCAGCACACCGTCAACCGCTTCGGCCCGGTGCGCGAAACCGACAAGTCGCTGGTGCTGGAAGTCGCTTTCGATTCGGTCCACGCCAGCAAGCGCCACAAGTCGGGCCTTGCCATGCGCTTCCCCCGCATCCACCGCATCCGCGCCGACAAGCCCGCGCACGAGGCTGACCGGATCGCAACACTCAAGGCGATGATCCGCGATTGAAGGAGGAGTTGACCGGCATCAAGTTCCACGTGGAACGTTCGTGCTAAGGGCAACAGCATGAGCCCGGATTTGCCTGCATGACCGATATCGATGATCGCACCCAGACCATCCACGCGCGCCTCGGTGGCGACGCCACATTCGCCGCGATCGCCGCACGGTTCTATGCCCGGATGGACGGCGAGCGGCGCTATGCCCGCCTGCGCGCGATGCACCCCGATGATCTCGAACCCACGCGCGCTTCGCTGACCGGGTTCCTGATCGGCTGGGCGGGCGGGCCGCGAGACTGGTTTGCCGCCAATCCGGGGCGCTGCATGATGTCGATGCACACCGGCATGACCATCGATCCCGAGGTCGCCGGGCAGTGGGCCGAATGCATGGAGCACGCGATCCGCGACGTGCTGCCCGATCCCGCGCCGGGCGTTGCTCCCGGCTTCGATGCCGAGGCCCGCGATATCGTGGCCGATGCCCTCACCCGCACGGCCCATGCGCTGGGCCGCGCGCAGCAGTTCCGTTGAAGGCAAATATCAGATGTCGATCCGAAACATCTTCTCGCGCGAGGTGCTTCCGCGCAGCAATTCCACCCGCGAAGGCGCGATATCGAGCGCGGAGGCCAGCAGCATCCGCACCGCCGCATTGGCCATGCCGTCCTGCGGCTGGGCACGCACTTTCGCCATGAGCCGCCCCTCGACGATCTCCAGCGCCTCCACCCGCGCGCCGGGCGTGACTTTCAGCGCCAGACGGCCTTCCGGGTCGACCAGCGCCTGAACCGCCTCGGCAGGCGGCAGGACGGGTTTGGGACGCGCCATCAGTCGTGCGCAAGGCCCGCCGCAAGACCCAGCGCAAGGCCTAGCGCCTGGGCATGGGCACGGCCATTCTCGACATAAGACGCAACGCCTGCCCGGTTGCCCGCCAGCGCCGCCTCGTCGAGATCGCGCAGGTACTTCGCCGGGCGACCGATCCACAACTGCCGCGCGCCGATCCGCTTGCCGGTCAGCTGCGCGCCCGCCGCCAGCATGCCCTCCGCCTCGATATGGCTGCCGTCCATCACAATCGCGCCGAGCCCCACGAACGCGCCATCCTCCAGCGTGCAGCCATGGATCATCGCCATGTGCCCGATCAGCACGTCCTCGCCGATCAGCGTCGCATAGCCCTCCGGCCGGTGCGGCTTGGGGCTGTCGCAGTGGATCACCGTCCCGTCCTGCACGTTGCTGCGCGCGCCGATCACCACCCGGTTCACATCGGCGCGGATCACGCAGTTGTACCAGATGCTGACATCCGGCCCGATCTCCACATCGCCGATGATCCGGCACCCCGGCGCGATAAAGGCGCTGGAATGGATGCGCGGCGCTTTGCCGTGAATTGCGGCGATGGTGATGTCTGGGCGGGCGGTGGTCATGGTGTGGCTCTTCCGGGGGTTGTGATTTGGGAAGAGCTTTAGAGGATAAACGCAGGGGAGCAGAGCCCCCCTGCACCCCCTTTACGTCTTCCGACGCGGGCTTCGATAGAGAGGCAGGCCTGCCCGCGTATTCTTCTCGCCGGAAGTCCCGATCTACCGACAGCGCGGCGGGTCATGACGCTGAACCGGCATTCCTATGCCGACAGTAACGGGGTCCGGGGCCACTGGCCCCGGAAAATACCCCTTTCAAATCTAACCTGAAACCACCTCAGCCGTTCAGCAGCTTCGCCGCGTGAACCGCATGATAGGTCAGCACGCCCGAGGCACCTGCGCGCTTGAAGGCCAGCAGCGTCTCCAGCACCATCGCATCGCGATCGGCCACGCCGGCGGCGACGCCCGCCTCGATCAGCGCGTATTCGCCCGAGACCTGATAGGCGAAGACGGGAACCTCGAAGCGTTCCTTCACCCGGCGCAGCACGTCGAGATAGGGCAGGCCCGGCTTGACCATCACCGTGTCCGCGCCTTCGGCAAGGTCCATCGCCACTTCGCGCAGCGCTTCCTCGGTATTGGCCGGGTCCATCTGGTAGGTCTTCTTGTTGCCCTTGAGCAGCCCGCGCGAGCCGACCGCATCGCGGAACGGGCCGTAGTAGGCCGAGGCGTACTTGGCAGCGTAGGACATGATCTGGACGTTGATGTGCCCTTCGCCTTCCAGCGCGCTGCGGATCGCGGCGATGCGGCCATCCATCATGTCGGACGGGGCGATGATATCCGCCCCGGCGCGCGCCTGGTTGAGCGACTGGCCGACCAGCGCCTCGACCGTGCGGTCGTTGACGACATAGCCCTCGTCATCGATCAGCCCGTCCTGCCCGTGGCTGGTATAGGGATCGAGCGCGACGTCGGTCAGCAGGCCGATGCCGTCGCCCAGTTCATCGCGGATGGCGCGCAGGGCCCGGCACATCAGGTTGTCGGGGTTGAGCGCTTCGGCGCCATCCTCGCTGCGACGTTCGGGCTGGGTGTTCGGGAACAGCGCCAGACAGGGAATGCCCAGCTCCATCGCCTCTCGCGCACGCTGAACCAGCAGGTCCACCGACCAGCGCGAAACGCCGGGCAGAGCCGCGATCGGCTGCTCGACGCCTTCGCCTTCGGTCACGAAGACCGGCCAGATCAGATCGGCGGGCGTCAGCACGGTCTCGCGGTGGAGCGAGCGGCTCCATTCGGTGGCGCGAGTGCGACGAAGGCGAGCGGCGGGAAACTGGGCTGTAATCATGGCGCCGGGTCTAATCCTGCGTTGCGCCACATGCAAATGGGTCAATCCGTCCCACCGGCGCGCAAAACCTGCACCTTTATTTGACCTGAGCGGCACCCAGCCGGTCGATCTCGCGCGTCGGCGCGGTTTGCGGCTGCGCCTGCGGGGTCATGTCCTGAAGCGCGGCGCCGGGCTCGATGCCGAGCAGTCGCGCGAGCGCGGCCTTGTAGGCATCGCGCTCCTTGGGATCGACCGAGGGGGTCGAGACGAAGCGCATGCTGAGCGGGTTCACCGTGTGGCCGTTCTGGTAGACCTCGAAGTGAACGTGCGGCCCGGTGGAAAGCCCGGTCGAGCCGACATAGCCGATCACCTGCCCGGCCCGGACGCGCTGGCCGACCGCAACGGCGATGCGGCTCATATGGGCATAGCCGGTGCCCACGCCGCCGCCGTTGTCCAGCCGCACGAAGTTGCCGTGGCCGCCGTGGCGCCCTGCGAAATTGACCACGCCATCGCGCACCGCGTGAATCGGCGAGCCATAGGGCGCGGCGATGTCCATCCCTGCATGCATGCGCACGAAGCCGAGGATCGGATGGCGGCGCGGGCCATAGGGTGAGGTGATCCGCCCCGAGACCGGCAGCGCGAGGCCCGAGGTCATCGGCTGCACCACGTCGGGCGCGGGCATCATGTCGCCCGCCTTGCCCCAGCGCATCAGCTGGACGCGGGGGCGTCCGTCATGGACCAGCCCCGCATATAGAAGATCGCCTGCCTGATGATCGCCCTCGGCGGAGCGCTTGTAGGCCAGGATCATGTCGAAGTGGTCGCCCGCCGAAAGATCGTCGAGCGAGACCTGCTTGTCGATCGCGCGCAGGTAGTCCTGAATCGCCGAGATCGGCGCTCCGGCATTGCGGGCGGAGCGGTAGAGGCTGCTGCCCACCGTCCCCTCGATCCGCAGCGGCGTTGCATCGACGCGGATCGGATGCCGCACCAACGACAGCGCATCGCCATGGCGCTCTATCGCGAGATCGAGATCGAAGCGCGCGCGGAACGTCATCGCATCGAGCGCGCGCGGCGCACCGGGGGCGAGGTGACGGCCCAGCGTGATATCGAACTGCGTGCCCGCCGGAATATCGCCGGTCGCGACCGCCTGCGAGACCAGCGCATTAACGCGCGAAATGTCGGCACCGCCCAGCCCGACGCGTTCGAGCATGCCGGAGAAACTGTCACCCTGCGTCAGCGTCGAGACCATCTGGATGCTCGGGCGTTCGGGCACACTGGCGAGCGGCGTCACCAGTGGACTGGCGCCCATCCGGCGCCCCATGTCGCCGCCCAAGGCCAGCGGCGCGATGGTCTGCGAAAGGAACTGGCCGCGTACGGCATCGTCGGCGCGCAGCGCAGGCGCGGCCTCGACGGCGGAGAAACCGGGGCACAGCGCAAAGGCGCTTGCGGCGAGCAGCGCCATCGTCGCCAGCCCGCGATACCAGCGGCCGGTGCCGATGTTCTCGGCCAGATCGTGGGTCAGCTCACGCTCACACCAAGCCTCGAAGCGGGCGAGGCGACCGGCGCTTTTCTGCGGGACTGATGAGATGGCAGACGGCACGGCAGGCGCGGCGCTACGCAGGATCTGTGCGCGCGACAGGGAGGCGGCATGCCCCCCGCCTTCGCTGCCCTGCGATCCCTGATCGAGTGTCCTGAACACAACGCCCCGTCCTTTGATGCTCCCGTCCGACCGGCGGCGGCATCATCTTTGCGTGGCTTCTCCCTGCACCTGTAAGGTTAACAGCTGCCTAAATCTGTGGACGCAGTGCCCTCCATTCGTCCGGGTGCGTCTTGCGAGCGACGTATTGCGGTGCCACATTGGCAGGCGAGATGGTTCACGACCGCAACGTTTCGCCGCGAGCCTCCTTCCCTAAAGCGGGCCAAAAGGAGAGAAATCGTGAGGCCCCTTCGGGGTCAAGGCGGTGCTCGGCCCCACCAATACCGGCAAGACGCACCTCGCGATCGAGCGGATGTGCGCTCATTCCAGCGGCATGATGGGCTTCCCGCTGCGCCTGCTGGCCCGCGAGGTCTACGACCGCGTGGTCAAGATCAAGGGCGAGGCCAGCGTCGCGCTGATCACCGGCGAGGAGCGGATCGAGCCACCCAAGGCCCGCTATTTCCTCTGTACGATGGAAGCTATGCCTGTCCTGAGCGGCCGGCCTGTCCGGCCAGCCGAAGGGCCGGTGCTCAGCGGCCGGCCCATCGACAAACACCGCCCCGCCGAAGACCAGCGCGACGTCGCCTTCGTCGGTATCGACGAGGCGCAACTGGGCGCCGACCGCGAGCGCGGGCATATCTTCACCGACCGCCTGCTCCATGCGCGCGGACGCGAGGAAACGATGATCCTGGGCTCCTCCACGCTGGAGCCGATGGTCAAGGCGCTGATCCCCGGCGCCGAGACGATCACCCGCCCGCGCTTCTCCACGCTCTCCCACGCGGGCGCCAAGAAGCTCAGCCGGATGCCGCCGCGCAGCGCCATCGTCGCCTTCTCGGTCGAGCAGGTCTATGCCATCGCCGAGATGCTGCGCCGCTTCCGGGGCGGTGCGGCCGTGGTGATGGGCGGCCTCAGCCCGCAGACGCGCAATGCGCAGGTCGCGCTCTACCAGTCGGGCGAGGTTGACTATCTGGTCGCCACCGACGCCATTGGCATGGGGCTGAACCTCGATGTCCAGCATGTCGCCTTCGCAGGGCTGTCCAAGTTCGACGGCCAGCGCCACCGCCGCCTGACGCCCGCCGAAATGGCCCAGATCGCCGGGCGCGCCGGACGCCACCAGACAGACGGCACCTTTGGCACGCTGTCAGGCTCCGGCGGCCACAATTCCGAGTTCGACGACGAGGAAGTCTATGCGATCGAGGAGCATCGCTTCGCGCCGATCACCCGCCTGTTCTGGCGCAATCCCGAGCCGCGCTTCGACACTCTGGCGACGCTGATCGCCGATCTCGAAACCCCGCCGTCGCGCCCCGAACTGGTGATCGCGCCCGAGGCCATCGACCTCGCCGTGCTCAAGCGGCTGGCCGACGATGCCGATCTGGTCGGCACCGTCTCTGGCGCAGGGCAGATCCGCCGCTTCTGGGAGGTCTGCCGCCTGCCCGACTTCCGCCAGCAGGGCGTGGAGGCCCATTCGCGCTTCGTCGCACGGCTGTGGCAGGACTTGCGCGACGGGCAGCTCGGTGCCGACTACATGGCAGCGCAGATCGCCCATCTCGACCGTACCGGCGGCGATATCGACACCTTGCAGGGCCGGATTGCCGCGATCCGCTCTTTCGCCTACATCGCGCAGCGTCCCGACTGGGTTCTGGCACGCGACGAAATGGCCGAACGTGCACGCGCAGTTGAGGCAAGGCTGTCAGATGCGCTACATGGCCGCCTTACCGAACGTTTCATCAATCGCCGGACGGCTATACTCATGAAAAATCTCGGCCCCGATTCAGGGCTGCTCTCGATCCGCCTCGAAGACGAGGAAGTCCTCGTCGAAGGCGAGCACATCGGCAGCCTTCGCGGCTTCACCTTCCATGTCGATCCGGGCACCCGCCTGACCGACCGCAAGCTGCTGCTGGCCGCTGCCGAACGCCACCTGCCCACCCTGCTCCAGACCCGCGCCACCACGCTGGCCGCTGCCATCGAGGCGGAACTTGGTGAAGACAAGACCGCGCCTGCCGCAGGGCTCTCGCTGGTCGACGGCGCGCTCGTCTGGGAAGGCGAGACCATCGCCCGCCTCAAGCCCGGCCGCACGCTGCTGACGCCCCAGCTCGCACCGGACCGCACGCTCGATCCGGTGCCCGCAGCGGAGCGCAAGGTACTGGTCGCGGCGCTGGAAAGCTGGCTGGAACGTGCGCTTGCCCCGCTCGCCCCGCTGGCGAAGCTGGACGAGGCAAGCCGCTCGGAAGAGGCCGGCCCGGAACTGCGCGCGCTGCTGATCACGCTGGTCGAGCGTTGCGGCATGACCCCGCGCGAGGATTCCGGTGTCGAGGGCATCGACAAGGAGCGCCGCTCGATGCTGGCGAAGCTGGGCGTGCGCGTCGGTGCGCTCGACCTGTTCGTCCCCGTGCTGCTGCGCTCGCATGTCATCGCGCTGTGGCGCCAGCTGGCGGTCGTCGCCGGGCGTCGTCCCGGTCCCGAGCCGGAAGCCGACATGCCGCCCGCACTTCCCGCCACGCGCGAAGGCCGCACGCCGGGCTATCGCTATCTCGGCAAGCAGCTGATCCGCCTCGACATGGCCGAAAAGCTGCTGCGCGAAGCCTATGAGGCTCGCAGCGCCAAGCGCGAAGCCGGAAAGGCTGCGAAGGGCGAGACGCCCAAGGTTGAAGACGTCAAGGTCGAGGCACATGCCGAGACGGCGGAAACAGCAACTGGCGAAGCGGCAGCCGATGAGACGGCTCAGGTCGCGCCTGCACCTAAGCCCACTGCCGCCCGCGCCAGAACCGCGATGCGAGCTTTACCCTCGATTCCGCCCGCGCGATCTCGATGGGCCTGACCGAGGCGAGCTTCGAGCGGCTGATGCGTACCGCAGGCTTCCAGCCCCAGCCCACCCGCGCGCTTGCCGAAGGCGCCTTCGGCCCCGCCGCACCGCTGCGCTGGCGCTGGCGTCCGGCCCGCCGCAATGATGGGCACCGCGATGGCGGCCCCCGTCAGGGCGAAGGGCGCGGCCCGCGCACCCCACGTGGAGAACGGGGCGGCGAACGACAGGGTGAGCGCCGTCAGGGCGAGAACCGCCGCAACGATGCGCGCAGGAACGGCCACGACAACAGGCCGGAACGCGGCGAGCGTCCGGCGCGTCAGGACAACCGTTCCGGCGATGCCCGGAACAAGCCGGGCAACAAGTCAGGTCGCCCCGAACGTCCCGGTGAGCCCGCGCGGGCACCCGGTGCTTTCGCGGCTCTGGCGGAACTGATGTCCCGCTGATCAGGAAGCGTCGGCGGGTCAGACCAAGAGGAGGCATATGCGGGTAGACAAGCTGCTCTGGTTCCTTCGACTGGCGAAGACCCGCCCGCTTGCCCAGGAGTGGGCACAGGCCGGTCACATGCGGCTCAACGGACGCCGCATCGACCGCGCCCACCAGAAAGTGGGATTGGGCGACGTGCTGACGCTTTCCACCCCCGCAGGGGTCCGCGTGATCGAGATCGTGGCGTTGCCCGAACGCCGCGGTCCCGCTCCGGAAGCGCAGGCCTGCTACAGAGTGCTTGACGGGAGGGGCATCCTTCCCATAGCAGCACCCGCTGATGGAGGCCCCGCGGGTGGGCCGGTACGGACCGTTGTGAAGGAAGAGCTGCAGCCATGACTTATGTCGTCACCGACAACTGCATCCGGTGCAAGTACATGGACTGCGTGGAAGTGTGCCCGGTGGACTGCTTCTACGAGGGCGACAACATGCTCGTCATCAACCCCAGCGAGTGCATCGACTGCGGCGTGTGCGAACCGGAATGCCCTGCCGAAGCGATCCTTCCCGACACCGAGAACGGCCTCGAAGCCTGGCTCGAGCTCAATGCCAAGTACTCGGCAGAGTGGCCCAACATCACCGTCAAGCGCGATCCGCCAGAGGATGCCGACGCGATGAAGGACGAGGAAGGCAAGCTCGAGAAGTACTTCTCGCCGGAGCCGGGCGAGGGCGACTGAACCCTTCCCAAGGCCTTCGGGGCTCTGTTGCCAGAGCCTCAACCGATTGCATTTCCAGAGGGTTAAGGCCGCGCTAACGTGCATGGCGCGCAAATACGCGCGTACCTCTGGCAATTTTGTCACATCGATGCTATATGATGGCTCAACTGTCCGGGCATTCGCGCTCGTGTGGCAGCTATCTTCATTGCGAGGCGGGATTCGAAAGCAAACGGTTGGGAGAGCAATCTGACCGGGTGGTGGAGGTTTTTACCGGCCTCCGCGTCGCACTGCCCGCGCTCTTTCCGCCGCCAAAACTGCAGCGAAATCCCGCAGGTGAAAGGACGATACATGGCAACCAAGGCTGACGCCTTCGATGTTGGAGACTACGTCGTTTACCCCAAGCACGGCGTGGGCCGGGTAATCGAACTGCAGCGGCAGGAAATCGCCGGCATGCAGCTTGAACTCTATGTGCTGCGATTCGAAAAAGAACGCATGACCCTCCGGGTTCCCTTCAATAAAGTGGAATCCATCGGCATGCGCAAGCTCTCTTCGGACAAGACGCTTCGCGAAGCGCTCGATACCCTGAAGGGCAAGCCCAAGGTCAAGCGCACCATGTGGTCGCGCCGCGCGCAGGAATACGAAGCGAAGATCAACTCGGGCGACCTCGTGTCGATCGCCGAAGTGACCCGCGACCTGTTCCGTGCCGACGACCAGCCCGAACAGAGCTATTCCGAGCGCCAGATCTTCGAGGCTGCGTCCTCGCGCCTCGCCCGCGAACTGGCGGCGATGGAAAAGACCGACGAACCGGCCGCCCTCCAGAAGATCCTCGCGATCCTCAACGAGTATGCGCCCAAGTATTACGAGAACGCTGAAACCGCCTGATCGCTCAAGCGGCTTCGCGCAAGAAAAGGGCCTTTCGTCTGCGGACGAGAGGCCCTTTTCTTTTAGAGATTGCCGGATGCGCGCGTTCGTGAAAGGCTCCGGCCTGTCATGAAACATGCCGCCCTGATCGCCTCGCTCGCCGCTCTGGCGCTGGCCCCTGCCCTCTCGGGCTGCATCGCGAAGACGGCGGTGAATGTCGTGACGCTGCCGGTCAAGGCGGGCAGCAAGGCCGTGGACTGGACCACCACCAGCCAGTCGGAATCCGATCGCAACCGCGGGCGCAAGATGCGCAAGCAGGAAGAGCAGATCGGCAAGCTGCAGAAGCAGTACGACCGGCACATGAAGCAGTGCAACCAGGGCGACGAACGGGCCTGCCAGACCGCGCGCGACGACTATGCCCAGATTCAGGGCCTGCGCACGCAGTACCCCTCCTAATCGGGCGGCGAGACTACCCCGCCTTCGTCAGCGCCCCGTCACGCCGCCGCGCGGCGCAGGCGGTCGTTGATCGCCAGGCCGATCCCGACATCGGGGATCGGCGCCACGGCAATGCGCGGCTGCGGGGCCGCAGCAGCCTCGTGCAGCAGCGCGTAGAGGCGCGCGGCGGCTTCGGCGAGATCGGCATCGGCAGAGAGCGTCGCATCGCCTGAGATCGCTCCGTAGCCGATGTGGAACTCGTCCGCTTCGGCCACTTCCGCCTCCAGCCGCACCGGCTTGCCCGGCGCGTAGTGGCTGGCAAGCTGCCCCGGCGCTTCGATCTCGTGCGATGTCACCGGCACCGGATCGCACCCCAGCACCTCGGCCAGTGCCTCCACCGTCAGCGGGCCGGGTCGCAGCAGTTGCCATGCTCCCTCCCCACGCAGCGCGACGATGGTGGATTCCAGACCGGCAGGACACGCGCCGCCATCGATCACCGCATCGATCCGCCCACCCAGCGATGCCACCACATGCGCCGCACACGAGGGGCTCACCCCGCCGCTGGCATTGGCCGAGGGCGCCGCGAGCGGCACCCCGCAGCGCGCGATCAGTTCGCGCATCGTCGGATGACCGGGGCAGCGCAACGCCACCGTGGGCAGCCCCGCCGTCACCGCAGGGGCAACCGGGGCGCCGTCGCGCAGCGGCAGCACCATCGTCAGCGGCCCCGGCCAGAAGGCATGGGCGAGCGCACGGGCGCGCTCGTCGAACACCGCGACTGTCTCTGCCTGCGCGAAATCGCTGACATGGACGATCAGCGGATTGAAACTCGGCCGCCCCTTGGCCCGATAGATCGCCGCCACCGTCTCGTCACGATCGGCCCGCCCGGCAAGGCCGTAGACCGTCTCGGTCGGCACCGCGACCAGCCCGCCGCCGCGCAGGATGACGGCAGCATCCTGAAGGCCTTCGGGCGTATCGGGCAGCAGGCGGGGCGCGTCGGTCTGGTTCATCGCCCTTGCGCTATCGCCAATCGCGGGTAATTCCAACAATTTCGGACGATGAATGTGTGATAGAGCAATAATTCATCAAACTTCCTGATATTTGCATTTGCAAATGCACGAATTTTCTGGTTCCAGCGCAACATCATGACCGAGACCCCCGATATCGCGGACGCCCTCGCCCGCATCGCCGCCGCGCTCGAACGCCTGGCGCCCCCTGCCCCGAAACGATCGACTGGACCGCGCACCCTGCCTACGTGTGGACCGGACACGAAGGCCGCCCGGTGCCCGTGCTCGAAGCGCCCCGGCTCGCGCTGCTGCAGGGCGTCGAGGCGCAGAAGGCCCGCGTGGTCGAGAACGTCACCCGCCTTGCCGCAGGTCATGCCGCGCACGACATGCTGCTGTGGGGATCGCGCGGCATGGGCAAGTCCGCGCTGATCCGCGCCTCGATCCGCGCCGCGCAAGACGCGCACCCCGGCGACATCGCGCTGGTGCAGGTGGCGCAGGAAGCGCTCTCCGGCGTCACCGCGCTGTTCACTCTGCTGGGCAAGGTGCCGGAGCGCCGCTTCCTCGTCTACATCGACGATCTGGGCTTCGAGGAAGGCGACAGCGCAGGGCCGCGCCTGCTGCGTTCGTGGCTGGAGGGCGGCGTCGAGGCGCGCCCCGCCAACGTGCGTCTGGCTGTCACCTCGAACCGCCGCGCCATCGTGCCGCGCGGCATGGCGGAGCAGGACGATCCCATCAACCCGCGCGACAAGGTGGACGACCAGCTTGCGCTGGCCGACCGCTTCGGCCTGTCGATCGGATTCCACGCCTGCGATCAGGATGCCTACCTCGCAATCATCCGGGGCTATGCGGAAACCTTCGGGCTCGACTGGGACGAAGGCGACGCGCTGCAATGGTCGCGCCTGCGCGGTGCGCGCTCGGGCCGTATCGCCTGGCAATACGTCAACGAACTGGCAGGCCGCGCCGGCAAGGTGCTCTGATTTGAAAAATGCCCTGACGGGCATTTTTGAATGCGGCACCGGCCCGCCCTCCCCCACCCTACCACCCGCAGGATACTACCGTTGGGAGGTAGGGTGGGGGCGCGGGCAGGTGCCGCAAAATTCGCCTTTCGCGAATTTTCAAACGAACTCTGAGCCCTACCTCCCCGATCCAGATGCGAAAAGGCCCGCCGGAGCAGAACTCCGGCGGGCCTTTTCCTGTTCGATCAGGCGATGCTCACTGACCGTCGGACGATTTCATCATCCCGCCCATCAGCATCTGCGGGGTGATCAGCGAAGGGTCCTTCAGCTCGGTCTGCGGCTTCATGTGGTCCGTCACGACCGGCTTGGGTGCCGGAGACGGCGCCGCGCCCGGCGCGATCACGCGCCAGATCATGCCTGCGGTATCGTCGCTGACCAGCAGGCTGCCGTCGTGGCCCCAGGTGAGCCAGACCGGACGGCCATGGGTATCGCCCTTGCCGTCGAGGAAGCCGCTCAGCACCGGCACCAGCATCGCTGCGGTCGCATTGCCCAGCGCATCGAACGGGACATAGACGACATCGTAACCCACTGCCGGGCGACGGTTCCACGAGCCATGGCGGGCGATGAAGGCGCCGTTGGCAAAGCCCGGCCCCAGACGCTCGCCACCCTTGGCGAAGGTCATGCCCAGCACGGCGGTATGCGCGCCCATCGCATAGCGCGGGCGACGGGTATAGTCGGTCATGCCGATCTGCATCGGATAGTTCGCACGGTCATCGAAATGGTCGCGCCAGTAGACCCACGGCCAGCCATACTGCGCGCCCACCGGAACGTCGGTGAGGTAGTCCGGCACCAGATCGGGGCCGAGCATGTCGCGCTCCTGCACCGTCGCCCAGAGCATGCCGGTCGACGGATTCCAGTCCATCCCGTTGGGATTGCGCATCCCCGCCGCATAAGGACGGTGCGAGCCCGTCTTGGTGTCGATCTCCCAGATCCCGGCGCGGCCCTTCTCGGCATCGAGACCGTTGTCGGCAACGTTGGTGCCCGAACCGACCGCGACATAGAGATGCGCGCCATCGGGGCTGAGCAGCAGATTGCGCATCCAGTGCTGGCCACCTGCGGGCAGGTCCATCAGCTTGCGCGGCGCGCTGGTCAGCTTGGTGGCGCCCGGCGTGAACGGGAAGGCGAGAACGGCATCGTGATCGGCGACGTAAAGCGTGCCATCGCCATAGGCCATGCCCGAGGGCGAGCGCATGTCAGCAGTGCGGAAGGTGAAGCGCTGTTCGGCCTTGCCGTCGCCATTGGCATCGCGAAGCAGCACGATGGTATCGGGAGACGCCTCGCCGGCGCCCACGCGCTTCATCATCCAGCGCGCCACCGCACCGGTGATCCCGCCGCCCTCGCGGCTGACCGCCGGGGCATTCGTTTCCGTCACCAGCACATCGCCATTGGGCAGCGTCAGCATTGTGCGCGGGTGATCGAGCCCTTCGGCAAAGCGGCTGACCGACAGCCCCTTGCCTGCATCGGGCTTGCCGTCCGCGCCCCAGCCCACCGTCTTGGGCAGGCTGACGCTCGGGAACCACTGCGGTGCCGGATCGACGAGCTTGGGGTCCGGCCCGGTCGTCGCCGTGGAGGGCAGGTCCGAGGAATTGGAATACTGCGTCCAGGCGAGCAGCGCCGCCAGCAGGACGAGAATGACGAGCAGCGCCAGCGCGCTTCGCTTGAGGATCGAGGCCATGGCCTTACAGATACGAGGCCATGCTCTAGGCGGCAACCTCGCTTTGGAGTATCGCAGCGCCCATGTACGATTTCAATCTCGCCCCCGATACGCCCAAGGCCGAACGCTATGACTACCTGCTCCAGTGCGCGAGCGCGCTGGTCGATGGCGAGCCCGATGGCGTGGCCAACATGGCCAACCTCGCCTCACTGATCTGGCAGCTGGTGCCCGATCTCAACTGGGCCGGGTTCTACCGCTCGGTCGAGGACGAACTGGTGCTCGGGCCGTTCGTCGGCAAGCCTGCCTGCATCCGTATCCCCTTCGGGCGCGGGGTGTGCGGCGCGGCAGCTTCTCAGGCTGCGACCCAGTTGGTGCCCGACGTCCACGCCTTCGAGGGCCATATCGCCTGCGACGCGGCAAGCCGTTCGGAGCTGGTGGTGCCGGTGATCCGCGAGGGCAAGGTGATCGCGGTGATCGACCTCGACAGCCCCGAGCCCAATCGCTTCGACAGCGAGGACGCCGACGGCATCGAGCGCCTCGCCGCGCTGGCCGCATCCTGTATCTGAGTAACAAAAGCCCGGCGGTTGTCCCGCTTCGGGGCAGCCGCCGAGCCCTGAAGATTTCCCGATCCTCATGGTGAATTTTGCGTTAAAGTCCGCATATGGACCGACACGCTATCGTTCGCCTGCGCAGCCTTTGCGCCCTTGCCCTCAGCTTCGCGGCACTGTCGGCCACGCCAGCCCTTGCAAAAGCTGTGGCGCCCGAGTCTGCTCCCGCACCGGCACCTGCCCCCATCCAGTTCAGCTTCGATCCCGCCGCGCGCGCCGCCTGGCTAGACGACTGCCACCGCCGCCTTGGCTATCGCGATGGTGCCGCCGGTTATGACAGTGGCGAGTGCGAGGCCTATCTCGACAGCTACGCCGCCCGCTACGAAGCGGCAGCGCGCGGGGAGCCGGGATACGTCTATGGCTATGCGCCGGGCATGGTGCCGGTGATGATGGTTCCCGTAGCCCCCTCGGGTGCGCAATCCACTCCCGCGCCGGTCCAGCAGCCTACCGCAGCATCCCCTGCGGCAGCGCACAGCAGCCCGGTGATCGACTATGCCTATGTCGATACCGGCTCCAGACTGTCGCCCGGCAGCAAGGCGCCGCTACGGCGCTGATACGAAAAAGGGCCGCGCGATGCAGCCCTTCCCTGTTCGATCACAGCGGTCGAAATTACCGTCGCCGGATCAGATCCCGCCGCCGGTAAGCCGCTGGCATACCAGATCGAGCTGATCGAGCGTGGCATAGCGGATCGAGACGGTGCCCGAACGCGGATCGGCATCGGCATCGATCTTCACCGGCAGGCCGAGAAATTCCTCAAGGTGCTGTTCCATCGCCGCGATATCGGCATCCTGCGTGGAACTGCGCGCGGTGCGGGCGCGGCGCGGTTCGGTGGTGCCGCGCGCCTTCTTGCGCACCAGCTTCTCGATCTCGCGCACCGACATCTGCCTGGCGATGGCCGCCTCGGCGATCTCGAACGCACCCTCGCAACCGATCAGCGCGCGAGCATGCCCCATCGACAACTCACCGGTCTCGACCAGCCCGATCACATCGTCGGGGAGCGCCAGCAGGCGCTGGAAGTTGGCGACATGGCTGCGGCTCTTGTCGACCATGCGGGCGATCTCGGCCTGAGTCATGCTCTCCGATTCGGCGAGGCGCTGATAGGCGCGGGCCTCTTCGATCGGGTTGAGATCCTCGCGCTGGAGGTTCTCGATTAGCGCCAGCGCCATCACCTCGCGCTCGGTCAGTTCGCGGACCAGCGCCGGAATCTCGTGGAGGTGCGCCTTCTGCGCCGCGCGCCAGCGACGCTCACCGGCGACGAGCTGGTACTTGCCACCCGGTATCGGTCGCACGATCACGGGCTGGATCACCCCGCGCTGCTCGATCGAGGCAGCCAGTTCGCCCAACGCCTCCTCGTTGAAGATGCGGCGCGGCTGATCGGGATGCGGCACGATATCGGCAATCGTCAGAACCGCCAGACCGCCGACGCGCGGCGTCGCCACCGCGCCCGAATTGTGTCCTGCACCCGCAACTGGTTCCTCGCGCCGCGTCTCGCCCAGCAGTGCGCCAAGGCCGCGCCCGAGACCCTTGGGCTTCTGGCGAGGCGTCACCGGACTTTGCGGCGGCGTGATGCGGATGATGGAATCGTCGTTCATGCCGCTTTCCTCTTTTCGGGCAGTCGTGTGATCAGCTCGCGGGCCAGCGCCATATAGGCGCGGCTACCGGCGCAGGCATGATCGTAGATAAGCGCCGGAACGCCATGGCTGGGCGCTTCCGACAGGCGCACATTGCGCGGGATCACTGTCTCGAACACCAGCTGCCCCAGCACCGAGCGCACATCCTCGGAAACCTGATCGGTCAACCGGTTGCGGCGGTCGTACATCGTCAGGGCAATGCCGATGATGCCGAGTTCTGGATTGAAGCGCTGCTGCACCCGCTCCACCGTCTGCAACAGCTGGCTCAGCCCTTCGAGCGCGAAGAACTCGCACTGGAGCGGGACCAGCAACGTATCGGCAGCGGTCAGCGCATTCAGCGTCAGCAGACCCAGCGAAGGCGGGCAATCGATCAGACAGACGTCGTAGGGATTTTCGACCGAGAGCGCCTTGCCCAGACGATGCGTGCGATCCTCCGCACTCACCAGCTCCACCTCGGCGCCGGACAGATCGACGGTCGCGGGCAAGAGGTCGAGGTTGGGGATCGACGTCCCCACCACGCACTGGCGCAGCGGCGCGCCATCGACCAGCAGGTCGTAAGTCGAATATTCGCGATCCGCCGCCGAAACGCCGATCCCGGTCGAGGCATTGCCCTGCGGATCGAGATCGACCAGCAGGGTGTTCCAGCCCGTTGCCGCAAGGGCCGTAGCCACGTTGATGGCGGTGGTGGTCTTGCCGACTCCGCCCTTCTGGTTGGCAATGGCGATACGGATCATCTGGTCCTGTCCTTCCCGTCGGTCAGCGTACCGACGATGATGCCTGCCTGCGGGTCCGTCAGGGACTGTTCCACGTGGAACATGTGCCGCCACTTGCGAAGGTCGTCCAATTCTTGCTGTGCAGACCGCCCCTTGGGCAACACCCAAATCGTTTCGCTTGTGGAAAATCGGGCAGACAATGCGAGAAGTTTGTCGAGCGGTGCAAAGGCGCGCGCGGAAACCACACTCACGTCGCGCGATTCGACCAGTTCAAGACGGCTGCCGACCACCTGCGCGCGGTCCAGGCCCATCGCGATCCGCGCCCGGTCGAGCCAGTCGATGCGGCGGGCCCGCGATTCGACCATCACCACTTCCAGGTCCGGGCGCAGGGCGGCTACCGCTAGGCCGGGGAAACCAGCACCGGTGCCAAGGTCGAGCCAGACGCCGGATGTTTCACGTGGAACATGGGCCAGCAGCTGCGCGCTGTCGACGATATGGCGTTGCCACACCTGATCAAGACTGGCGGCAGAGACGAGGTTCTGCACCTTGTTCTCTTCCACCAGCATCGCGATCAGCGTCTCGATCCGCTCGCGCGCAGTGGCATCGTATTCGGGGCGCGCTGCCAGCCAGGCCTGCGCTTCGCTCTCATTGGTAATCATGCTGCCTCCCGCCGGGCATGGACGAGCAGCGCGGCGAGCGCGGCGGGCGTGATGCCCGGTACGCGCCCTGCCGCCGCCAGCGTCGCCGGTCGCGCCGACGTCAGTCTCTCGACCATCTCGTGCGACAGGCCCGGTACCTGATCGTAAGGAAAATCGTCTGCCAGTCGCAGTGTTTCGCTGGCCCGCAAGTCGCGCAGTTCGCGCTCCTGCCGGTCGAGGTACGGCGCATATTCGGCATCCTCGACCAGCTCTTCGAGCAGATCGGGATCGGCACCTTCCGCCCCGTCGATCCACGGCAGCAGATGTGCCAATTCGATGCCGCCGAACCGCAGCCATTCGCGCACCGGCAGGCGCCCCTGATCGGTACGGACCGGCAAGCCCTGCGCGACGAGATCGACGGCGCCGACCTTTGTATCGAACGCCGATTCCAGCGCTGCACGCTGCTCGCCACGCTGCGCGAACCACGCGCATCGTTCCGCCCCGACCGTCCCCGCCGCGATCGCCAGAGGGGTCAGCCGGGTCGAGGCGTTGTTGGCACGAAGGCGGAGGCGATATTCGGCCCGCGCGGTCAGCATGCGATAGGGCTCGCTCACCCCGTGCAGCGTCAGGTCATCGATCATCACCGCCATATAGGAGTTTGCGCGGTCGATGGGCGCCGCTTCGCGCCCGAGCACTTTGGCCGCCGCGTGCATCCCTGCGACCAGTCCTTGCGCTGCCGCTTCCTCGTATCCCGTCGTGCCGTTGATCTGGCCCGCGCAGTAGAGCCCCGGCATATCGCGCAGTTCCAAACTGTGCCGCAGCGCACGCGGATCGATGTGATCGTATTCCACCGCATAGCCCGGCACCGCCATCTCGACGCGCTCAAGCCCGTCCATCGAGCGCATCATCGCCAGTTGCACATCGGTCGGCAACGAGGTGCTGACCCCGTTGGGATAGACCAGCGGCGTCGTCAGGCCCTCCGGCTCCAGGAATATCTGGTGGCTGTCACGATCGGCGAAACGATGGATCTTGTCCTCGATCGACGGACAATAGCGCGGACCACGCGCGCCGATAGCACCACTGAACAGCGGCGAGCGATCGAGGTTGGCGCGGATCAGATCGTGCGTGTGGGCATTGGTCCGCGTGACGGCACAGAACACTTGCGGGACAGTGCGACGCGCGCCCCCGTCCTGCCCTTCGGTATTCGGTGCGCCGAGCGCCGACATCGTCCAGTGCTCGCCATCGGAAGGCTGCACTTCCAGACGTGCCCAGTCGATGGTGCGCCCATCGAGGCGCGGCGGTGTTCCGGTCTTGAGGCGGGCCATCGGCAGGTCCGCATCGCGAAGGCGCGCAGCAAGGCGCTGGGCCGAGGCCTCGCCGATCCGTCCGCCGGTCAGTCGCTCCTCGCCCCGGAACAGCGTGCCGCCCAAGAACGTGCCGGTGCACAGCACGACCGCCCCGGCGCTCAGCCGCGAGCCGTCCGCCAGTTCGATGCCGCACACCGCGCCGCCCTCGACGATCAGGTCCGCCGCCTCGCCACCGACGATGGTGAGGTCGCCCTGACACGCCAGCAGGTGATGGATCGCCGCCTTGAACAGCGCTCGGTCGGCCTGCACGCGCGGGCCCTGCACCGCACTGCCCTTGGAGCGGTTGAGCATGCGATAATGGATGGCCGAGGCATCGGCGGCGCGGGCGATAAGGCCGTCGAACGCGTCAACCTCTCGCACGAGGTGGCCCTTGCCGAGGCCGCCGATGGCCGGGTTGCAGCTCATCGCGCCGATGGTGGCGGGATCGAAGCTGACGAGCGCGGTGCGCGCACCCATGCGGGCCGCGACAGCCGCAGCTTCGCAGCCGGCATGGCCGCCGCCGATCACGATAACGTCGAAGGAATGCATTTCGACTTCGCGCTTACGCCAGTCCACGACTCCGGTCAAAGTGCAAACGCGATTTTACCCGCGCAAATGTTCCACGTGGAACATCACTTGCCGATGCAGAAGCGTCCGAACAGGGCATCGAGCATGTCCTCTGTCGCTGCACGCCCGGTCAGCGCATCGAACGCCAGACGCGCCAGACGCAGCCCTTCGGCGACCACCAGCGGATCATGCGCCGACAGGGCAATGGCAAGCCCATCGACCGCCTCGCCGATCGCTTTGGCCTGCCGCGCATTGAGTGCCACCGCGCCGGGCTTCGGCAAGGTGCCTCGCGCGTGTTCGACCAGATCGCGGCGCAGGGAGTCCAGTCCCTCCCCCGTCGCGGCGGACAGCCGATGGCGGGGCGCGCGTTTCTCCGAAGTGCCTTCGCGGTCGATCTGCGCGGCGATTTCCCAACTTCCCTCCGGCCCTTCGCCTTCAGGGCCAAGCCAGAGCACCAGGTCGGCCCGACCGAGTTCCGCTCTGGCGCGATCGATACCGATGGCCTCGATGGCGTCGCCCGTTTCGTCGCGCAGACCGGCGGTATCGCCGAACACGAAGGCGACGCCGCCGATGGCGACCGCGCGGGTCAGGACGTCGCGCGTGGTGCCCGCCAGCGGAGAGGTGATCGCCGCCTCATCCTCGACCAGTGCATTGAACAGCGTGGACTTGCCCGCGTTGGGTGGCCCCGCCAGCACAACGCGGAAGCCCTCCTTGAGCACCTCGGCGCGAGGGCGAGTGAGCCAGTCGGAAAGTTCCACGTGAAACATTGCGAGGCGTTCTGCGAAGGCAGGCGGAAGTCCCTCGACGTCATCCTCGTCCGCGAAATCGAGCGCCGCCTCGACCAGTGCCGAGAGCGTCAGCACCTCGGCGCGCCACCTTTCGACCTCGCGCGAAAGCGCGCCGCCCGCCAGTGCCACCGCATTCTGGCGCTGGAGTTCCGTTTCTGCAGAAAGCAGATCGGCCAGCCCTTCGGCCTCGGCAAGATCCATCCGGCCATTGGCGAAAGATCGCCGGGTGAACTCACCCGCCTCCGCCGGACGCAGACCGGGTATCGCCGCCAGCGCCGCTTCGACAGCGCGAACAACCGCACGGCCGCCATGGAGATGCAATTCGGCAAGGTCCTCACCCGTCGCCGTCGCAGGCCCCGGAAACCACAGCACCAGCGCGTGATCGAGCAGCGCTCCGTTCTCGTCGCGTAAAGGACGAAAACTCGCCCGGCGCAGCTCGGGCAAACGCCCGCCGCACAGCGCGGCAAGGGCCGTGCCGGCCTGCGGTCCGCTCACGCGCACAACGGCTATCGCTGCGGGTGGCGAACCACTCGACAGCGCGAAGATCGTATCGGTCATGGATGATGCAAAGCGCGGGCAGGCGCTCGCGTCAATCGTCCTTGCGCGGCTTGCTGCCCGAAGTGCCCATTCCCGCTCCGCCCATCGCCATCGCGGCACCGCTTTCGAGGAACTGCTGGAACATCTTGAGGCCGAACTGTCCCATCGGCGCAATCTGCTTGGACAGTTCCTGCATCTGCTCAAAGCTGCCCACGCCCTTCATCGCGTTGGTCAGCGCCTCGACATAGACCTCGTTCGCGCGGGTCACATCGGGAAGGCCGAGAAAGCGGCGCGCCTCTTCCGGCGTGCATTCGACTTCGACATTCATCTTCATCGTCGTCTCTCCCCGATGGCCCCGGAACCTTATCGACCCTCATGTGCTGACACATGCGCGTCGCAAAGTCCATCGCCGCGCTTTTGCAAGTGCCAAGTGCCGGAAACAGTGGGCAAAGCCATCGCATCGTCCTAGCCTGAGCCGAAACCCCGACCAGAACCAAAAACGGGAGACGACCATGACATATTCATCGCAGGTGCCCACCGCGCCCTGCCCGCGTGCGGAGGTCTGACAGACCATGGCCCCTCTGCCCCGCTACACCGTTCCGGCCCTGCTGCTGCTGTTGACCGCGCTTTTCGCCCTCGTTCCCCTGCTGCACTGGTGGCTGATCCTGAGCGTGCCGCTGCTGCTGATCGCCGTCTGGGACTTCGCGCAGGACCGCCATGCGCTGCGCCGCAACTACCCGCTGATCGCCCGCGTGCGCTGGCTGTTCGAGGACCTGCGCCCGTTCCTGCGCGCCTACATCGTCGAGGGCGACCGCGAAGGGCGCCCTTACACCATCGAGGAACGCGGCCTCGTCTATGCCCGCGCCAAGGGTACCATAGACTCGCACCCGATGGGCACCGAGCTGGACGTCTATTCCGAGGAATACGAATGGCTTGGGCATTCGATCGCGCCGAACGAGAAGGCCCCGCCTTCGTGGCACACCCGCATCGGTTCGACCCGCGCCAAGCCCTATGACAGTGCGCTGCTCAACATCTCGGCGATGAGCTTCGGCTCATTGTCAGGCAATGCCATCGAGGCGCTCAACAAGGGTGCAGCGCTCGGCGGATTCGCGCATGACACCGGCGAAGGATCGATAAGCCGCTATCACCGCAAGCACGGCGGCGACCTGATCTGGGAACTGGGCAGCGGCTATTTCGGATGCCGCCACAAGGACGGCTCGTTCAACCCCGAACTCTTCGCCGAGCAGGCCGCCGACCACCAGGTCAAGATGATCGAGATCAAGCTGAGCCAGGGCGCCAAGCCCGGCCACGGCGGCGTCCTTCCCGGCCCCAAGGTGACGCCCGAGATCGCCGAGGCGCGCAAGGTGGAAGTGGGCGAGGATTGCCTCTCCCCTGCCGGTCACTCGACCTTCTCCACGCCCATCGGCCTGCTCGAATGGGTGGAGCAGTTGCGCGAGCTGTCGGGCGGCAAGCCGACCGGGTTCAAGCTCTGCGTCGGTCAGCCGCATGAGATCATGGCGATCGTGAAGGCCATGGTCGAAACCCGGATCACGCCCGATTTCATCGTCGTCGACGGGGCCGAGGGCGGCACCGGCGCCGCGCCGCAGGAGCTGACGGACAATGTCGGCATGCCGCTGCGCGAGGGACTGACGCTGATGCGCAACGCGCTGGTGGGCGTCAACCTGAAGTCGCAGATCCGTCTGGGTGCCTCGGGCAAGATCCATTCCGGCGCCGGAATGGCCCGTGCCTTCGCCATGGGCGCGGACTGGTGCAACGCTGCGCGCGCCTTCATGTTCTCGCTGGGCTGCGTCCAGTCGATGAAGTGCCACACCGGCAATTGCCCCACCGGCGTCGCCACCCAGAGCGAGTGGCGCCAGCGCGGGCTGGTGGTGGACGACAAGGCCGAGCGCGTCGCCCGCTTCCACCACGAGACGCTGAAGGCCCTCCGCGAGATCGTCGTCGCCATGGGCTATCGCAGCCCTTGGGAACTGAGCCCGCACGACATGTACCAGCGGATCGACAGCGCCAAGGCGGGGCCGCTCGATGAAGTCTACGAGTTCCTGCAACCCGGTGAACTGCTGGCCGATCCCCTCGCCACGCAATACGCCCACGCCTGGAAGGTCTCGCGCGCGGACACCTTCCGCCGCGTGACCTGAGCCCAACGGAGTAGTTCCAATGACCCAGCCATACCGCATGATCGCCCATCGGCACGGCGGCCCCGAGGTGATCGAGCGCGAGGACTTCGCCGTCCCCACGCCCGCTCCCGGCCAGATCGTCATCGCGACCGAGGCGGTAGGACTGAACTTCATCGAGACGTACTTTCGCAAGGGTCTCTATCCGGGGCCGCTGCCGGTGCAGTTCGGCACCGAAAGCGTTGGGCGGATCGTCGCGCTGGGAGAAGGCGTCTCGGGTTTCGCCATGGGTGAGCGCGTGGGCTGCTGCGTCGGCAGCAACGGCGCCTATGCAACTCACCGGGTAATCGAGGCCGCGCGCGCGATCCCGATCCCCGATGCGATCTCGCCCGAGATTGCCGCAGCGGTGCTGCTCAAGGGCCTGACCACCTGCTACCTGGCCGAGGATACCTATCCGGTCACGGCAGGCACCGTGGCGCTCGTCCATGCGGCGGCAGGCGGTGTCGGCTCGCTGCTGGTGCCCTGGCTGACCGACAAGGGCGCAACGGTGATCGCCCACTGCGGCAGCGCCGAAAAAGCCGCGAGCGTGCCGACCGAGCACTCGCTCCACGGCCCCTTTGATACGCTGCCCGAGGCCGTGCGCGCGATCACCGGCGGGGCGATGTGCCATGTCGTCTACGATGGCGTCGGCAAGACATCGTGGAACGCCTCGCTCGCCTGCCTGCGCCCGCGCGGGCTGATGGCGAGCTTCGGCAATGCCTCGGGCGCGGTGGGCGAGATCACCCCGCTCGACCTGATGCGCGGCGGCTCGCTGTATCTCACCCGGCCTACGCTGGCGGACTACGTGGGCACACCCGAGGCACTGCGGATCGCGTCCGCCAAGCTGTTCGACCGGATCGCCAGCGGCGTACTCGTCCCGAAGATCGGGCGCACTTTCGCGCTGGCCGAAGCGGCCGAGGCACACCGGGCGCTGGAGAACCGGGAGACGACGGGGTCTACGGTGCTGGTTCCGTGAAGGAGTGGAAGTGATTACGCAGGGGAGCATAGCCCCCCTGCACCCCCTTTACGTCTTCCGACGCAAGGTCTTATTTAGGATCGATGGAAGCGCTCCGAGGCACTTTTAAGCGCGTTCAGGATAGCAGGGTGATGATACCCAGCTGCGGGTCCACGAAGCCTTCGTAGATCATCTTGACGGCCACATAGACGATCACCGCAAGGCCCACCCAGGCGATCCAGCGGTAACGGTCGATATACTTGGCGATCACATTCGCCGCCACGCCCATCAGCGCCACAGCCACGATCAGGCCGACGATCAGGATACCGGGATGGTCGCGCGCGGCGCCCGCCACCGCCAGCACGTTGTCGATCGACATCGACACGTCCGCCAGCGCCACGGAGAACACCGCCGCGCCGAAGCTCTTGGATGCGGTGAGGCCGGAATGCTCGTCGCCGTCCACTTCGGGAGAACCTGCGGAACCCTGCGCGCGGGTCTCGCGGTACATCTTCCAGGCGACCCACAGCAGCAGCAGCCCACCTGCGAACACCAGCCCGACAATGCCGAGCAGCCAGGTGACGATCAGCGCAAAGCCGATGCGCATCACCAGCGCGGCAAGCACACCGATAGTGATGACCTTGCGGCGCTGGTCAGCAGGAAGGCCCGCCGCAAGGGCACCGACGACGATCGCATTGTCGCCCGCCAGCACCACGTCGATCATCAGCACCTGCACGAAGGCAGACAGCGCGGCGGGCGATCCCAGGTTCGAGAAATCGGTGACGATGTGCTGCCAGATCTCCGCCGGGCCACCCATCGCGGGGGCCGAAGCGGAGGCTGTTGCTGCCAGTAACGTCAGGATGCTCATGACCGGGATCGCCCCCCTTTTTTGGTTCCAGCGTATGGTTCCGGCGAAGAACCCTTACTGGTTCATCGTCGAGAAGAAGTCCTCGTTGGTCTTGGAGTCCTTCATCTTGTCGAGCAGGAACTCCATCGCATCGACGGTGCCCATCTGCATGAGGATGCGGCGCAGCACCCACATCTTGGTGAGCTGGTCCTTCGGCACCAGCAGCTCTTCCTTGCGGGTGCCCGACTTGCCGACGTCGAGCGCCGGGAAGATGCGCTTGTCCGCCACCTTGCGGTCGAGGACGATTTCCGAGTTACCGGTGCCCTTGAACTCTTCGAAGATGACCTCGTCCATGCGGCTGCCGGTATCGATCAGGGCCGTGGCGATGATCGAGAGCGAACCGCCCTCCTCGATGTTGCGCGCCGCACCGAAGAAGCGCTTGGGGCGCTGCAGGGCGTTGGCGTCGACACCGCCGGTCAGCACCTTGCCCGACGAGGGGACAACGGTGTTGTAGGCGCGGCCCAGACGGGTGATCGAGTCGAGCAGAATCACCACGTCGCGCTTGTGCTCGACAAGGCGCTTGGCCTTCTCGATCACCATTTCGGCGACCTGGACGTGACGCTGCGCGGGCTCGTCGAAGGTCGAGGAGATCACCTCGCCCTTCACGCTGCGCTGCATGTCGGTGACTTCCTCGGGGCGTTCGTCGACCAGCAGGACGAGCAGGAACACCTCGGGGTGATTGTCGGTGATCGCCTTGGCGATGTTCTGCAGCAGCACGGTCTTACCGGTGCGCGGCGGCGCGACGATCAGCGCGCGCTGGCCCTTGCCCTGCGGCGAGATGAGATCGATCACGCGGCTGGACTTGTCCTTGACCGTGGGGTCCAGGTTGTCGAGCTTGAGGCGCTGATCGGGATAGAGCGGCGTCAGGTTGTCGAAGTTGACGCGGTGGCGCACCGCATCGGGATCGTCGAAGTTGACGCTCTGCAGCTTGGTGATGGCGAAGTAGCGCTCGCCCTCCTTGGGGGCGCGGATTTCGCCTTCCACGGTATCGCCGGTGCGCAGGCCCCATTTGCGGACCTGATTGGGCGAGACATAGATATCGTCGGGACCGGCGAGATAGTTCGCTTCCGGGTTGCGTAGGAAGCCGAAGCCATCGGTCAGCACTTCGATGGTGCCCTGCCCGATGATTTCCTCGCCATCCTCGGCCACTTCCTTGAGGATCGCGAAGATCAGATCCTGACGGCGCAGCGTCGAGGCGCTTTCAACGCCCATGTCTTCGGCCATTTCGACCAGTTCGGCCGACGACTTCTTCTTGAGTTCTTTGAGATGCATTTTCGTGTGTCTTGTTTTTATTCCGGAGTGGAAGAGGGTTCGGCCGACAATTTTTTTGAAAAGCGGATTTTCGTAAAACGCGAAGGATCGAAAGGCTTGGGGAAAGCGGATCCGGGTGGCGTTCCGGGTTCCCGTGGAACCCATTGCCGGACGCGCTTCAAATAAGCGCGCCGGTGCCTTTGGTCAACGGATGATCTTCGGACGGAGGCCCGACCGGGGCAGACCGAGTCTGCCTGACCGCGCAGCCCGACAGGGTCACAGAGTTCCAGATACGAAAAAGCGCGCGGAAGGCCAGTTTCCCCCGCGCGCCTTTTCTCGGCAAATTCGCTTGTTCAGAAGGGTTTAACGACAACCAGCACGACGATCAGCACTGCCGCGATGCTCGGCACTTCGTTCAGCATGCGCAGTGCCTTGCCCGAGAGCGGACGTTCACCGCGCGCCAGCTTCTTCGCATAGCCGACCAGCCAGCCATGATAGCCCGAAAGCAGCACCACCAGCAGGAGCTTGGCATGGAGCCACGGCGCCATCCAGAAGCCCATCGCGGTTGCCAGCAGCACCCCGAACACCCAGACCGCGATCAGCGAAGGCGTCAGGATGATCGTGCGCAGCTTGGCCTCGCGGTCGATCCAGCGCGCTTCCTCGGGCGAACCGGGCTCAGCCTCCTGATGATAGACGAAATAGCGCGGCAGCATGAACAGGCCTGCCATCCAGAAGATCACGAAGATGATGTGACCCGCCTTCAGCCACGGATAGATCGACTGCAGAAACTCCATGAAACATCCCTTGGGCGCGGCCGCGCCTCTCTGGTCCAGCCCTTTTCAGGCCCCTTACGTCCTGTAACCCTGACCTTTCCTGAACGTTGCCGCTCGGGTCAAGGCGCATTCAGTCCACGCTGCGCACCACATCGAGCAGCCGCTGGACATGCTCGATCGGGGTGAACTGGCCGATGCCATGGCCCAGATTGAAAACATGGGGACGATCGGCGAAGGCATCGAGCACGCGGCGGGCTTCCAGTTCCAGCGAGGCGCCGCCTGCCAGCAGCACCAGCGGATCGAGATTGCCCTGCACGGGAAGCCCTTGTGGCAGTTCGCGCGCGGCCCACACCGGGTCTATCGTCTCGTCGATCCCCACGGCATCGACTCCGGTCTCGCGGGCATAGGCGAGGAGTTTCTCGCCCGCGCCCTTGGGGAAGCCGATCACCGGCACACTGGGATGGCGGCGGTGAATCTCGGCGGCGATCCGCGCATTGGGGGCGATGACCCAGCGCTCGAATTCGGACGGAGCCAGAGTCCCGGCCCAGCTGTCGAACAGTTGCACCGCTTCGGCACCTGCGGCGATCTGGCCGGAGAGATACTCGATCGTGACTTCCACGATGGCATCGATGATCGCCTGGAACGCTTGCGGATCGCGCCAGGCCATCGCCCGCGTTTCTGCCTGATCCCGACTCCCTTCGCCTGCGACCATATACGTCGCCACCGTCCAGGGACTTCCCGCAAAGCCCAGCATCGTCACCTCACCCGGAAGGTCGGCAACGACGCGCTTCACGGTGTCATAGATCGGAGAGAGTCTCTCCGGCACGGCGGTGAGCGAGGACAGCGCGTGATCGACCAGCTTGGGAGAGAGCTTGGGGCCTTCGCCCGCCAGGAATTCCAGCCCCTGCCCCATCGCATAAGGCACGATCAGGATGTCGGAAAACAGGATCGCGCCGTCGAAGCCGAAACGGCGGATCGGCTGGAGGGTGATTTCGGCGGCGGCGGCGGAATCATAGACCAGCGCGAGGAAGCCGCCCTTCTCGGCCCGAAGCGCGCGATATTCGGGGAGATAGCGTCCTGCCTGACGCATGAGCCACACCGGGCGGCGGCGGATATTTTCGCCGCGCAGGGCGTTCAGGAGAGGTCCGGGCATTGCGTTTCGGGTCCGATCAAAAAAAATAAGAGATTCTTGAATTAAGGATTCAGGAGTTGTTGGGCCTGTGGAAATCGGGGATTGCGGGTCCTTGCCCGATTTGTCCCGAAATGAACAGGCTGCCTGCGTTTTGCGACTCTCGACAGAGTCAGAGTCAAAGCAAAGTTATGAGTCTTATCCCCAGCCTGTGGGAAGAGTCCTGGGCCTGTCCAAAAGCCGTCGGGGAATCGGTGGGTGCGGGGATGGAATCGTGGTTGCGAGTTGTCACCGGAACTATCCCGTGGTTTATGCCGCCCTCTATCCACAGCCCTTCCCACAGCACCCGGTACTCCCTGACTCATGGCGCGTTTTCACCTGCATCTGCTTTCGGACTCCACTGGCGAGACGCTGGAAATGATCGCCAAGGCGGCGCTGGCGCAGTTCGATGACAGCGATGTCCTGCGCCATTTCTGGCCGATGGTGCGCTCGCAGCAGCACCTCGACCGGATCATGGGCGAGATCGCCGCGAACCCCGGCCTCGTGTTCTTCACGCTGGTCAACGAGGAGACGCGCGGGCGGCTGGAGGCGCGCTGTCAGGCGCTGGGCCTGCCCGCGATCGCCGTGCTCGACGGTGTGACCGATGCGCTCGAAGCGCTGCTGGGGCAGGAAGCCAAGGGCCGTCCCGGTCGCCAGCACCAGCTGGACGAGGCCTATTTCGCGCGCGTCGATGCGATCCAGTTCACCATCGCCCATGATGACGGCATCGCGTGGGAAGACTGGGAGGAGTGCGACATCGTGCTCGCGGGCGTCTCGCGCACGTCCAAGACGCCGACCTCGATCTATCTCGCCAATCGCGGGTACAAGGTCGCGAACATTCCCATCGTGGTCGAAAGCCCGCCGCCGCCTTCGCTGTTCGGGCTGAAGCGCCCGCTGGTCGTCGGACTGACCACGGCGTCCGAGCGGCTGATCCAGATCCGTCGCAACCGCCTGCTCTCGCTCAGCCAGTCGCCCGATACCGACTATGTGCAGGTCGAGATGGTCGAGCAGGAGCTGAAATATGCGCGGCGCATGTTCGCGGACAATTCCTGGCCGGTGATCGACGTCTCGCGCCGCTCCATCGAGGAGACGGCGGCGGCGATCATCAACCTCTATAACGAGCGCCGCGCGGCGGGCACGCAGGGCCAGACCGGCCCGAAGCCGATCTGAAAGAGCCAAGACGATGCTGATCCTCGCCTCGCAAAGCGCCTCGCGCCGCGCCATGCTCGAAGCCGCCGGTATCGCGCACGAGCCGATCCCTGCGCATATCGACGAACGCGCGCTGGAGGCCGGCCTCGGCGATGCGCCGCCCGAAAAGATCGCCCTCGCCCTCGCCCGTGCGAAGGCGCAGGCGATCAGCGCGCAAGCTGAGGGCCGCCTCGTGCTCGGCAGTGACAGTCTCGTCGAGTGCGAAGGCCGCCGGTTCGACAAGCCGGGCAGTCGCGAAGGTGCTGCGGAGCATTTGCGCTTCTTCTCGGGCAAGGTCATGCGCCTGCACAGCGCGGCGGCGCTGGTGCGCGACGGCAAGGTGGTGTGGGAAGCGCCCGCGCGCGCCGACCTGCACGTCGCGCCGTTGAGCGAGGCCTTCATCGAGACCTATCTCGATGCCGAATGGCCCGCCATCGCCGGGTGCGTGGGCTGTTTCCGCATCGAGGCGCGCGGCGTGCAGCTGTTCGAGCACATCGAAGGCGACTATTTCACGATCCTGGGCATGCCGCTGCTGAAGGTGCAGGCGGCGCTGCGCCAGCTGGGAGATCTCGACGCGTGACCGATACCGTTCCTTATGCAGAAGTGATCGGCGATCCGATCGCGCAGTCGAAATCGCCTGCGATCCACAATTTCTGGCTGGGCAAGCTCGGCCTCGAAGGGCGCTACGATCACTGCCTCGTCCATGTCGACGATCTGGCCGATTACATCGCCCGCCGCCGGGCCGATCCGCTGTGGCGCGGGTGCAATGTGACGATGCCGCACAAGCAGCTGGTGCTGCCGATGATGGACCGCCTCGATCCGCTGGCCGAGCGCATCGGCGCGGTGAACACCGTGGTGCGCGAGGCCGACGGCTCGCTGACCGGCTACAACACCGACGCTTCGGGATTTCTCGAACCGCTGCGGCCCCGTCTTGCCGAAACGCACCTGTTCCGCATGGCCCGCGTGATCGGCACCGGCGGCGCTGCGCGCGCGATCGTTGCGGGGCTGACGGCGGAGGGCTTCGTCGTGGTGCTGGCGGGGCGCGAGGCAGAGCGGGCGCAGGACCTGCTCGCCGAGGTTGCGCTGGGTGACGATCACCACGCCATCGCCACCGAACATTTCGCCACGCCCACCGATTTCGCCTTCGACGACCGCGAGCAGCTGTTCGATCTGGTGGTGAACGCCAGTGCGCTGGGCATGACCGGCCAGCCGCCGCTGCCGTTCGACTTCAGCCACGCGCCGCCGAACAGCGTCGTCTACGATATCGTCACCAGCCCGCTCGACACCCAGTTCCTGAAAGCCGCGCGGGCGGCGGGGTTCGAGACGATCGATGGTCTTTCCATGCTGATCGGGCAGGCGGACGAGGCCTTCGCGCGCTTCTTCGGCGCTCGCCCCCGCGCGAGCACGACGCCGATCTGCGCCGCCTGATCCTGTCGTAAGGAGGCGGGCGTGCCTGGCCCGAAAACGACCGACAACCGCCCCGTCATTCTGGGCCTGACCGGTTCGATCGGCATGGGCAAGTCGACCGTGGCGACGATGCTGCGCGAGCTTGGCGTGCCGGTGTTCGATGCCGATGCGGCGGTCCACGTCCTGCAAGGACCGGGCGGCGCGCTGCTGCCCGCCATCGAGGCGGCGTTTCCCGGCACGACCGGACCCGGTGGCCTCGACCGCGCAAAGATGGGCGCGGCGGTGTTCGGCGATCCGCAGGCGATGGCGCGGCTGGAGGGGATCGTCCATCCCGCCGTGGCCGATCTGCGGGCGGCCTTCCTGCGCGACCATGCCGAAGCGCCGCTGGTGGTGATGGATATCCCGCTGCTCTACGAAAAGGGCTACGAAAAGACGCTCGATGCGGTCGCGGTGGTCTCTGCCCCCGCCGGGATGCAGCGCGCCCGCGTGCTCGCCCGTCCGGGTATGACCGAGGCGAAATTCGAGGCAATTCTGGCGCTTCAGGTGCCCGACGCGGAAAAGCGCGCGCGCGCCGACCATGTGATCGATACCGGCACCACGCTGGAGCAGACCCGTGATCAGGTGGATGCCGTCGTGAAGAGGATAAGCGGAGATTATTAATCCCCGTCCGGCCCTTGCACGAAAGCGTCATGAGGCAGATATGAAGAGGAATGCGAGAGATTATCTTTGACACCGAGACGACTGGATTCGACCCCAAGAGCGGGGACCGGATGGTCGAGATCGGCTGTATCGAGATGATCAACCGGGTGCCCTCGGGCGCCACCTATCACGCCTATTTCAACCCCGAACGCGGCATGCCGGCAGAGGCCGAGGCGGTGCACGGCCTGTCCGATGCCTTCCTGGCCGACAAGCCGCTGTTTTCGGCCTGTGCGCAGGATTTCCTCGATTTCATCGGCGATGCGCCGATGGTCGCGCACAACGCCGGGTTCGATTTCAACTTCATCAATGCCGAGTTGGCGCTCTGCGGTCTCGAGGCGGTCTCGCGCGATCGCATGGTCGATACCGTGGCGCTGGCCAAGCAGCGCCATCCCGGCGCCAAGCTGTCGCTCGATGCGCTGTGCACCCGCTACGGCATCGATCGCAGCCATCGTACCAAGCACGGCGCGCTGCTCGACGCCGAACTGCTCGCGCAGGTCTATGTCGAACTGCGCGGCGGGCGCCAGATCGGCCTTGGCCTTGTGGCCGAGGCACACGAAATCGTGGCGGAAACCAAGGTCCTCGTCCGAAAGGACCGTCCCTTCCGCCAGCCGCGTCCCCACGCGGCCACTGCCGAGGAACTCGCCACCCATGCGGCGTTTCTGAAGTCAGTCGATGCCCCGCTCTGGGGTGAGGGATAACGCCAAGAAGAGGAGCAATTGCCCATGGATATCCGCGTTTCCGGTCATCAGGTCGAAACTGGCGAGGCCCTGCAGGTCTACGCAAGCGAACGTCTCGATGCGATCATCGCGAAGTATTTCAACCGGGCCCTCTCGTCGCACGTCACCTTCGGGCGTGCGCCGGCCGGCGCATTTCGATGCGACATCATCATGCATGTGATGCAGAATCTGGTGCTCAAGGCCACCGGTTCCGCGCAGGACGCGCACCCCGCGCTCGATCAGGCGGCGGAAAAGATCGACAAGCAGCTGCGCCGCTACAAGCGCCGCCTCAAGGACCGCAGCGAGCAGGCCCATCACGCCGCCGCGGTGGAGGAAGCCGCCTACATCATCTTCGAGGAACAGCAGCACCACGAGAACGACGACGAGCCGGAGCAGGAAGCGCCGGTGGTGATCGCCGAAACCCGCGTGGACATTCCCGAAGCCACCGTTTCGGACGCGGTGATGATGCTCGACCTGCGGCACACCAATGCGCTGTTCTTCAAAAACGCTGGAACGGGACGCCATAATATGGTTTACCGCCGCGGCGACGGTTCGATCGGCTGGGTGGAGCCGCACTGACGCTGAGCGTGCGCCATCGGTCCTGCCTCCAGGGCTGATACTTCAACGGCGGACAACGCAAGGAGCCCCGGTTCAGCCGGGGCTCATCTGCATTTGACCACGGGGGCGGTCACGGACCAGATCAGTACGTATACGATGAACCATCTTTTCACCCTGCTGCCCGAAGCCGTGACCACGGTAAGCGCGGACAGCAAGCCGATCATTCTGGGGCGCCTCGCCGATCTTTTCGCGCAGGTCTACGATCTCGATCGCGAGACCGTGCTGGCCCACCTGTTCGAGCGCGAAGCACTGGGCAGCACCGGCTTCGGCCGCCGCATCGCCATTCCCCATGCCCGCATTCCCGGCCTCCAGCGCCCGGTTGCCGGGTTCGTGCGTCTGGAAGCCGCCGTCGATTTCGAGGCGGCGGACGGTCAGCCGGTCGATCTGGTGTTCGGCCTGCTCTCGCCCGATGGCGCAGGCGCGGTCCACCTCCACGCGCTGGCGGCGATCTCGCGCATGATGCGTGACGAGCGCATGCACGAAACCCTGATGGCGGCGCCCAGCGCGGAAGCCATCTACAGCCTGCTGAGCAACGTCATCGAGCGCGATGCAGCCTGACGACAGTATCGCGCGCCCAGTGTCCAACGAAGGGGCTTCCAGCGGGGCGCAGACACACTGGCGGGCGCTGGAAGCGCTCTATCACTCGGCCCCGATCAACCGCCTGTTCCGCTCTTCGCTGGCGATCCACGAAGAAGGCGAGGCGACGATCTCGTTCGAGGTTGGTCCCGAGGTGTTTCATGCCGCAGGCGCGGCGCACGGCACCATCTACTTCAAGATGCTCGACGATGCGGCGTTCTATGCCGCCAATACCCTCGTCACCGACCGTTTCCTGCTGACCACCTCGTTCAACCTGCACTTCTCCGCCCCGGTGCGCGAGGGGCGGGTGACGGCGCATGGCCGGTGGATCAGCGGGCGCCGCCGCGTGCTGGTGGCGGAATCGCGGCTGGTCGATGCAACGGGCGAGGAGATCGGGCGCGGCACCGGAACGTTCATGCGATCGCGCATGGCGCTTTCGGGGCTGGCCGGATACGGCAATCCCGCATCCATCCCCGCCTCCGTTCCCGACGAAGGGTAACGCTTCCGCCATGGACCAGCGCCTGCCCGCCCACCTCGAAGTCGCCGCGCTGATTCGCCGCACGCAGGCTGCCGGGGGATTCGCGATGGTGCTCGCCAAGGGAGAGGCGGACGCCGGAACAATTCTTGTGACGATACAGGAACGTGGCGGTCTGGCCCGTCTCTACGAGCGGATGCCGCGTCTCGACGGCACCCGTGGATGGGACTGTTCGCGGGTGCAGGACGCTGAAAACCCATTCGAATTTACCGAGTACCTCGACCGGCGAAAGGCGCAGGATCGCGACCTGTGGATCGTCGAACTGGATGTCGCAGGGGGCGAACGACTCCTCGTGGAAGGCTGACCCGGTGGGTTGACTTGGCTTTCGCGGGCTGGCAACGGCGCGCTCTCGTTGAAGCGAATGCGGCTTTCGGGGCAGATCGGCCCGGGACGCTAGCACGCAGACGGGGGATCGTCGGCAGGCCGAACGGGTCACATGCTTTCCGCGGGGGGAGCATCCGTTCCAGGGCCTGTGTCTGACCGGTTCACCGCTCTTGAACAAGGCTCGATGAAGAGCAAACTGGTTTGGGCGGGCGCATGTGCCCGTTCCGCGATGGTCCTCGTGACCCTCCTGAGCGCCCTGGGATCGGGCGCGGTAGCCTCGGTGGTGGCACCCGGGCAGACCGAACAGAATCCCGTGGCCTTCGTGTCGCAGCCTGTCGTCCAGCCGCTTCCCAATGCCGAAGCGAGCGCCGGACCTGACGCCGCAGACGACGATGCAGACAACGTGGCCGACCCTGTTTCCACCGATGCTTCGGACCAGAGCGCTTCCTCGCTCTCCGAACTGGTGTCCGACGTTGCCGACAACGCGGGCAAGCTCGACCGCAACATGAAGTGCCTGGCGGGCGCCGTCTATTTCGAGGCGCGCGGCGAGACGCTCGAAGGTCAGCTGGCCGTGGCCCGTGTCATTGTAAACCGCACCAGCTCGGGTCGGTTCCCGACAAGTTACTGCGGCGTGGTGCTTCAGCCCTCGCAGTTTTCGTTCGTGCGCCATCACAGCCTGCCGCATATCGACACGTCTTCGGACACCTGGAGCCGCGCTGTCGCGATTGCGCGCATCGCCGATCAGGGCACCTGGAAGAGCGCCGCCAAGGGCGCGCTGTTCTTCCACGCGACGAGCGTTTCGCCGCGCTGGGGCCTGACGAAGCTGGCCCAGGTCGACAACCACATCTTCTATCGCTGATGATATAGCCTCCTGCTTCCGTAGGAGGCTTGCGGCACCGGCCCACGCCCCCACCCTGCCACCCGACAATAGTAACCTAGGGGGTGGCAGGGTGGGGGCGTGGGCCGGTGCCGCATCAATCCGGCCTTCAGGCCGGATCGAAAACCCTTCAATCCCGCAATTCCACCCAGACCGGCGTGTGATCGCTGGACTTCTCGCGGCCCCGGTATTCCTTGTCGACGCCGCAGGCGACCAGACGGTCGGCGAGTTCGGGTGACAGCAGGGCGTGATCGATGCGGAAGCCGTGATCGCGCTGCCAGGCCCCGGCCTGATAGTCCCAGAACGTCCACACCCCGCCCTGCGGCGCATGGGTGGCCACCGCATCGGTCCAGCCGTCGCCCAGCAGGCGGTAATAGGCATCGCGCGATTCCGGCTGCATCAGCGCGTCCGAGGCCATTGCGGCGGGCGACCACACATCGGCATCGGTCGGGATCACGTTGTAGTCGCCGGTGACGATCGCGGGCACTTCCTCGGCGGCGATCTCGGCCATGCGCGCGCGCAGCCGCTCCATCCAGCGCAGCTTGTAGTCGAACTTCGGCCCGGGCACCGGATTGCCGTTGGGCAGATAGATGCACGCGACGCGCACCCCGAAGACGTCCGCCTCCAGATAGCGCGAGTGCAGATCCTCAGGGTCGCCCTCCAGCCCGCGCCGCACTTCGACCGGCTGTTCGCCGTCCGCCAGGATCGCGACGCCGTTGAAGCCCTTCTGGCCGTGCCACAGCGCCTTGTAGCCGAGCTTCTCGAACTCTTCGATCGGGAAGCCCTCGTCCTGCGTCTTGATCTCCTGCAGACAGGCGACGGAAGGGCGGGTTTCCTCCAGCCATTCGAGCAGGCGGGGCAGACGGGCCTTGATCCCGTTGATGTTGAATGTGGCAATCTTCATGATGCGCCTTGTCGGGAGTGAGCCCCCCTGTCGTCAAGAGCGCGGCCCTATCCCCTGCACGCTTTCATCTCGACATATCCCGTCGCCACAGATACCAATATCGGATCAATCAAATACCAATGACGGGGGCGAGTGGCATTATGCGAAAGTCGGGATCGTTTCGAACGAAGAGTCTGCTGGCAACAGGCGCGGCGGCGCTGCTGATCGCCGTCCCTGCCCTTGCGGCGCCCGCTACCGCACCGGCGATCTTCCCCGCCCCGCAGTCGCTGCGCCTGACCGGGCCGCAGATCGCGCTGGGTGACAGCGTGTCGATCGTCGCCCCCAAGGGCACCGACGCTTCCAGCCTCGATCTCGTGCGGCAGGTGCTGACGCAGGCGGGCGTGGCGCGTGTCCGCGTCGCCTCCAGCATGGGCAAGGGCGAACGGGGGGCGTGCAGGTCGTGCTCGGCACGGCGGACACGCCGCTGGTCGCCAAGGCGCTTTCGCAGACCGGCGCCAGCGTGCCCGATCACGAAGAAGGCTATGCCCTCGCCAGCAAGGCCGACGAGAGTGGCGCGCTGATCGTGCTGGCGGGCAAGGATGCGGACGGTCTCTATCACGCGGCGCAGAGCTTGCGGCAGTTGGTGGCGAAAGACAGCATCGCCTCGCTGACCATCGCCGATTACCCTGCCATGCCGGTGCGCGGCACCATCGAGGGCTTCTATGGCAAGCCGTGGACCATGGCGCAGCGCGAGGCGCACATCGCCTTCCTCGCCCGGTTCAAGGCCAATACCTATATCTACAGCCCAAGGACGACACTTACGCCCGCGATCACTGGCGCGATCCCTACCCCGCCGAAACGCTCGATGCGCTTTCGAAGGTGGTCGATGTTGCCAACCGCGAGCATGTGAATTTCGTCTATGCGATCTCGCCCGGCCCCTCGGTGTGCTACAGCGATCCGGCTGACCTTGCCGCGATCCGCGCCAAGTTCGGCGCGCTGCGGGCACGCGGCGTGCGCAGCTTCTACGTCGCCTTCGACGATATCGAATACACCAAATGGAACTGCAAGGACGACGAGGCGAAGTTCGGCGCACCGGGAGAGGCGGCTGCGGGCAAGGCGCAAGCCAGCCTGCTGAACGCGGTGCAGGCCGATATCACGGCCGACAATGTCAGTTCTGGGGCACATACCGGCCGCCACGGCGCGCTCATCATGGTGCCGACCGAATATTACAACGCCACCGTCTCGCCCTACAAGACGGCGCTGGGCGAAGCACTCGATCCGCGCGTGGTGGTGCAGTGGACGGGGACCGACGTGGTGCCCTCCTCGATCTCGGTGTCCGATGCCAAGGCCGCGACCAAGGCCTTCGGGCGCAAGACCCTGCTCTGGGACAATTACCCGGTGAACGACTATGGCGAGTCCGCCGGTCGACTGCTGATGGCGCCCTATGATCGCCGACAGGCGGGGCTTTCCAGCGAACTGGAAGGCGTGGTCGCCAATCCGATGAATCAGGAAGTGGCGAGCCGTCCCGCCGTCGCGGGCCTGCTGGCTTTCGCCTGGAACGACAGTGCCTACGATGCGCAGCGCACCTGGCGCGCCGCCGCGCGTGACATGGCGGGCGGCGATGCGGAAACCACGCAGGCGCTGCTGACCTTCTTCGACACCCAGCACCTCGCGCCGACCTTCGGGCACCAGCCCTGGCAGCCGCAGGCGCCGGTGCTCGCCGCGAAGGTCGATGCGGTGCGCGATGCGCTGGCGAGCGGTGACGTGGCCGCGTTGCGCGCGGCGCTGGCCCGTCTGGGCAAGGCCGCCGATGCGCTTGCGGCGGCGCCCGATCGCATCCGCGCCGGCGTTCCGGGCGAGACCGGGCGCGGGTTCGTGGCGGAAGCGGCGCCCTGGCTCGATGCGACGGCGCTCTGGGGCCGTTCGCTGCGCCTGACGGTCGATGGCCTGAATGCCGCACTGGAGGGCAGCGAGGCCGCGCCGCGTGACTTTGCAGAGGCGAAGGCGCTGGCGGACAAGGCCACCGCGATCCAGTCGATCCCCGGCGCCACGCGGATCGGCGGGCCGATCAAGGTCGCCGACGGGGTGCTCGATACGTTCGTGGCCGATGCGCCGGGGCTGGTCTGGCAAGCCCCGGCACCAGCGCCGAAACCCTGAGGGACAAACGGGAAGGGCCGGAAGTCGAACTTCCGGCCCTTCTCGTATTCAGCGCTATTCTGCTGCGATCAGATCGCGAAGCTCGATCCGCAGCCGCACCCGGCAGAGGCATTCGGATTCTCGACCCGGAACGCCGCGCCGCCCAGCGATTCGACGTAATCGACCACGCAGCCGCTCACCAGATCGAGGCTGACCGAATCGACCACCAGCGAGACGCCATCGGTCTGCGTCACCGAATCGTCGGCATCGGCAGCATCGGTCAGTCCGAAGCGATACTGGAAGCCCGAGCATCCGCCCCCTTCGACGGCAAGGCGCAGGATCGCGGGCTTGCCCTGCTTCGCGGCGATGGCGGCAACGCGCGCGGCGGCAGAGGGGCTGAGCGTGAGAGCGGTGGTATCCATGGCTGCGAATGTAGGCGCGCCGCCCTTCTCCGACAAGGTGGAGGAAGGTGGCGCCTCAGAGTCCGTTCGAAAATTCGCGCATGCGAATTTTGCGGCACCGGCCCCATTTTGTTTTTTGGCGCCCCCACCCTGCCACCCAACGGTAGTATCCTGCGGGTGGCAGGCCCCCTCAGCGAATATGTCCCCCGGACATATTCGTGATCTTCGGAACGGGAGAGGGCCGGTGCCGTCTCAAAAATGCCGTTGCAGGCATTTTTCAAACAGCCTCCTCAGGAGGTCTGGATATAGGAGCGCATCGCCTCGGCTTCGGATTCCACTTTCTCGATGCGGTACTTCACCAGATCGCCGATCGACACGAAGGCGACCATGGTTCCACCTTGCACCACCGGCAGATGGCGGATGCGCCGCCGCGTCATCAGCGCCAGCGCGCTCATCACCGGGGTATCGGGCTCCGCCGTGACGGGCGGCGCGGTCATCACGTCGCCCACGCGCATCGCCAGCATCGAGGGGCCGAATTCGCGCAGGCGATAGATTACGTCGCGTTCGGAGAAGATGCCGACAAGCTCATCGCCGTCCATCACCGGCAAGGCACCGATGCGGCGCTCGGCCAGAAGCCCGGCGGCTTCGCTGACAGGGGTGGATACATCGCAGCGCACGACATCGCCGCGTCCTTCGATCAGACGTCCGATCGTCATTTCGACTCTCCCTCTTTTGTGTGTTGGAGGCGAGAGTATCAAAGCGCAAAGCCGCCGTCACGCGGGGTTATGCGGCTCTAGACCCCCTCTAGCCTCTCTTAGGTGGTCCTTACCCTGCCTTTGCCTCCCCTGTGTCGGCACGGGGGGACTTGCGTGATCGCTTGCAAGCGCACAGATGATTTCACGTGAAACATCGCTCGTCCCTGCTCCAGAATCCCCAGAAGGCGGCGCTCGCCTGGGCGCGCTATCGCCGGGTCATGGCGTGGATGATGGCCGTCACGGTGCTGCTGGTGATCGGCATGATCGTCCATCTGTGGCGCGGTAACGGACTGATTTCCGTACATTTCTATATTGCGGCCGCGCTGGGTCTGGGGCTGTCGATGCTACTCGCCTCGGCCCTGATGGGGCTGGCGTTCCTGTCCAGCAGCAGCGGTCATGACGATGCGGTGGGCAGTGCGCAAACCGGCGAGGACGCGATCACGCCTCCGGAGGCGTAAGCCGGAAATCCGCCACCGGCTCGCCGCCGATCAGGTGTTCCTGAATGATACGCTCCAGCACGGTTTCGGTGCAGGAATGATACCAGACATTGTCGGGCCAGATGACCGCGACAGGCCCCGCAGCGCAGATCCGCAGGCAGTCCGCCTTGGTGCGCGCGACCCCGCCCTGCCCATCCAGCTTGAGCTGTTTCAGGCGCTTTTTCAGATACTTCCACGAAGCCGCACCAACAGCGAGAGAGCAGCACTCGCCCTTCTGCGGCTCGGCACAGATAAAGATCTGTCGCTGGACAGTCGGCCCGCCAATCTTCGCGAAAGCGGCCTGCGCCTTTTCGACCTGACGATCCCCAACCGACATCGACAACCCTTCCCGTCAGCCCTTCTTGCCAACGATCCGCGCGATTTCGGCGGCGACGAGTCGCTCCACCAGCGGCGGCAGGTTCTTGTCGAGCCACTCGGCCAGCATCGGGCGCAGCAGATCACGCGTGAGCCCTTCCAGCGAGGTTTCGCCAGAGCGCACGATCTGCGGCGACGCGCCGGGTTCCGCCAGCATGGCCAGCGCCGCCAGCGATTCGCGCATCGATGCCCGCGCACCGGGAGGAATCAGGCCGTTTTCCGTCGCTTCATCGTCCTCGTCATCGGAGATGAATGCGGCACTGGCGGCAAGATCGAGCACGTCTTCGGGATCGGGCACAGCGGGAGCGGCTTGCGCCGGGGTCGCTGTGGCCGGCGCTTCCGGTGTGAACGGTTCGCTGCGCGACCGGGTCGAGCGTGTACCGGCGCGATTGTCGCGGGCGATCACCTGTTTGATCGATTCGAGAATATCCTCGACGCTGGGTTCACCCGGCTGACGCATCGTTACCTAAATCCCCTGAGACAGGCACAATCCCGCCTACAGCGCCAATTGTGACTGACCTGAAGCTGGAGCGCAAGGCCGGAACGGGCTCAGTGCGGCCCCATCGTCGTATCGTTGCCGTCGGGATTGTCGGCATCGAGATCATAGGCCTGTGCCCGTTCGGCAGAGATGTTGCCGTCCTGGATCGGAGTATCGACCGTGCGGGTGGACTGCGCTTCGGGCGCGGGATCGTTGCCCCAGTCGGACATTTTGGCCTTCACCCGCCGGTAATTGACCTCGGGATCATAGAGCACGCCGCCGTCGAGATTGAGATCACGTGCCTCGGCATGGCCCATGGCTGCGAGCAGCGTGAAGCCTGCGACGTAGGCATCGCGCCGCGCTGTGACCAGCGAGACCTGCGCGTTGAGGTACTCCTGCTCGGCATTGAGGATATCCAGAATCGTGCGGTTGCCCACGCTGTTTTCGGCCCGTACGCCTTCAAGGCTGAGCTTGGCGGCGTCGACCGCGACTTGCGATGTTCCGATGAGATCGTTCGCAGCCTTCCACGAGGAATAGGCCGAGCGGACCTGCGCGATGACCTGGCGCTCTGCAGCGATTTCGGTTTCCATCGTCGCCTGCGCTGTGGCCTGCGCCTGTCGCCGCTTGGCGGCGGGAAGGCCGCCCTGGAAGATCGGCAGGTTGATCTGCACGCCCGCCTGTGCGCTCGTCTCGGTCTGAGAATAGAGGCTGGGCAGCGCACCGCCGAGCGTGCCGAAATAGTCGTTGTACCCCCCTTGCGCGAAGAGGTTCACCGTCGGGAGGCGCCCTGCCCCGGCGACGTCGATGTCCTTTTCGGAGGCCTTGGTACGCTCACGCGCGGCAATCAGATCAGGGTTGTCGTCGAGCGCGATGCGCACGGCATCGTCGGGTGAGGCCGGTAGGCCGGGAAGCGGCGGCGGCGGCACGAGATCGACCGGGGCCTTGCCGACCAACTGGATATAGCTCTCGCGCGCATTGGTAAGCGTCGCCTCGGCATTGCGGACCTCGCCCTGCGCCTGTGCAAGGCGCGATTGCGATTGGGCAACGTCGGTGCGGGTCAGATCGCCGATCTGGAAGCGGTCGCTGGTGGCGTTGAGGTTCACTTCCAGAACGTGGACATTCTGCCGGTTGAGCGCGACCACGGCCTCGCCCCGGATCACGTCCATATAGGCCGAGACCACACTGGAAAACAGCGAGCTTTCACTGCCGCGCAAGTCTGCCTGCCCAGCATCGACGCGGATCTTTGCCGCCTTGACGCTGTTCTTCACGGCGCCGCCCGAATAGATCGGTTGGCCGATCGTACCGGTTGCAGCCAGAGCGCGTTCCGGGCTGGTATAGGAATTGGCGCTGCGCTTGACGAACTCGGTGTAAGTTGCCGTCGCGCTGGCGTTGGGCAGGCCCGAGGACCGGGCGATGGGGACGTTCTCGTCCACCCCGCGCTGCTGGGCGCGGGCGGATTCGAGCGTGGGGTTTGTCTGGTAGGCCGTCACGAGCGCATCGCGCAGGGTATCGGCTCTTGCCGCTGGAATACCGGCAAGCCCCGTCAGACATCCCCCCACGATGAGCCCGGCGCGCCATGCGAACCGGGCCATAAACTTAGAAACTCCAGCGCTTGGGCGCAGCAAATTCGGGAAGAGCGGGAATCCCCATTTCCGCCAGCTGCTGCAGGGAAACCACGCCGTTGACCTTGGTGCCGGTGGCGATGCGGCTGACGCCGCGCACCATCAGACCACAGGATACACGACCGCCTTCGGCGATCTGCGCGGAGAGTACGTCGGGCAGCACTTCGATGGCGCCGTCGATGACGACGAGCGTGACGTCAGCCGGGCCGGTGATAGAAGCAAGGGCGTCAGGCGCGACAACATCAAGCGAGCCCACCAGCGGACGCAGTAACGCCGCAAGATAGCCATTGGCATCGCCGATAAGGAGCGCCTTGTCGGCCTTCGTCGGGCGGCCATCGGCGATCAGGCGGGCATGGACCAGCGGAGCGGCCAGCATGCGACCGTTGCCGAGCGGCAAGGCGCGGTCGATATAGGCGACATTGCGCAGGTCTGCCGGGACGAAATCCTCGCGTGCGACCGAGGCCATCGCCTCCAGCACCCAGGGCTCGTTCACGCCGCTGGTGCGCAGCTGGCTGACGATCATCGCGCGGCGGGCGGTATCGGAGGCGGTGGACCGGGTGTCGGTCAGGGTCATGGTGGAAACTTCCTTCCAGGCTTACGTACCCGGAAGCCCCTATCTCCGGCTTTGCGGTTCATCGGGGCTCGCGCACGTTCGGACGAGAATATAGGCCGCCTTCTATGCCAAGCGGAGGGCAAGGCCAAGGGGTTTGCCGCGACGCTTGTCGATGCCGGTCAGCGGTTTGCCGATCCTGCAAGTGCAGTTGTGTTCGGCACACGAAGGACTGCGAAAATGCGATTTTGCGCTGGGCGGCAAGTGCCCCTAAGGGGAGGCGTGGCAAGAGACGCAAAATTGCGCAAAGGGAGCCCCGTCCATGACCGAAATGGTGACCATCCGCGAAAGCGACCTGATCGAGAGCGTTGCCGACGCGCTCCAGTACATCAGCTACTTCCATCCGATGGATTATATCCGCGCGCTCGGCGACGCCTATGAGGCCGAACAGGGCCCCGCTGCGCGCGATGCCATCGCCCAGATCCTGACCAACAGCCGGATGTGCGCCGAAGGGCACCGTCCGCTCTGCCAGGACACCGGCATCGTCAATGTGTTCATCGAATGGGGCCAGAACTGCCGCCTTGAATCCGACCGCTCGCTTCAGGAAGTGGTCGATGAAGGCGTGCGCCGCGCTTATGGCAATGCCGAGAACAAGCTGCGCGCTTCGGTGCTGGCCGACCCGGCGTTCACGCGTCGCAACACCAAGGACAACACGCCTTCCGTGCTGTCGGTAACGATGGTTCCGGGCTCGAAGATCTCGGTTGACGTTGCGGCCAAGGGCGGCGGCAGCGAGGCCAAGTCGAAGTTCAAGATGATGAATCCCAGCGATTCGATCGTGGACTGGGTGATCGAAATGCTGCCGCAGATGGGCGCCGGCTGGTGTCCGCCGGGTATGCTGGGCATCGGCATCGGCGGTACGGCCGAGCACTGCGTCAAGCTGGCCAAGCAGAGCCTGATGGAGCCGATCGACATGGCCCAGCTGAAGGCCCGCGGCCCGCAGAACGACATCGAGGCGCTGCGCATCGAGATCTTCGACAAGGTCAACGCGATGGGCATCGGCGCGCAGGGCCTTGGCGGCCTTGCCACGATCCTCGACGTCAAGATCCTCGACTGGCCGTGCCATGCCGCGAACAAGCCGGTGGCGATGATCCCGAACTGCGCGGCAACCCGCCACGCGCACTTCACGCTGGATGGTTCGGGCCCGAGCTACCTCGAAACGCCCAAGCTGGACGAGTGGCCCAAGGTCGAATGGAAGCCCAGCAAGGAAGCGATCCGCGTCGATCTCGACACGCTGACGCCCGAGCAGGTGCAGGGCTGGAAGCAGGGCGATCGCCTGCTGCTGAACGGCAAGATGCTGACCGGCCGCGATGCCGCGCACAAGCGTATTCAGGACATGCTGGCCAAGGGCGAGGAACTGCCCGTCGATTTCAAGGGTCGCGTGATCTATTACGTCGGCCCGGTCGATCCGGTGCGTGACGAAGTCGTCGGTCCGGCAGGCCCGACCACCGCGACGCGCATGGACAAGTTCTCGGACACGATGCTCGACCTTGGCCTGCTGGCCAGCATCGGCAAGTCCGAGCGCGGTCCGGCGGCGACGGAATCGATCGCCAAGCACAAGTCGGCCTATCTGATGGCGGTCGGCGGCGCGGCCTATTTGGTCAGTCGCGCCATCAAGGAAGCCAAGGTACTTGCCTTTGAGGATCTCGGCATGGAGGCCATCTACGAGTTCACCGTCGAGGATATGCCGGTGACAGTGGCCGTCGATTCGGAGGGCAAGAATGTCCACCAGCTCGCGCCGCTGGTGTGGAAGGAAAAGATCGCCAAGGAGCATCTGCTTCCGGCCTGATCTGCCCGACGGACAAGTTGAGAAAGGCGCCGCGCGACAAGGTTCGCGCGGCGCCTTTTTAGTGGCGCATTCGATGGGTGTCGTCCTGCTTCGACGAGCGTGCTGGCCTTCACCGCAACGCACGCTAGTCTGTCATCGATGAGATCATCCCTTCTGCAACCGCGCGTTCCGGCGCGGGCCGTTCTTGGATCGCTGGCTGCGCTCTGGGCCTGCTACTTCGTGCTGGCGACCGCGCGCGGCGCGCTGGTTGGCCTCGATCTCGACTGGCCGATCGTGTCGCGACGGCTGACGATTTGCGTCCTTTCGGCTATGGTCATGGCGGTGTCGTGGCCGTTGCTCCAGATGATCGAGCGGCGTTCATGGACATTCCGGCTGACGGCGGTGCTGGCAGGTGCACTGCCGCTGTCGTTCGCGCTGGCGCTGATCAACGACACGATCTTCTCCGATCTCGAAACGACGATGGAGCCGCCTGCCGGGACGGTGAGCGTTGGTGAGGACGGCAAGATTCGCATCACGCGAGATGATGGCGGGAATATCCTTGTCGATATTCCCGAGGCTGCTCCACCAGCGCCTCCGGCTCCTCCCGCTCAAGTTCCGGGGGCGGAACCTACCGCCATGCCTGCTTCGCCGCAGGCGCCACAGATCACCATTCATTCGGGTGGGGATGAAGATGAGAAGGCGCGGATCAGTCGCGCTGTTTCGCTGGTGGATACCTCGCTGGGACGATACTTTCTGATCCTCGCCTGGGCAGCGCTCTATTTCGCGCTGGCCAAGGCTGAGGAAGCGCGCGCGGCGGAACGGCGCGAAGGGGAGTATCGTCGGGCTGCCGAGGCGGCGGAATTGCGGAGTTTGCGTTATCAGGTCAATCCGCATTTCCTGTTCAACACGCTCAATTCTCTGTCTGCGCTGGTGATGACCGAGCGGCATGACGATGCCGAAACGATGATCCAGTCACTTTCCAGCTTCTACCGGCATACGCTGTCCGGCGATCCCACCGGCGATATTTCGCTCAGTGAGGAGATCGAGCTGCAACAGCTTTATCTGAAGATCGAGGGGGTTCGTTTTCCCAACCGCCTGCGCGCGGCGATCGCGGTTGACGCGGAAGCGGCCAGCGTAAAAGTGCCGGGCATGATCCTGCAGCCGCTGGTCGAGAACTCGGTAAAGTATGGCGTAGCTGCAACGCAGCGCCCGGTTACGATCGGCATCCGCGCGCAGCGAAAGGGCGAAATGCTCGAAGTGGTGGTCGAGGATGACGGTCCGGACAAGAGCGAGACGGCGCCTGTGCTGGGCGCGGCGGGCTGCGGGATCGGCCTTGCCAACGTGCGGGACCGGCTGCGGGCGCGGTTTGGCGGACGTGCCAGTCTGTCGCACGGCGTCCGAGCCGGGGGTGGCTATGCCACGATCTTGACGATACCCATGAGCGATGCTGGCAGTGACGCAGGATGGCTGTCGCTGGACGGGGTGAGAACATGAGCGATATCGAAGGAAACGCGCCGCTGCGTACATTGATCGTCGATGACGAACCTTTGGCGGTGGAGCGTATGCAGGTGATCTGCTCGCGCCTTCCGGCTCTGGCGGTGGTCGGCACAGCCAGCGATGGGGAAGCTGCATTGCGGCTGATCGATGCGCTGGCGCCTGATCTGGTGCTTCTGGACCTGACGATGCCCGAGACCGACGGACTGACCGTAGCGCGTCGTCTGGCGGACCGAACGGCTCCACCCGCGGTCATCTTCGTGACGGCACACGATGAGTTCGCGGTCGAGGCCTTCGATCTCGATGCGGTGGACTATGTGCTCAAGCCCGTGGCGCCGGATCGCCTGGAGCGGGCTGTCGGTCGCGTGCGGGGGCGCCGGATCGAGCGCCCTGCCCCGGTCGATGCCTGGCTTTCGGAATTCTGGGTGCCGCATCGCTCGGAACTGGTCCGCATTCCGGCGGGCGATGTGGTGCGGATCGATGCCGAGCGCGATTACGTCAAGCTCCATGTCCGGGGCCAGAGTTATCTGCTGCTCCAGACGATCACCAGTATCGAGCAGCGGCTGGACCCGGAGCGGTTCATTCGCATCCACCGCAGTTGTATCCTGCGCCGGGACTGTGTGACAGGGCTGGTCCACGAAGGTCTGGGCGTCTGGTCTGTGGAAACTGCCGATGGCGAGACCTTGCGGATCGGCCGGACTTATCTTCCTGCCGTCAAAAAAATGGCGGGCCGCTGATCCGGTTTCCCGGTCGGCGCCCGCCAGTCGGTCACGCTTTTCTCTTTTGGGACGCGGGTGAAGGGGGTCATCCGCCGAGGCGGGGCAGGTTCTTGTCGGCTGCAGCGGCAATTACTGTCTGGGCCTGCTGCTTTACCTGCACACGGGTATCAACATAGCAGGCACGCCAAACCCAAGGAGCCGGCTTCTGGCCCTGTGCGTCACGGGCGTTCTGGCAAACGTCCAGCGCTGCCTTGTCAAGGCGCTGCTGAAGGGTGTGTTGGCCCTCATAAGTGGTTAGGTCGAGGTCGTTGTAGTGGACCAGAGTGGTGTTTGCATGGGCACTGGTGGAGGCTGCGAAAAGACCGCCGGTCAGGGCGAGGCTAAGAGCGGCGGCGGCGAACTGGGTCTTGAACATCGGGCTTCTCCTTGAGGGAGCCGTCTGTTTCCGGACCCTTTTGTCCGCAGCGGCTCGATGAGGTTGTTCTGCGACGACCCGCGATTCGATTCATCCGAAGGTCGACTTGCGCGCAGCATGGATCGACGAAGGAAAAGCGCTGCCGACGAGCGACATTTGCCATCGACGAACAGCGTCGGTTGCCATCGACCGAGCAGGTGTCATGTTCGGGCAAACGATATAAGGCTGGCGTGGTCCGATGATCCTGATGCTCGTGTTCTGTCTTGGCATCGTCAATTTCGCGGCTCACAAGGCCGTGATCGAAAGTGGTCATCCGATGATTGCGCAGGCTCCATGGTATTTTCAGCCGTTGGGCGGCACGCTGAGCCTGCTGGTCGAGTTCGCAATGCTGTGGGGGCCATGGTCATGGCGGTGAGCGGATCGGTTGGCTGGGCTCTTGTGTACCTCGGATACTCGGGAATGAATGCCGTGGCCGCCTGGTTACTCATCAGCGGGCGGCTCTGATCGGGAACCCTGCGGCATGCCCCCGGTTGTTTGGGGCAGCAACAATGAATGACGGCGAAAGGAGAAGGCGGCGTGGGGGGCACCCGAGTCTGGCTGGTTTGTAATCCGGATAGCGGCAGCAATGACGAGGTGGCGGTTGAACAGCTTTGCGAGGATTTTGCTGACGCAGGGTTCCACGTGGAACGTCTTGTGCGGTTTCCGGACGAGGATGCCCCCTCACCTTCGCAGCTGGACGATGCCGACGTGGATCTGCTGGCCGTATTTACCGGTGACGGTACGATTCATGCTGTTGTCGCTGCGGCTTCGGGTTGGTCCGGTGCTGTTCTGGTGTTGCCCGGCGGCACGATGAATATGCTGTCCAAGCGCCAGCACGGCGATGTTGACGCGAAGACGATCCTTTCACGCCTCCGCCCCGGTGCCATCACCTGCACTCGCCCCAGTGTGATCCGTTCGCGACATGGCGTGGCGCTTACGGGTGTGCTGGCAGGGCCGGGCACGGTCTGGAATGAAGTGCGCGAGGCAATGCGGGCCAAGGATTTCGTCGAGTTCCTGTCCACGACCAGGCAGGCGATCAGCTGGTCTGCCAACGGGCCGAAAGTTCGTTGCGCCGAGGTCGACGGCGGGCGTGAGGAAGGCTATGCCGCCATCACCGTCACGCCGCAGGATGAAGGCCTGCAGGCCAAAGGCTATTATGCGGAATCGCTTGCGGACTATGCGGGACAGGGCATCGCCCTGCTTAATCGCGATTTCCGTGACGGCCCGCATGATGATCTGGGCATGCACCGGCGTGTTCGTCTGACCTGCCCCGATGGCGAGCCGATGGGCCTGTTGCTGGATGGGGAGCCGTTCGACGGTGCTGCCGAAGAGGAATTCGAGATGACTGCCTGTGACGTCGATCTGGTGATGACCAAGCATGGTTGAGATGTCTTCCACCCCGATCAGACTGTTTCATATCAGCGATATTCACTTCGGTCTTGAAGATACCCGTGCGCTGACATTCGTCGAAGACGCGATCGCGCGCGAGAAGCCCGATGCGGTGGCGATCACCGGCGATCTCACTATGCGCGCGCGCCATCGCGAATTTCGCGATGCGACCGCGTGGATCGGTTCGCTCGACGTGCCGGTGACGGTCGAGGTGGGCAACCACGACATTCCCTACTTCAATTTGTACGAGCGCTTCTTCGATCCGTACAAGCGCTTCCATGCGATCGAGCGGATGCTGGAAGTGCAGCTCGATCTTTCGGGCCTTGCCATCGTGCCCCTCAAGACCACGACGCGGGCGCAATGGCAGCGCTTTCCCTGGTCAAACGGCTGCGTGACCGACAAGGCTCTTGCCGAAACGCTGGCGGCGATCGATGCGCTGCCCAAGGGCACGCGCGTGCTGGTCGCCGCGCACCACCCTCTGCCCGAGCGCCGCAAGCGCGATGGCAAGCTGCTGACGATCAACGGGACCAAGGCGATGGAAGCGCTCGCCTCGCGCAAGGTCATGGGAATTCTGACGGGGCACATTCACGATCCCTTCGATCTTGTCGAACAGACCCCGGCTGGACCGCTGCGGATGATCGGTGCCGGCACGCTGTCGAAGCGCATCCGCTCGACACCGCCCAGCTTCAACGAGATATTGATCGAGGGCGATGTGATCCGAGTGATCGTGCGCAATCTTGAGGATGTGGATACGCGCGCGATGCAGATCGACGACGTGCCCGAGAACGCCCTCCCACCACGCGAACCGGGAGAACCGGTTTCGGGCGTGGCGACGGTGCCGCTGGTCGATCCGCCGGTACACTGACTGGCAGATGGGTCGCTCTCAGGCGCGGTCCATCTTGGCGGCGTAGATCAGGCGGCCCTCGCCCAGATGGGCGAATGCCTGCGCGATCTGGCTGTCTCCCACGGCAAGGCAGCCCTCGCTGCGCCCCAGTTTGCCATGCGTGTCGATCATGTCCGGTTCGGCATACCAGGCGCCGTGCACCACGATCGCGCGTGAGAGCGCATTGCTGTTGGTCGGATCGAGGCCGATCAGGCGCTGCGAATGACCATGCTGGCCGGAGTAGTAAGCGCCGGTCAGATAGGCGCCTTCGCTGCTGGCATTGGAACCGGGCTGGTTCGAGAAACGTTGAAGCCATCCGGAGTGTGCAGGATCTGAACCGGAGCCGTGGGAGACCAGAAGCGAGGTCGTGGTGCCTGCTTCAAGATCGACCAGATGGAATCGCGGGTCGGACGAGGACGAGGCGAAGTCTACCACGCCGATGCGGTCGCGTTTGAACGTGTCGCCATGCCGGTCGAGCGCGCCAAGCGCGGCGGACATCAGCATCGGGCGAATGCCCGAGGCGCGGATGGCGTCGGCATGCTCCATCGCCTGCGCCTTCACCGCTGGCGTCGGTACGGGACGGCGGCGGGTCGACAGGGCCTGGACAGCGCTGGAGGAACTCGCGGCCATGACCGTGGCCGCGACGATGAAATTGCGTCGGGTAAGAATCATATGGCGCCCCTAATGCCACGAGTGATCGACAAGGTCTTGGCCAATCGCGCCCATCCGACCACAAGCTGTTGACGTGCGACGAACAGCGCGCATGTCGGGAAGGAGGATCGCAGAGAAGCGATGACGACCACGCGAAACCGTCCGGCCAATGCCGATACCTATCGCGGCGCCGTATCTTCGGCTGTGCGCGCCCTGCAACGCACGCACGGATTGTCGGACGGTGAATTTGCCGAGCGGATTGGCTGCTCGCCCGGCACGATCCGCAATGTTCGCGCCGAGCAGACGAGCCTCGATCCCGTGCTGCTGCTGCGACTGGAGCAGGAATTCGGTCCCGGCGCTATCGACCCGGTGCTGCGGCTGGCTGAAGTGCGGGCCTATCCCCTGCCCACTTCGATGACCAAGCAGGACCCGGTGCTGGCGGTTGTCGAGGCGTTGCACCGGATCATCGAAGTCCACGCGATCGATGGCAACAGCAAGGCGCGGATCACCCCTGCGGAGTTGCGCCGCATCATCGTCGAACTGCGCCATGGCCGCGCGGCGCTGGACACGCTGATCGCGCGGGCAGACGGGAGCGGCGGCGGGTGACACTTTCGCTTCCCCGGCCGAGCGATGCTGCCAGAGCCTTGCTGGTGCGCCGGGTGCGCGCGGTGTTCAACGATGCCGCGCGCGGTGAAACGCCGGTACTGCCCTCACCCGATGCACTGTTCGCGGAAGGAACGCCGATCCGGCAGGTTCATGGCGATGTCGTGGCGATGATGGTGGGCGGCATGTCTGCGCTCCTGCTTCAGATGCTTCATCCGGCGGCGCTGCAGGGTGTGCTCGATCATTCCGACTTTCGCCACGATATGGCAGGTCGGCTGCGGCGCACTGCACGGTTTATCGCCCGGACGACCTATGGCCCACGCGAAGAAGCCGAGCAGGCCATTGCCCGCGTCAATCTGATTCACCAACGGATTCAAGGTACTTTGCCGGACGGGCGCCCTTATTCCGCCACGCAGCCGCGCGTGCTGGCGTGGGTTCACCTGGCCGAGGCGACAAGCTTTCTCGCCGCCTACCGCCGCTATGCCGATCCCGAGATGAGCGGGGCGGCACAGGACAGCTACTTTGCCCAGTTCGCCGAAGTGGCGCGTCGTCTGGGTGCCGATCCGGTGCCGGAAAGCCGCGCCGAGGCAGCAGCCTTGCTCACCGAGATGCGCGGCGATCTGGTGGGCAGCGAGCAGGCGCGGGAGGTGGCGCGCTTCGTGTTGCAGGGGTCGCGGCGGACGGTTGGCGGTGCGGTTCAGAAGCTGCTGGGCACAGCAGCCATCGACCTGCTGCCGCCCTTTGCCGCACCGATGCTGGGCTTCAGTTCCGGAAAGGCCCGCCGCCTGCCTGCTCTTGCCGCGACACAGGCCATGGCCGAGACCGTGCGCTGGGCCTTCGCCGGGGTACACAGAGCTGGAACGTGAGAAAGGCCACCTCCCCTCGTGAGGGAAGCGGCCTTTTCCTTGGTTCGTGCTGGTCTCAATAGTCGTGATCGACCGAGCCGAGGCCATTGATCTGCGTGCGCAGCGTGGTGGGCTTGCGGGTCAGGCGCAGCGAGCCGACACCGTTGATCTCGACATCGACGAGGTTGCTGGCGCCGACGGCGACGTCCCCTGCCCCCGACATGCGGATCACCGCGTCCTCGCTGTCGACACCTTCCAGATCGAGATCGCCTGCGCCGTTCGAGGTCACGTACATCTGGCGAACCTTGCCGCTGGCATCGAGGTCGATCGCGCCATTGGCCTTGAGGTCGAGGCGGTCCTGATCGAGGCCGTGCAGCGTCACGTCACCCGGTGCTTCGAGATCGAGACCGGCAATCTGCGGGGCGGTGATCGTCACCTTGACGCCGTGGTGGAAGTGGCGGGCGCTGCCCGTGCCATCGGTCTTGAGGCGACCGTTTTCCCACACGAGGTGATCGACGATTGAGGCCGGGCCGCTGACGGTCATCTGCGCCTTGTCGCCGCGCACGAAGTGCAGCTCCACCGGCACTTCCATGGCGATCTGCTGGCCGGGCTGGACCGCGAAAGTGCGGACGTGCTGCGGGCCGTGGTCTGCCTTGCCGTCGTCATCGAAGTCGAAGTGCCAGCCTTTGCCGTCCTGGAAAGCCTCGCGAACATCCTTGCCGCCGACGATCCAGGCGCCGCCAATGGCGAGGATCGAGAGGATCACGCCGCTGACGAAGACGATGAGCAGTTTCCTGAGCATGGTATGTCTCCTTGTTCCGTCGCGCTTAGGCGTCGGCGTGAATGGCGGGCTCGATCACCCGGTAGTGCAGGCGGCCGAACCACATGAGGGCATTGACGATCCAGATGCTGACCAGCGTGAGCAGCGCACCGGCTGCCACCGCCGCGCTCATCAGACCGAGGCCGAAGAGGATCGCGGTGAAGATGCCGCCGGGAAAGCCGCTGAACGGCCCTGCGATCATGATGAAGCCCCCGGCGATGAAGATCGCGACGGTCGCCACGAACAGGCCGAACATCACGCCGATTACCGGCAGCACGATTGGCAGCAGGATCAGGATGTCGATCGTGGCCAGGCCCATGAAGGCGATGATAGCGGTCCAGGCCGAGGACGGCGTGCGTCCTGCTTCCCAGTTGCGGATGCCTGCTTCCAGACGCAGTTCGCGGGCGAGGCGCGAGGGATTGCCCAGCGCTTCGGCGACTTCCGCTTCGGAGCGCCCGTCGGCGTTACCTGCCTCGAAATGCGCTTCGTAGTCGGCGACGATCTCGGCGATATCCTCGGAAGGCATGCCCTTGAGGCCCGCCTTCAGGCGCTTGATGAACTCGTTACGCGTCATGGCTGTCCTCCCCTGAACTGGCGGTCGCGGGCATGGGCTCTGCTTCGGCGGCGAGCAGGCTTTCGACGGCGGCGGTGAACCCGCGCCATTCGCTGACCTGTTCGTCGAGGCGGGCTCGCCCGGTCTCGGTGATGCGGTAGTACTTGCGAGGCGGTCCCGAAGGCGATTCCTCCAGGTACGTGACCACGAGGCCCTCGGACTGCATGCGGCGCATCAGCGGGTAGATGGTGCCTTCCCCCATGTCGACCGCGGCAGCCATGCGGCTGGCGATCTCGTAGGCGTAGCTGTCACCCCGCGAAAGCAGCGCGAGCACGCAAAGACCGAGCACCCCTTTCTTAAGCTGGATTTCGATTTCCGACATCGATCTGTCTCCTGTCGATGGAGACTGTCTATAACAAGCTACTGTGTGTTGCAAGATACCTTGTTTAAGAAAGTACATTGCCATCGCAGGTAGCTTGCATTGATCTGTCAATGGCTATGGTTTTCAGGCGCTTGCCGTTGACAGATGCGTTGCTTGGAGCACTTATGAAAATTGAATACGCAAAGCGCGGGAGGCGAAGAGCGACCAGATGGACGACAGCGAAGGCGCTTTATCTCGCCGATTCGGCAACTTCTCCGGTGTCGAGTCGCGTCTGACGCTCAGTCTTTCCGGCACCAATCTGGAGCGGGCAGGCGATTACAATCAGCGCATCGTTCTGCAAGCGATTCGTCTGGCGGGCGAGACGACCCGCGTCGAACTCGCCGGGATAACCGGCCTTACCGCGCCGACGATTGCCAATATCACCCGCCGACTGGCGGAGACGGGCCTCGTGCGCCCCGGCGGGCGCCTTCAGGGGAAACGTGGCCAACCCGCCAAGCGGATCGTCATCGTTCCGGAAGGCGCTTTCGCGATCGGCCTTAATATTGATCGAGACCATATCTCGCTGGCGGCGGTCGATCTGGCGGGACAGGTCAGGTTTCGCCATACGCTGGAAATCCCGTTCGCCCTGCCCGATGCTGTAGCAGCGCACGTGGCCGCCGTGCTGCCGGAACTGATGGTATCCGCAGGCATCGCCCCCGAGCGCGTTTTGGGTGTAGGCATCGCCCTGCCCGACGATCTTGGCCGCATCGCCCTGCCCCATCGTCCACAAGGGTATGAGGCGTGGGATGGACTCGATCTTCAGGCGCTGTTCGCACAGGCGCTTCCCTGGCCGCTCTATCTCGACAACGACGCTGCCGCTGCTGCGCTGGGAGAATTGCATCTGGGTGACGGCATCGCCTTGCCCGGCTTCTTCTATCTGCTGATCAGTGCGGGGCTCGGCGGTGGTCTGGTGATCGACAAGAGTTATGTGCGCGGGGCGGATTCGCGTTCGGGTGAGATCTGGGCGATGCCTGATCCCCCGGCTGGTCCCGATGCCGTCGTGCAGGACACCGTTTCCCTGCTTGCTCTCTACGAGCGACTGGAGGCCGCAGGGTTCCCGGTCGATCATCCTGCGGCACTTGCCGCAATCTCGGCGGAAGCGGAGCCGGTGATCGAACGATGGCTGGACGATGCCGCGCGTTCGCTCACCGCACCGCTGATCGCTATGAACTGCCTCATAAACCCGTCTGCGGTCTTGATCGGGGGCCGACTGCCGGGGGATTTGGCGGACGGACTGGTGGAGCGTTTGTCGGCAGGTCTTGTCGGTGCAAAAATTCCAGCGGTGGCCCCGGTCCAACGTGCGCGGATGGCGGATGACGCCCCCGCAATTGGTGCCGCCATGATCCCGTTCCTGGATCAACTGCTCGCGTCGGAATCGATCCTGATGCAAGCCGGGCGCTGACGGGCGGACAAGGCAGAGACCTCCCGCCCGCCCATCTGTGCTGGTGATCAGATCATAGTTTCGGGGCGCACGACGCGATCGAAGGTCGCCTCGTCCACATAGTCGAGTTCCAGCGCTGCCTCGCGCAGGGTCTGTCCGGTTTCGTGAGCATGCTTGGCGATCTTGGCGGCTTTGTCGTAGCCGATCTCTGGCGCCAGAGCTGTCACCAGCATCAGCGATCGCTCGACCAGTTCGACGATGCGCTTGCGGTTCGGCTCGATCCCGTCGACACATCGGGTGGCGAAGCTGTCCATGCCGGTTGCCAGCAGATGGATCGAGCGGATCACCGCCGCGCCGATCAGCGGCTTGAAGACGTTAAGCTCGAACGCGCCCTGAAGTCCACCTACGGTCGCGGCCTGATGGTTGCCGATCACCTGCGCCGCAACCATCGTCAGCATCTCGCACTGGGTGGGATTGACCTTGCCTGGCATGATCGAACTGCCCGGCTCGTTGGCAGGCAGGTCCAGTTCGCCAAGGCCGGAGCGCGGTCCGGAGCCCAGCAGGCGGATGTCGTTGGCGATCTTGGTGAGCGAGACGGCCAGCGTCGCCAGCGTGCCGGCGAGTTGTACCAGCGCGTCATTGCTGGCGAGGGCTTCGAACTTGTTGGGTGCGGTCTCGAACGGCAGGCCGGTCTGCTCGGCCAGGTGCTTGGCCGTAGCTTCGGCAAAGCCCGGTGAGGCGTTGAGCCCGGTGCCGACCGCCGTGCCGCCCTGTGCCAGTTTCAGCACGCCCTTGCGCGCGTCGAGCAGGCGCTCCTGCGCATAGTCCAACTGCTGGACGTAGCCCGAGAACTCCTGCGCCAGCGTCAGCGGCGTTGCGTCCTGAAGATGGGTGCGGCCGATCTTGACGATATCGCCCCACGCCTCGACCTTGCGCTGCAACGAGGCGCGCAGGACACCGAGCGCAGGCAGCAGAAGACGGTCGACCTCGACGGCGGCGGCGACATGCAGTGCGGTCGGGAAGCTGTCGTTAGAGGACTGGCCCTTGTTGACATGATCGTTGGGGTGGACCGGGCTCTTGCCGCCGCGAGTGCCCGAAAGGATTTCGTTGGCGCGTCCGGCGATGACCTCATTGACGTTCATGTTGCTCTGGGTGCCGCTGCCGGTCTGCCAGATGACAAGCGGGAACTGGTCGTCGAGCGTGCCGTCGATCACTTCGCCTGCGGCTTGCTCGATGACACCTGCCAGACTGGGATCGAGGCCGTGCTCGCGATTCACCCAGGCAGCGGCGCGCTTCACGCGGGCAAGGGCGTGGACGATGGCGATCGGCATGCGCTCGGTATCGCCGAAGGGAAAGTTCTCGATGCTGCGCTGGGTCTGTGCGCCCCAGTAGGCGGTGGCGGGAACGTCGATTTCGCCGATGCTGTCCGATTCGCGGCGGGTCTGCATGATCTGGTGTGCCTTTCTCTCCGGTTTGAGAGAACACATGGGGCATTGGCCGGATGATGCAAGCTTATTGAGATTGAGTTGCAGTTGAAAAATATGCCCCGGACCTTGCGATCCGGGGCAGTCGGGAGAAACCGTCGGGAGACGGGCAGGAAGGGGGTGCGATCAGAAGACCGTGCGCACGACCATGGCAACGCGGCGGTCGGTTTCGGTCCAGCTGTAGCGCGGCTTGAGATCGGGATCGCCCACGCGCAGGTATGTCTTCGAGGCCAGCAGGTTCGTGCCCTGGACACCAATCTTGAAGTGCTTGCCGACCGAGACGAGGAACGAGGCGTCCAACTGGCCGTAAGCGTCCGACCACACCGGATAGTTGATGTTCGCTGCCGAAGTCGTCAGCAGGTAGGACGAGCGCCAGTTGTAGGCGAGGCGGGCTGAAATACCGTACTTTTCGTAGATCCCGGCAAGGTTGTACGAATACTTGGACATGCCTTCGAGCGGCAGCGTGAGCCCGGCATTCGTGGTCTGGTTCGAATCGAACACGTTGACGGCGGTGTTCTTGCCGCCAGTCGAATCGACGTAGGTAAAGTTGCCCGAGAATCCGAGGCCGCTCAGCGCGCCGGGCAGGAAATCGAAGAACTGGGTATAGGCCAGTTCGCCACCCTTGATTGAACCGTGCGAACCGTTGGTCTGCTGGGTCACGTCGAAGGTGAGCGTCTGCCCGTTGCTGGTGTACTGCTGCTCCACCAGGCCGGAATAGATGTAATCCTTGATACCCTTGTAGAACAGGCCAAGCGTCAGGCTGTTCGAGCGTCCGTAGTAATACTCGAAGCTGAGATCGACCTGATTGGCGCGGGTCGGCTTGAGGTTCGGATTGCCTGCCGTGCCGGTGAACGCCGTGGAGCGTCCCCCAATGCCGGTGCCGTTTGGCGTGCCGGTTTCATCGAACGAGAAGTTCAGCGTGGTGTACGGGTTCAGCTGGGTGAAGCTGGGGCGGGAAATCGCCTTGGAGAAGGCGAGGCGGATCTGCAGGTTGTCGCTGGCGAAATAGCGCAGGTTCAGGCTGGGCAGAACGTCCGTATAAGTGGTGCCGCCCGTTGTCTGGAGATCGCCGAGCGAGCCTGATGCGAAGGCCACGGCAGCGTTGTAGTCCGAGCAGTCGGTCGCCGTGCAGGTTGTGGTGATCGCGCCGATTGCGGCAGCGGAGCCGAGCGACTTCGCTTCGGTATGGACCACGCGCACGCCCAGATTACCGTCGAACCGCCCGATCGGGCTCTTGTCCGCACCGAAGCGGAGCAGGGCATATCCGGCCCAGGTCTTTTGCGACTGGTCGTTGATGCCGCCGCCCGATGCCGCCGACTGGCTGAGATCGGAGCTGAGAGGCGACCAGCCCCAGCCGTTTGTCTCCGTGCCCGCCAGTTGCTGATAGGCATAGGCCGTGCCCTGCGTCACCAGCGAGGCGGCCGGGAACCACAGGCCGCTGGTGGGATTGGCGACGTTGCCACGGAAGAAGTTGTTGTAGGTGATGAACGAGGACATGTTGGGCAGGTTGGCATTCTGCGTGCCGCCCGCAGGCCCCGTCTGGTTCAGATAGACCTCATTGCCCGGCAGCCAGTACTGGGCGGACAGGATGCTCCAGTTGTAGCCGGTCTGGCGGGTGATGGCGCTCTGGTCGGTCCAGCGCGCGCCCACCTTGAAGGACTTGAAGAAGCCACCGTCGTCGAACTTGTATTCGATATCGGCGCGGCCCGAGTATTCGTGGGCTTCGTTGTCCTCAAGGTGATCCATGGCCGCTGCCCACCAGTTCGCCGACTTGTCGGCAAAGCTCTGTGAGGCATCAGTGGGCGTGATCGAGAGGTACGGGTTGTTGCCCGAGAAATCGAAGTCGAATGTCGCCGGCACCGAGACACCGGTGAACACCGTCATCGAATAGACCTTCGCCGTCGACTTGATGTAATCGAAATCCCCGGTGACGGTCCAGTGATCGCCGGCCTCCCACTTGGCGTTCAGCGAGTAGTCCTGCGTCTTCTTGGTCTGGCTGCCCGCGCGGGTGTCCATGTTGAGCTGACGATTCTCGACTGTGCCCGAAACCAGTTCACCGGCCGAGCCGAACTGATAGCTGGAATTGTCGGTCTCCGGCTGGGAGAAATCGCCGACGGCATATTCCAGATCGTGCGGCGTGGCCTTCGAGATCAGGGCTTCGCCGGTCAGAGTCAGATTGCTGGCGGGTTTCCACTGCACCGAAGCGTCGAACGCGGTGCGCTTCTGCTGCCAGTCGATCCGGCGATAGCCCATCGAGTTGGGAATGTAGACCGTGTCGCCTGCCGACAAACCATCCTGATCGGTGCTCAGCGTTTCCGGCACATAGCGTCCGGCCGAGATCGAGTCCGTGCGGTTGCCGATGTTGCTGATGGAGTAGGATACCAGCACGCCGATCTCGCCGAGCGGCGTATCCCAGCGATCGCTGATCAGCGCGTTGCCCGACTTGAAGCTCTTCTTGTAGAGGTCGGCATAGTTGATATCGCCCGAGAAGGCGGCGACGAAGCCGGGGGCGTCGAAGGGCTTGCGTGTGCGCAAGTTGATAGTGCCGCCGATACCGCCTTCGATCATGTCCGCCGAAGGATTCTTGTAGACGTCTACGCCCGAAAGCAGGTCGGCCGAGATATCCTCGAACGAAAGCGCGCGGCCATTCGCAGCGGAGAACACGTCGCGCCCGTTCAGTTCCGAACGCACGAAGGACAGGCCGCGAATGAACACGCCGCCGCCTTCGCCCGACAGGCGCGCGGGATCGCGGTTGTCGCTGGTGCGCTGAAGCGTGACGCCGGGTACGCGCTGGAGCGCTTCGGAAACCGAACGGTCGGGCAGGGCGCCGATGTCCTGCGCGGTAATCGAATCGACCACTACCTCGGCATCGCGCTTGCGGGCGCGGGCGCCTTGCAGCGAAGCGCGGATACCGGTGACGACGATCGCGCCGTTGGTGTCCATGGCGGTATCGGAATCGGGTAGCGTGCCGTCCGTGGCAGTGGCGCGGGTCTGTCCGCTTGTTGCGACATCGGCGGCGGGCGTCGCGGCGGATGCGCCGGTCGGCGTTGTCGTGGTTTGCGCCCAGCCAGTGCCGGGCAGCGCGCAGGCGATCAATGCCGATGCAGAAACGCCTGCACGCAGCAGATCGCGATTTTCAAGTCCCGCGAATCCACGGCACGCACGATGGAAAAAGCTCATGTCATCCCCTCCTCAAACGGTCACTTTTGCAACGCACAATTTTGATAGCGCTATCACAAAAGAACCTGCGTTTCCCGGGCCTGATGCTTACAAGAGTGCCCAAGTCAACGAACGGAGCCCTAACATCCCGTCAGGTCATCTGCAACACGATTTGTAATGCGCTAACATTATTAGCGCCATTGCGTCGTCAATGTAACATCTGCGTTGCGTGCAGGCGCATGTGAAGAGGGGCTGATCGACGGATCAAGGCTGGCGGGAAAGCGCGGTTTCGATGGCGGCCTGAACGATCGGCACCATGCGTGCATAGCCTGCGGAAAGCGGGTGTATGCCGTCGCGCGTGAGGCCTTGCTGCATCAGCCCATCGGGGGCGGCGAGGGCCGGGGCATAGTCTGCAAAGGCATAGCCCCGTGCCTTTGCCAGTGCTGCGAGTCGGGCATTGATGGCGCGCAGTTCGGTCGGCTTTCGCTGTGCAACATTGTCGCGTTGCGTCGCAGTGTCGGTGACAGGGAGGATCGAACACAGCACCACGGCGATGCCATGCGCGCGGGCAATGTCAGCCATCGCCGCGATGTTCGAGACCACGCTGTCTGCGCTCTCCACTTGCAGGAAACCGGTTACATCGTTCACGCCGCCCAGAATCACGACCGCGCGGGGATGCAGGGCGACTACATCCTGTGTGAACCGGACCAGCATCTGGGCCGTCACCTGGCTGCCGATGCCCCGGTTAATGTAAGGCTTGCCGGGAAAGAAACGCGCAAGATCCCAAAGGTCGGTGATCGAATCGCCGATGAAAACCACCCGCTGTTCACCTTTGGCAGGTGGGGGCAGGGCGGCATCTGCGGGTGCGTAGATATAGCGCTCGCCGAAGTCCTGCATCATCGAGGGGACGAGTTTTTCGCGAAACGGGCCGAGCCAAGGCCCCCACGCGCGATCGTCCTGTATGGTGCGCCGCTCCGGGCTTGACTGATAGGGTACAGGCGTCTGCGCGCGGGCGGGCAAGGTGGTGACGGCCATGGCTGCCGCCAGCACCCCGGCCATGACCCCTGTGATCGCGCGCAGACGAGGTCTCATGCCGCGAAGATTCCGTGGCGTTTGCCGAAGGCATGGAACAGGTCGGGCCAGATCGAGGCGGGCACATCCTTGCCAAGCCTCGCGCCGAAGCCATGGCCGCCCTTGTCGAAGCCATGGAACTCGGCTGCGCGCTGTTTGGCGAGAAGGGCGCTGTACATCGCCAGGCTGTTACCGATGGGAACGAGGCCATCGTCGCTGGAGGCGGTGAGGAACACCGGAGGCGTATCGGCTGTCACCCGGTTCTCGACCGACCCCGTATCGCGCAACGCTTTGCTTGCGCCTTTGCCCAGGAGCGCGTCGCGCGATCCGGCATGGGTGAAGGGCGCGGAGAGGCTCACCACCGGATAGATCATGCCCACCAGATCGGGTCGGGCCGAGAGCGTGTCGGCGGCGTCAATGGGGGCATAGACCTTCTCGTCGAAGCGCGTGGCGATGCTCCCCGCCAGATGGCCGCCTGCGGAGAATCCCAGAACCGAAATGCGCTTGGGATCGAGGCCGAAATCGGCCGCCTTGTTGCGCACCAGCCTGACCGCGCGCTGGGCATCCTGCAAAGGCACTGTCGCGCGATTGGCCCAACCTTCGCCGGGCAGGCGGTACGAAAGGATGAAGCAGGTGACGCCGCGCTCGGTCAGCCAGCGGGCCTGCTCCTCGCCCTCGTTGTCCCAGGCGAGGAACTCATAGCCACCACCCGGCAGCAGGATCACTGCCGAGCCGTCGCGATAGGCAGGCTGACGCACTGCGAGCGCGGGCGTGGCCACGCCGGTCAGCCAGCGATCGTCGAAATCGGCGTTCTTTGACTGCTGGTGCCATTGGAGGGTCGGCATCGTGGCAGGTGCGCCGGGGGCCTTGCCGGGCCACAGCGGCAGGGTTGGCCCGGATGTCGAGATCGCGGTGGAGCCAGCCTTGGCCGCTTGCGTGCGCAGCGTCGCGGCAAGGCCGAGCGCGGTGATGCCACCCAGCAGTGTGCGGCGCGAGGTTTTCGTGTCGGTCATGGTTTTCCCCTCAGTCAGGGCAGACAGCACCGGCAGGATCGGTGCCAAGCTTAAGATCGGAAATGGCGATGGCATAGCGCCCTTGCGCGGTCAGCGTGAAGGGGCGGCTGATACCGGCAAGGTCGGTGCCATGTGCGGCAAAGCACTTGAGCGGCATTTTCAGGTGCGCCCAGGTTCCCGGCTTGGCCGTCATTCCGTCGATCCGCACCGTGCCCGAGCCGAGTGCGAGCGTGACCGGGCCGGTAGCGGCTTCGTCCACGCGATAGGTCAGATCGACGTTCAGATCGGCATTCGCTTCGCGCTGGAGCATGAGCGTCGGGCCGTAGACTTCGGCCTTGCCCGCGCCGTTCCACGTCAATTGGACGGCGCCTTCCTGCCTGCTGGGGCTATCGACAAGACGCTGCGAGACCGTGTCGGACGTTTGCAGGGTGAAGGGCTTGGCGGCGCTGCCGTTGGCGATGAACACGCTGGTGTTGGTGGCACTGGCATCGATCCCGGCGACTTCGCTGAGCGTCCCGACATGTGCGCGCTTGGCATACGTCAGGCCATAGCCCAGCGGAAACAGCGGATCGTATCCGGCCATCCCCTTGTTGAGCACGAACTGCGCTGCCGTCTTTGGCCACGAGAAGGAGAGTGTACCGTGGAAATCGGTCTTGCCGCCAATCAGCACGTCGGCCACGCCTTCGCCTTCCGAACCGGGGAACCATGCCGCGACGAAAGCGTCAGACTGGTTCAGTTCCGGGTTTACCCAAAGTGGGCGACCGGAGAGGAACACCGAGACGGTAGGAATACCCTTCGCCTTCAGGGATTTGAGAAGCGCCAGTGCCTTCTTGTCACCAGGCTGAAATTCCAGCGTGCGCACGTCGCCACGCAGTTCGGCATAAGGCTCTTCGCCGAAGATCACGATCGCGACGTCTGGCTTTGCCGTGAAGCTGCCATCGGGGGATAGCACCGCCTTGCCGCCGCCTGCCTTTAACGCGCTGGCGATACCGGCATAGATCGAGGTGGCGCCGGGGAAGTCGGCATTGGTGTTGCCGTCGCCCTGCCACGACAGCGTCCACCCTCCGGACTGGCGGCCGATATCGTCTGCTGCCTCACCCGCTACGAGCACGGTGGCGCTAGTCTTGATCGGGAGCACGCCTTCGTTCTTGAGCAGCACAAGGCTCTCTCGCACGGCCTGCCGAGCGATCGCGCGGTGCTGTGCCGAGCCCATTTCCTGCGGTTTGTTCTCAAAGGGGCGGGCCTTGTCGAACAGGCCGAGCTTGAACTTCACGCGCAGGATGCGGCGCACGGCGTCGTCGATGCGCGTCATCGGAATCTTGCCCGATTGCGCATCGGCCAGCGTTGAATCGAACAGCCCCTTCCAGCTGTCGGGCGCCATCGCCATGTCGAGCCCGGCATTGAACGTGGCGGCGCAGTCGGTCGCGGTGCAGCCGGGCACTTGTGCGTGGCCGTTCCAGTCGCCCACGACGAAACCATCGAAGTGCATCCGGCCTTTCAGCACATCGGTGAGCAGCGCCTTGTTGCCGTGCATCTTCACGCCGTTCCAGCTGGAGAACGAGGCCATCACGGTCATTGTCCCGGCATCGACGGCAGCGGGATAGCCTGCATCGTGAATGCGGATCAGCGTGGCCTCATCGACGCGGGTGTCGCCCTGATCGATGCCGTCATGCGTGCCGCCATCGCCGAGGAAGTGCTTGACGCTGGCGGCGACGTGCCCCGCCTGCACGGTGGTCTTGCTGCCGGGCGCGCCTTGGAGACCCTCGACCATCGGCCCGGCGTAGCTGGCGACGAGGGCAGGGTCTTCGGAATAGCCCTCATAGGCGCGGCCCCAGCGTTCGTCCTGCGGCACGGCGAGGGTCGGGCCGAAAGCCCAGTCGATGCCCGAAGCGGCGGTTTCCGCGCCGGTCGCGGCACCGATCTGGCGCATCAGCGCCGGATCGTGCATCGCGCCAAGGCCGACATTGTGCGGGAAGAGCGTAGCGCCCACGACGTTGCTGTTGCCGTGGACGGCATCGATGCCGAACATCATCGGGATCGCGACATGGCCGGCGCGCGGTTCCATCGCCACGGCATTGAAGGCGCGCGCCGTCTTCACCCAGGCGGCAGCGGGAGAGCGATCCGGCGCGTCGAGCGGCGGCGAATTCCCGCCCGCAAGGATCGAGCCGAGCGGATAGGCGCGCAGGTCATCGGGCTTGATCGAGGCGGTATCGGCCTGGATCATCTGGCCGATCTTTTCGCGAAGGCTCATGCGCTTCATCAGCGCGGTGATCTTTGCCTCCGTCGCGGGATCGACAAGGCCGGGGCTTTTGGCCGCTGGCCAGAGTTCGGGATGAACCGGTGTTGCCTCCGGTACAGCGGCAGGTGTATCGAGAGTGCTCTGGGCCATGACGACACTGGCGCATCCGCACAGCGCGGCCACCGAGATCACGCGGGAAATCCGCTTCATTCAATCCTCCCCTTTATTCTTGTCGTACAATAGGCCATTGCAAATGGTGGCGCTACCATAAATTGTCGTGCGATGTGCCGGTCCCGCTATTCGCAAGGCTGGCGGACATGCTAGGGTTGCGGGATGCCGGATACCCTTCGCAAGCCCAGAACAAGTCGCTCCCGCCAGACCGGCGCGCCCACGATCAGCGATGTGGCGACGCTGGCGGGCGTGTCGATGATGACGGTATCGCGGGTGATCAATGCCGATGCCAAGGTGCGCCAGTCCACGCGTGAGAAGGTGAACGCGGCGATCGCCGAACTGAACTATGCCCCCAACCGTGCTGCCCGCAGTCTGGCTGGCGCGGCGCAGATGCGGATTGGGCTGCTCTATTCCAACCCGTCCGAGGCGTTCCTGAGCGCCTTTATCGTCGGTTCGCTGGAAGAGGCGAGCCGTTCGGATGCGCAGATTATCGTGCGCAAGCTGGAGGACGGCGAAGACCCCGGCCATGCCACCGAGCGGATGATCGCGGGCGGGGTGGATGGGGTGGTTCTGCCGCCGCCGCTATGCGAAGCGCCCGAGGTGCTGGCGGTGCTGCGCAAGGCGGGCGTGCCGACGGTTGCCGTCACCACTGCGCGGCCGGAGGATGGCGTGGCGGCGGTCATGATCGACGATCACACCGCCGCGCGCGAGATGACCGCGCATCTCATCGGCCTTGGCCATCAGCGTATCGGTTTCATCCTTGGCCACCCGGATCTGACCGCGAGCGGCGAGCGCCTGATCGGCTATCGCGAAGCGCTGGAATCGGCGGGCATCGCGTTTGACGAGGCGCTGGTCGCGCAGGGGTACTTCACCTATCGTTCGGGGCTGGATGCCGCCGAAGCGCTGCTCTCGCTGGACGATGCGCCGTCCGCGATCTTCGCCAGCAACGATGACATGGCTGCCGCCACCGTCGCCATCGCCCATCGGCGCGGGCTCGACGTTCCGGGCGATCTTACCGTCTGCGGTTTCGACGATGTGGCGCTGGCGACGACGATCTGGCCGGAACTGACCACGATCCAGCAGCCGATCGCAGAAATGAGCCGTTGTGCGGTGGAACTGCTGGTCTCCCTGCTGCGCAACAAGCGGACTTCGGAGATCGGCGCACACCGTATCAAGCTCGATCACACGCTGGTGCGTCGCCAGTCCGATGCCGCGCCGCGCCGCCGCCCGTCGCTGCGCGTGCCGGGATAGGCTTTCAGGCGCTGCGGATCCGCATCGTGATCGCCAGCGTCTCGCCCGGCGCGAGCGGGGCAGGGGGCTGACGATTGACGGCATCGGGCATGGTCGTTTGCGGCTCGGCGCAGAAGAAGTCGCGGCCGGGGGGCACGAACAGATGCAGGAAGGGCGTGCCTTCGCCTTCGAGGATCAGGTCGCCATCGTCGCGCATGATTGTGAGGGTGCCATCCCAGCCAGCATAGCAATGATCGACCAGATCGGGACGTTCGAGCTCGGCACCGGCCTGCCAGTCACCCAGGGCATCGGCGGGAGCAGGATCGGTCGGCAGCATTTCAGCGTCGGAGAGCCAGACCTTCTCTGCGGCGAACCGGATGCCGCTGACGCCGCTGCGGTCGAACCACGGGTGGAACCCCAGCGCGGCGGGCATGGTGTGGCGATCGGTATTGGTGATCGCAAGGCACGCTTCCAGCCCGTCGTCCAGCAGCGTGAAGGTCTGCGTCAGTGCGAAAGACCAGTCCCAGTGGGCATCGGCTTCATGGACATGGTGTAGCGTGATCGAGGATTCGTCCTGCACGCCCGGCGTCCAGTCGCGCAGCCATGCCGTGCCATGGAGCGGATGCGCGTGGTCGGGGTGGTTCGGGGCGAGGTGGTATGCGGCCCCGTTCCATGCAAAACGTCCATGGGCAATGCGGTTGACGTATGGGGCGAGCGGAATGCAGGCGCTGTCGAGCGGCTCGGTACTGCCTTGCGGCATCGCGCGCAGCACGGGCTGGCCACGCCGCTCCAGCGCGCGGACCATGCCGCCGTGCCGGATATCGACGTCCAGCGACCACTCGCCCCGTGTCAGCTTCATGGTTATCCCTGCATCTCTTCGAGTTCGCGACCGCGCGTTTCTGTCACGAAGGCGCGGACGAAGACAAACGAAACCGCTGCCGACAGGGCATAGAATACGTAAGTCGGCGCCAGACCGGGGCTGACGGCCAGGATCGGGAAGCTCACCGAGATCGCCGCATTGGCGATCCACTGCGCAAACCCTGCGACGGCAAGGGCAGAGCCGCGGATCTGGTTGGGGAACATTTCGCCCAGCATAACCCACATCACCGGCCCCCAGCTCATGTTGAAGAACACGACATAGAGGTTGGCCGCGATCAGCGCGATCAGGCCCGCATGGCCGGGAAGCGAGACGGCACCGGCGGCATCGGTGACGGCGGTGGAGAAAGCCCAGGCCACTGTGCCCAGCGTCACCGCCATGCCTGCCGAGCCGATCAGCAACAGCGGGCGACGCCCCACCTTGTCCACCAGCGCGACCGTCAGCAGGCACGCACCGATGGAAAGCGCGCCCGACAGGATGTTGATCTGGAGGGCATAGTCCTCGGTGAAGCCCACGGCCTGCCACAGCGTCGCGCCATAGTAGAACACCACGTTGATGCCGACGAACTGCTGGAATACCGCAAGGCCGATACCGACCCACACGATCGGGCGAATGCGGCCTTTCGTGCGGTCGATCAGGTCGGACAGGCGCGGGCGGTGGTGGTCTGCGGCCAACGAGGCGCGGATTTCAGCGACCTTGCGGGTGGCTTCCTCCGGGCCGAACAGGCGGGTTAGGACGCCGTGGGCCTGCTCCTCGCGGCGGCGGGCGACGAGGTAGCGCGGGCTTTCGGGAATGGTCAGCAGCGCGAGGAAGTAGATCGCCGCCGGGATCGCCTGAAGCCAGAACATCCAGCGCCACGCGGGCAGACCAAGCCACAGCGCGGCGGTCGAACTACCGGCGGTATGCGCCAGCACGTAGTTGGCCAGGAACGCACCGGTCAGCCCGGTGATGATCATCACCTGCTGGATCGAGGACAGCCGCCCGCGAATACCGGCGGGCACCATCTCGGAGATGTAGACCGGCGACGTCACGCTGGCCGCGCCGACGCCAAGGCCGCCGACGATGCGGGCAAGGATGAACACAACCGAACTTCCGGCAGCACCCGCAACCAGCGCGGAAATCAGGAACAGCACGGCGGCCAGCATCATCGTGCCGCGTCGCCCGATTACGTCGGACAGGCGTCCTGCACCGAAGGCGCCGATCGAGGAGCCGACAAGGATCGCGCCGACATTGATGCCGACGCCCAGCGCGCCGAGATCGAAGGCCGCCTCCAGCCCTTTCTGCGTGCCGTTGATGACGCCCGAATCGTATCCGAACATGAAGCCGCCGATGGTCGCGACGGCCACCACCAGCGCGATCAGGCGCATGTTGATCGCAGCGCCCCTGTCGAGCGCGAAGTCGTGGGGGGAGGCCCCCTGAAACGTGGGCATTCCTGACATCCTTTCCAGGCGGGCGGGGATTGTCGTTGGTGGTTCCCCCGCTCCGCACGTTCATGAGTTGCCCGGTTCGGACCCCGGCGCCGGGTCTGGTTGGTAATCAGGTATTGGCAGGTGTCACCGGCAGGCCGGGAATCGCGACCGGGAAAGTGAAGAGATCGCCTGCCAGCGGCTGCGCGGCAAGTTCCGCGTCCGACAGGCCCTGTCGCGCGGTCGTGGCATAGGCTGTACGCCGTTCTGCCCCGCCCAGCGCGACCTTGGTCACGTTCGCCACCGGCAGGCGGACTTCGTCGGTCAGGGCTCCATCGGCATTGAAGCGCCGCGCGGCCCAGCCACCGTAGAAGCCCAGCCAGACCCCGCCTTCGGCATCGCAGGTGGCGCCGTCGGGCCAGCCCCAGTCGGCTCTGTCCTGCCCATTGAAGTCGAGGAAAACCGTGCCCTCGCCGATATTTCCGGTTTCGTTCACGGTGTGGCGGATCACCTGTTTGCCCAGCGTGTCGACGTGGTAGAGCCATGTCCCGCAGGGCGAGATCGCAGGCCCGTTGGTGATGGCAACGGGCGTGATCCCGCTCTCGCGAACCTCGCCCTTGTCGAGCACATAGACCCGACCGGTCTCGCCGCCTTCCAGATTGTCCATGGTGCCGAACCACAGACGCCCTTCAGGATCGGTGGCGGCATCGTTGAGGCGGTTGTCCGGCAGATCGACATCGATCTTGCCGATCGGCTCGAAGCTGCGGGCTTCCGGGCGGAAGCGATGCGGGCCGCTCTTGAGCCCCGCGATCAGGCCTTCGCCCGTGCTGGGGAGCACCCAGCCGATATGTTCGGGCGCGGCCCAGTCCTCAAGCCCACCGCTGACCGGGTCGAGACGGAACACCGTCTGCCGCTTGATGTCGACGAACCACAGCGCATCCTCGATCCAGACCGGGCCTTCGCCCAGTTCCATGCCGAGCGCGCGGAGATGTTGTGCGTCCATCAGCGCCACCCCGCATCGACGAACCAGTCGTGTCCGGTGCACAGGCGTGCCCCATCGGAGCTGAGGAACAGCACCAGCGCGGCGACGTCCGCCGGCACGAGGCGCCCCGGAAGGCACTGGGCGGCCACGATTTCCGCTTCGCCTTCGGGGTGTACCACTTTTCCTGTCGCGGGGTCTTCACGTTGCCGGGGACCACCGTATTGACGCGGATGTTGTCGCGCCCGAGGTCGCGCGCAAGGCTGCGGGTGAGGCCCGAGATCGCCGCCTTGGCCGTCTGATACAGCACCAGTTCGGGCAGCGCGAGGTGCCAGCTGATCGAGCCGAAATTGACGATCACGCCGCCGCCGGCCTCGCGCATGGCCGGGACGACGGCTTGCGATGCGAAGAACTGGTGGCGCAGGTTCACGTTCATGCGCTCTTCCCAGAACGCGGGCGTAACCTCCTCCACAGTGTGGCGGTCATCGTTGGCGGCATTGTTCACCAATACGTCGATCCCGCCCAGATCCGCGACGATCGACTGGATCGCGCCGGTGAGCGCGTCCACATCGGTCAGGTCAAGCCGGTGGTAGACCGGGGCATGGCGCGCGCCTGGCGAAAGGCGCTGCACAAGATCGGCGCCTTCTTCGTCCTGAATATCGACGAAGGCCACGCGCGCACCTTGCGCGACGAAGCCCTCGACAAGGCCCGCACCGATGCCGGTGGCGCCGCCGGTCACGATCACGCGGCGGTCCTGAAGGTCGGGATAGATCGCGGCCAGCGGCGCGGCGGATGTGCTCTGGAGCATGGTCTGGGGTATTCCGGTCACGCCGGGAGAAGGCCGCGGCGTGCAAGGTTGGCGAAAAGGGCGGAGAGGCCGAACGTCCAGGCGGGTGCGTCCTTCGAGGTTGCGACCGTGTTGGTCAGCGTGCCGAGGCGCTGGCTGGAAATGGTGACGACATCGCCCGGCTTGTGGGTAAAGCCACGGCCCGGCTCGTCGCGATCCTGCGTGGGCGCGAACAGCGTGCCGCAGAACAGCGCGAAACCGTCGGGATACTGGTGTTCGCTCATCGTCTGGCGCAGCAGATCTTCCGGATCTCGGCTGATCTCGCGCATGGTGCTGGCGCCTTCGAGACGATAGCCGTCCGTGCCCTCCACCGTCATGGTCACATCGGCAGTACGCACATCATCCATCGTGTAGCCTGTGTCGAACAGGCGGATGAACGGGCCGAGCGAGCAGGACGCGTTGTTGTCCTTGGCCTTGCCCAGCAGCAGCGCCGAGCGCCCTTCGAAATCGCGCAGGTTCACGTCATTGCCTAGGGTCGCACCGACGGCGCGGCCATCCGGCCCGGCGATCAGCACCACTTCGGGCTCGGGGTTGTTCCAGGTGGAGTCCGAACGCACGCCGATCATGGCGCCCTGGCCGACAGTGGAAAGCACCGGAGACTTGGTGAAGACTTCGGCGTCCGGCCCGATCGCGACTTCGAGATACTGCGACCACAGGCCCTCCTCGATCAGCGTGTCCTTCAGCGCCTGCGCCTCGGGCGAGCCGGGAACCACCGAGCGCACGGAGCCACCCAGCGCTTCCTCGATACGGGTGCGCAGTTCTGCGGCCTTCGTGTAATCGCCGCGTGCACGTTCCTCGATCACGCGTTCGAGCGCGGAGACGGCGAACGTTACGCCGCAGGCCTTGATGCATTGCAGATCGACAGGGCTGAGCAGGCGGGCAGGATCGAGCACATCGATCTCTCCCAGCGGTGTACCGCCTGAGATTTTGCCAAGCGCTACCAGCGCGGCAACGGTCGGCGCCACATGCGCCATGTCGTGGACGAGGCCATCGCGAATCAGGATCGGAGAGGGGCCTTCATCGCTTTCATAGCGCCCCAGAAATGTGCCCTGCCGCCAGTCTTCGGGCAGACCCAGAACGGCGCCCGGATTATTTTTTGTCACTGCTATTCCCCTCCACAGGTGTTAGCGTTATCTCTCGGCTTCGACACGGCGTCAAGATACGACTCATCAAGAGACGATCGACGCTTGCGGGGATGGGTAGAGGGGGAACGTGCGAATGGCGCGCTGGCGGGATACCGCGAGAGGGATGCAAAGGCCGGTCGGGCTGGCGTTGACGGCATTCGCCGCAGCTTTGTTGCCGATGCCTGTCCTGGCGGATGCCGTTCCCTATACCTGGTCGAACGTGCGCGTAGGTGGCGGTGGCTTCACGCCGGGCGTGATTTTCAGTCCTGTCGAGAAGGGACTGGCCTATCTGCGCAGCGATATGGGCGGGGCCTATCGTTGGGATGCGCGAAGCCAGCGCTGGATACCGTTGCAGGACGGCGTCGCCATAGGCAGTTACATGGGGATCGAGAGCATCGCCGCCGATCCGGTCGATGCCGGAACCGTCTATCTGGCGGCAGGTATGGGCGCCGGTCAGCCCGCCGCGATCTTTCGCTCAACCGATTATGGCATGCACTGGCGTGTGACGCCGGTGCCATTTCGCATGGGCGGCAACGAGGATGGGCGCGGCCTTGGCGAGCGGCTGGCGATTGACCCGCACGACCATGCACATCTGCTGTTTGGCTCACGCCACCAGGGTCTCTGGGAAAGCCGCGATGCAGGGGCGCACTGGCAGGCAGTGCCGGCGTTTCCGCTGAAGGGGCTTGGTCTTCCGACACGGCGCAGAGAGACCCATGGCGGCCTTTCGTTCGTGGTGTTCGATCCGCAGGTGGAAGGGCGGATCTTCGTCGGCAATGCCGATCCGGGCGGGCATCATCTTTATCGTTCCGATGACAATGGAGCGCATTGGCGCCCTGTCACCGGAGGCCCCGATGCGGGACTGCTGGCCGCCAAGGCAGCGCTTGGCCGCGATGGCGTGCTGACTGTGACATTGTGCGATGGCATCGGCCCGAACGGCATCAGCCGTGGCGCGGTCTGGCGTTACGACCCGCGAGGGGACCGATGGCGCGATGTGACGCCGGTCAAGGGCGCGAATGCTCCCAAGGGGGGCTATATGGGCGTGGCCGTGGCTGCCTCTGACCCACGGACTATCGCGGTCAGCACCGTTGATCGCGGCGATCCGGTGGATACCGTCTGGCTCAGCCACGACGCAGGCGCGCATTGGGACGAGTTGTGGCGCCGGTCGCTGCGCGATGTCTCGGCAACGCCTTTCCTCGATTTCGACGGCAAGGCCAATTTCGGGCACTGGATCGCGGGGCTCGCCATCGATCCGTTCGATGCGAACCATGCCGCTTATGTGACCGGGGCGACGGTTTACGCGACAAACGAATTGCAGCACGGCGGCGCCCTGCACTGGGCGCCGTGGACGCAAGGGATCGAGCAGACTGCGGTGATCACGCTGATCAGCCCTGCGGGTGGCGCACATCTGGTCTCCGGCTTCGGCGATATTGCCGGTTTTCGGCATGACGACTTTGCGAAGTCGCCGCCGCGCATGCATCTGAACCCGTTTCTCGCGAACACCAACACGCTGGACTATGCAGGGCGAGCGCCGTTGGTGATGGTGCGCAGCGGCAACATTCACGCGCGGGTGGTGCCCGATACCTCGCTGGCATGGTCTGCCGATGGCGGTGGTTCGTGGACGCCGCTGCATGTACCTGCGGGGCGCCCGCATGCGGATGGTTCGTCTTTGCCGGAGGAGACCGGCGATGCTGCGATCACCGTTTCTGCCGACGGCTTGACGTTCCTTGTCGAAAGCGACGCGCCGCAACTCACGCGCGATCGCGGCAGGCACTGGCAGGCAATATCGGGCCTGCCGAGCCGCACCCGCGTTACGGCCGACAAGCAGGAGGCCGCGCGTTTCTATGCGCTGGACTTCGCGGCGAATCGGGTGGTGCGCAGCGATGATGGCGGTCTGAATTTCCATCCGGTGGCGTCGCGTGGGCTGCCGTCCGATCTGTCTTCGGCGCACCAGACCAATCGCGAGGCACCGCCGCCAATTCTTGCGGAGCCGGGACATGCGGGCGCCTTGTGGTTGCTGCTGGATGGCATGCTGTGGCACTCGACCGACTTCGGCGAAAGCTGGGCGCGGACTGGCGGGGCACTTTCGATAGAACGCTATGGCCTGGGCAAGGCGTCTGCGGGCGTGTCCGAGCCCGCGCTTTACGCGCTGGGCACGCTGGACGGTCTGCGCGCGGTCTGGCGGTCGCTCGATGGCGGGGCGACGTGGCAGCGCATCAATGATGACGATCACCAGTGGGGGCTGCGCATCCGCATGCTGACCGGCGATCCGCGCGTGTTCGGTCGGGTCTACATCGCAACGGACGGGCGCGGGATCGTAACCGGCGATCCGAAGGGAGAGGGACAATGAAGTTTCGGTACGTCGCCTGCTCGGCGGCACTCATGGCACTGGCACAATCTGCGCTGGCGGACACGCAAATCCCGCGCATCGAGACGCGCGCCGATGGCCATCATGCGCTGATTGTCGATGGCAAGCCGTTCATGATGCTGGGCGCGCAGGCGAACAATTCCAGCAACTATCCTGCGATGTTGGATGCGGTGTGGTCGGTGCTGGACGCGATCCACGCGAACACGCTGGAGATCCCCATCGCCTGGGAGCAGGTCGAGCCGGTCGAGGGAAAGTTTGACTTCGGCTATCTCCAGACGCTGCTCGATGCGGCGCGCGCGCATGACAAGCGCGTGGTGCTGCTGTGGTTCGGCACCTGGAAGAACACCAGCCCGAGCTATGCGCCGACCTGGGTCAAGCTGGACAACAAACGCTTTCCGCGCATGAAGGCGCCGGATGGCTCGGATCATTATGTGCTGAGTCCGCTGTCGGACGAGACACTGGCGGCGGACCGGCGCGCGTTCGTGAAGGTGATGGAATATCTGCGCGATCACGATCCGCAGAACACCGTCATCATGGTTCAGCCCGAGAACGAGACCGGATCGTACCGCGTGCCGCGCGACTATTCGGCCAAGGGCAACGCGCTGTTTGCACAGACGATTCCCGCTGCGCTCGCGAAGAAGACCGGCAAGTCCGGCACCTGGGAGCAGGCGTTCGGCAAGCAGGCGCCGCGCGCATTCAACACCTGGTACGTCGCGCGTTTCGTCGATCAGGTGGCGGCAGCGGGCAAGGCGGTGAAGCCGCTGCCGATGTATGTGAATGCGGCGCTGGCGGGGCCTTCGAACGTGCCCGACCCCACCGGCGTCGCCAGCGGCGGTCCGCAGTGGGACGTGCTCGATATCTGGAAGGCGGCGGCCCCCTCTATCGACCTTGCCGCGCCCGACATCTATGACCGCACCTCCGGCAACGTCATCCAGTATCTCGACAAGTATGCTCGCCCCGATAACGCGCTGATGGTGCCGGAGATCGGCAACGCGCGTGAGTTCGCGCGGTTCTTCTGGCCCACCATCGGGCGCGGCGGCATCGGTTTCTCGCCCTTCGGCATGGATGACACCGGCTACTTCAACTATCCGTTGGGAGCGACGGCGCTCGACAAGGAGACGCTCGCCGCTTTCGCGCTGCCCTATGCCACGCTCGCCTCGATCCTGCCCGACTGGGCGCGCATCGCCGCCAGCCGTCCCACCTGGGGTGCGGCAAAGCCCGATGACGGCTCGCCCCAGTCGGTGACGCTGGGCAAGTGGACGATCACTGCAAGCTGGGGCCAGTGGCAGTTCGGCGAGAAGGACTGGACTTGGATCAAGTCCGCGCCGCCGCCATGGGCGAGCCAGCCGGTCGGCGGCGTCGCCGTCGCGCAGCTTTCGGACAATCAGTACCTCGTCATGGGCGATCACGTGCGCGTCAATTTCTCGGCTGCCAAAGGTGAGAAGAACGGCATGGTCGTCGCGGTCGAGGAAGGCACCTTCCGCGATGGCCGCTGGGTGACGAGCCGCGTGTGGAACGGCGACCAGACCGACTACGGCATCAACCTGATCGACCGGCCGCAGGTGCTGCGGATCACCACGGGTTTCTATTCGGGCAACAGGCCCTGAACGGGCAGGGGATACAGACAACATGAAACATATCGCAATCGCGGCCCTGATGGCGGGCAGTGCGCTGACGGCAACACCGGTGCTGGCTGCTCCGGCAGGAGTCAGCAAGGTTCCCGGCGGCGTGGTCGTCACGCCGGCAAGCGGGCCTTCCGACCGCGTCGAGGTGACGCTGCACGGGGATGGCATCTTCCACGTCGTTGCCCATCCGCGCGGGCTTTCCGTGCCGGAGCAGAACGCCAGCCTGATGGCGCCCAATCCGCCCCAGGCCGGGGCCTATACCGTGAGCGAGGCAGCAGGTTCGGTGACGATCCGCGCGGTCAGGGCAAGTGCCGTGATCGACAAGAAGACCGGACAGGTTCGCTTCCTCGATGCGGCAGGCAAGCCGATGCTGGCGGAATCCGCGCCCACTGCGTTCACGGCCACAAAGGCGGACGGTACGCCTTACGTCACTGTTTCACAGCAGTTCAACCGGGGGACGGACGAGGGGCTCTACGGCCTTGGTCAGCACCAGCAGGCGGTGATGGACTACAACGGGCAGGACGTGCAGCTTGCCCAGCACAACATGGATATCGGCCTGCCGTTCCTTGTCTCCACCCGCAATTACGGGCTGCTCTGGGACAACGAGAGCATCACGCGTTTCGGCAATCCGGCGCCCTACAAGCTGGTGGGCGACACCGGCGGGATGACTGTCACCAGCGGCGGAAAGCCGGGCTTCACCGCGCAGTATTTCCTCGATGGCAAAGAAGTGGTGAACCGTCAGGAAGCGACGATCGATTACCAGTTCCTGGACGATCAGGCGAAATGGCCCGAGGCCGCCAAGGCCCGTACCGAGGCCTCCAGCCAGGGCCAGAACACCGCAGGCAACGCAGTGCAGACGCAGGCCGTGGTGTGGAACGGCGATCTGCAACCGGACAAGACCGGGGTGCACAAGTTCCAGCTCTATGGGTCGAGCTATTACAAGGTCTATGTCGACGGCAAGCTGGTGCTCGATCGCTGGCGGCAGAACTGGAACCCGTGGTACGCCGATTTCGACGTGCCGATGGTGGCGGGCAAGCCCGTCCACCTGAAGATCGAATGGGACCCCAACGCCGGTTACATGGCGCTGCTCCACAACGATCCGCTGCCCGAAGCGGATCGCCATTCGGTGTGGTTCACCAGCGATGTCGCGCGCGACAAGGACTACTGGTTCGTCGCGGCCAAGGACATGGACGGGGTTGTCGCAGGCTATCGCCAGTTGACCGGCAAGGCCGAGATGATGCCCAAGTGGGTCTATGGCTTCTGGCAGTCGCGCCAGCGCTACGACACGCAGGCCGAACTGCTGAATGTCGTCTCCGAGTATCGCAAGCGGGACTATCCGCTCGACAACATCGTGCTCGACTGGCGCTACTGGAAGGACGATTCCTGGGGCAGCCACGAATTCGACAAGAGCCGCTTTCCCGATGCCGCCGCAATGGTGAAGCAGGTGCATGACGAGCACGCCGAGATCATGATCTCGGTCTGGCCCAAGTTCTATCCCACCACCGACAACTTCAAGGAACTGGACGCTGCGGGCGCGATCTTCCACGGCAACTTGCGTCAGGGCAACAAGGACTGGGTGGGAGAGGGCTTCCTCAACACCTTCTACGACCCCTATTCGGCCAAGGGGCGCGAAATCTTCTGGAAGCAGATCGAGGATCGGCTGGGCAAAAAGGGCTTCGATGCCTGGTGGGCCGATGCCAGCGAGCCCGACATGCATTCCAACCTTTCGATCACCAAGCGGATCGACACCATGGGGCCGACCGCGATTGGCCCGGCAGCAGAGTTCTTCAACTCGTTCCCGTTGGAGAACGCGCGCGCCTTCTATGAAGGCTGGAGCCGGTTCAAGCCCGACGTGCGCCCGTTCCTGCTGACCCGCTCGGGCTTCGGCGGCCTTCAGCGCTATGGCGCGGCAGTGTGGTCGGGCGACGTGGCGACGCGCTGGTACGATCTGCACGCGCAGATTTCGGCGGGCGTGAACACGGCGATGTCGGGCCTGCCCAACTGGACCCACGACATCGGTGGTTTCTCGGTCGAGCCGCGCTTTGCCGAGGCCACTCCGAAGCCCGAAGACCTGGCCGAATGGCGCGAACTCAACTTGCGCTGGTTCCAGTTCGGCGCGTTCAGCCCGATCTTCCGCAGTCACGGTGAGCAGCCCTGGCGCGAGATCTACGAGATCGCGCCCGAAGGTTCGCCCATGCGCGCCTCAATGGTGTGGTACGACAAGCTGCGCTATCGCCTGATGCCCTACATCTACACGCTGGGCGCGGACGCTTACGAGAAGGACGGCTCGATCATGCGCGGGCTGGTGATGGACTTCCCGCAGGATGCCAGGGCCCGTACCATCAATGACGAGTACCTGTTCGGCAAGGCGTTCCTTGTCGCCCCGGTCAGCACCTACAAGGCGCGCGAGCGTTCGGTCTGGCTGCCGGGCAAGGGCGTGACCTGGTACGATTTCGAGAGCGGCAAGACTTATGCGGGCGGTCAGGACGTGACTGTGGCTGCGCCTGCCGAGCGGATGCCGCTGTTCGTGCGGGCAGGCTCGATCGTGCCGATGGGGCCGGTGATGCAGTACACTGACGAGAAGCCCGAGGCGCCGGTGACGCTGGTGGTCTATACTGGCGCCAGTGGAGCGACTTCGCTCTACGAGGACGACGGCCGCTCGGAAGGCTACAAGTCCGGCGCGTTCAGCCGCATGCCGATCGTCTATGACGATGCTACGGGCACGGTCACGCTCGGCGCCCGGCTGGGCAAGGGCTATGCCGGGATGCCGGCGACCCGCACCGTGCGGGTGAAGTGGCTGCGGCCCGGTCAGTCAGTGGCCGAAGAGACCAGCTTCGATACTGAAGCGGTGTGGAATGGCCAGTCGCTGACGATCCGCCGCCCCGCTAAGTAGGTACGACAGACGGATTGCCCTGCCCGACCGATGGGCGGGGCAACCTGCCGTGCTCCCGGTACGTTGCCCCGCTGCGTTGCGTTGACAAGACAACGCATGGACCCGACATCGCCATCGGGGGCTTGGGATGAGGCGGAATTGAATACTATGCATAACGAGGTGCCGAGCCCATCTGCGGGGGGAAGCCGAAACGGGACACGCAGTTGTCCGGTTCGATCGCCATTTCCCGCGTGATCTGCATTCTCGGCATCGTCTATGTCCATGCCTGGACCGGGCTGTACGGCTGGCAGTTGGAAAGCCTCAACCATTCCTCTCAAGGCTTCCTGCGGTGGGGCCTTATTGACCTTTTGGGGCGCAGCTCGGTTCCTTTGCTCAGCGTGATCTCGGGCTGGCTGGTCGGGCCTTCGTTCGCGCGTCGAGGCCTGCGCATGTTCTATACAGGCAAGGCTCGCGCGATTGTTCTGCCGATGGTGGCGTGGAATGCGCTGGCGATCGTGTTCGTATCGGGCGCGGCCGCGCTCCATCTGATCGAAGCCCCGCTGCCGACCACGGTTCTATGGACGCTCAACGAGCTTCTGTGCCTGCTCAAGCCGTCTGACATCAACGTACAGATGCCGTTTCTGCGCGATCTGTTCCTGTGCATGCTGGCTGTGCCATTGCTCTCGCGCCTGCCGGACCGTGGGCTGATCGGCATCTCGGCCGTTGTCGCGGCATGGAGCATTTCGACTGTTTCCATACCCCTGCTGCTGCGCCCCTCGATCCTGATGTTCTTCATCATCGGGCTGTTGATCCGCCGCCACGATCTGGCGGAACGGATCGCGCGCGCGCCTGTCGTCGTGGCTGCAGGCGCTTATCTGGTGATGGCAGCTGCGGAACTCTGGCTGGAAATGGCAGGTGCCGGAACGTTCATGAGCCGTCCGGCCCCGTCCGCCGCGCTCGACCTGATGATGCGCGCGGCCACTGCCAACATGTTCTGGGCTTTGGCCTGGAGGCTGGCGGGCAGCCGTTTCGCACCTGCCCTGCTACGGATCGAGCCCTACATGTTCCTGCTGTTCTGTGCGCACCTTATCATGATCTGGCTGGGCGGTCCGTTGATTGGCAGGCTGACCGGGCCGATGGGATCACCGCTCTATCCGGTCCTGTTGCTGGCCCAGCCGCTGATCGTGCTGGGGGCAAGCGTGATCCTCGGCAAGGTGTTGCTGGGGGTGTCTCCGGCAGCGGCAAGGCTGCTGAGCGGAGGGCGGCTGCATCGCGAACGACAGCCGCGTCTCCGCGAGCAGGCGGCCTGATCACATCAGGCCGGGGCCTTCGATCTTCACAACCGGAACGATCCCCAGCCCCTGAGGCAGCTGCAGCGTCAACCCGGCGTCGGTTCGGCGATGCGGCACCGGCGCACCGCTCATCAGCGAGACGCGGCGAACCTCGCCCTGCGCGCGATTTTGCCCCAGCGACGCGATCGTGATCGCGCCGGCTGGCGGCTTCAGGAAGAAGGCGTAAAGTGCACCGTCATGCGTGGTGAAGCGCACGTCCTGCGAAGAGAAGCCCTTGAAGCTGCCCTCGCTCATCATGCCGCTGGGCATGGCAGTCGGGCCTTCGCCGTAGACGTGCCAGGGGCGTGAGCCGAACACCGCTTCGCCATTCAGCGCCATCCATGCGGTGATTTCGTCGAGGATTTTCTCCTCCTCGGCATCGTGGGTGCCATCGCCGCGCAGGGGGACCGAAAGCAGCAGATTGCCGTTCTTGGAGATCACGTCGGCCAGTCGCTGGAGTACGGCTTCGGCACCGACATAGCTTTTCTGGGTAAAGCGGGCGCGGTTGTAGAACCAGTCGCCGATGCAGGTGTCGGTCTGCCAGGGTTCGTCCCAGAGATGATCGGTAAAGCCGCGCTCGACATCCTGCACAAGCCCGAAACGCGCCTCGGGCTTCAACTGCTTGGCAGTGAGCACCACGTCGATCTTGCCATGCCATTCGAGCGAGCGGTTGTAATAGTCCGCCGCTGCGGCAAGGCCATAGTTGCCGAAGGGCAGCCCGACATCGTCGAAATAGCAGAAGTCAGGCTTGTACTTCGAAACGAGGTCCATCTGGCGCAGCAGCCACTGGCGGGCGAAACGTTCATCGCCGGGCGGGGCAGTCTCGATCCATTGGCCATCGTTCTTGTCATGCCACTGGCCCATCGCCGCCATCGTCTCGATCCCGTCGGGCGCGACCATGTGCGGGCCGGTATAGAGTTCCTGTGGGTCGAGGCCCTCCCACCATTTGCCCTTGCCATCTGCTTTGGTCAGTCGGAATGCGTCGTAGCGTTCACCCTTGCGCGGGCCTTCGGGGTCGTAGCCGTAGGCGGTCTGATACCAGTGCCAGCTGTGCGAGATATGGTTCGACACGCCGAACCGAAGCCCGGCCTCGCGCGCGACTTTCTCCCAGGTGCCGACGATATCGCGGCCCGGACCTACCCGCATGGCGTTCCAGGCATGGTGCGAGGAATCGAAGCAGTCGAGATTGTCGTGGTGACAGGCAAGGCTGACGAAGTACTTGGCGCCAGCCTTGACATAGCGCTGCATCAGGCTGGCCGGGTCCCAGTTTTCGGCCTTCCAGGTGTTCTGGACGTCCATCATCCCGGTATCTGCCGGGTGGCCGTAATGCTTCAGGTGATGGTCGTAGACCGGATGCCCCTGCATATAGAGGAAGCGACCGTACCAGTCGCCCTGCTCCGGCTGTGCCTGTGGCCCCAGTGCGCCCAGATGCCGAACTTGGCATCGCGGAACCAGTCCGGATAGCGATAGTTGGCGACAAGTGAATTCCAGGTTGGCTCGACCGGGCCGGTCGCGATCGCCGGGGCCTTGCTATTCTGCGCAAAGGCCTTCGCGGAAAGCCCGGAGGCCACGGCGCCTGCCATCGTGCGCCCCATGAACTGCCGCCGGCTACCTGCATGAAAGACCATTGCTGTCGTCCTCACCCCTGTTATGGTATCGCTATCACTAGCCGTGGGAAAGTCGGCAGGCAAGGGAGGGAATGATGGGGCATTCGCGTCGCGAGGCAATTGGAATCGGGCTGGTCGGTTTGGGTGCGGCTGCGCTGCCGGCAGAAGCTTCCGCGAAGCACGTGATCGATGGGTCATCTGGCTTGACGCCTTGCACCGCTACGCCAGTTCAATGGGCCAAAGGCTTCGAGGGACAGCGCCGTGCCGACCTTGGAAATGGCACGTACCGCAATCCGATTTTGTCCGGCGATCGCCCGGATCCCAACATCCTGAAGGATGGCGAGGACTACTATGCCACGTTCTCCAGCTTCCTGTGGTATCCTGCTGTCGTTATCTGGCATTCGCGCGATCTGGTGAACTGGACGCCGATCGGCCCGGCGCTGGAAAGGCCGATAGGATCTGTCTGGGCACTGGACATAGCCAAACACGAAGGGCGCTATTTCATTTATATCCCGACGCTCGGCGCGCCGGATGCCAAGGGCAACCCGTTCCGGATTTATGTCATCCACGCTGAGTCGATGCATGGCCCCTGGAGCGATCCCGTCGATCTCGGGATCGAAGGCTTTGCTATCGATCCGGGGCACGTGGTTAGCGAGGATGGGAAGCGCTATCTGTTCGTGAACGGTGGCAGGCGTGTGGCGTTGACGGCGGATGGGCTTGCGACGGCGGGGCCGCTGGAACAGGTCTACGATGGCTGGCCGATCCCGGATGACTGGGTGATCGAGGCAACCGCGCTGGAAGGCCCCAAGCTGCTGCGCCGGGACGGTTGGTTCTACATGTTCTCTGGCGAGGGCGGTACGGCGGGGCCGCCGACCAGCCATATGGTCATCGTCGCGCGATCACGGTCCATAGACGGCCCTTGGGAAAATTGTCCGCACAACCCGATCGTGCGTACGGCCTCTCGTGAGGAGCCATGGTGGTCGCGCGGGCATGCGACCGCTGTGGAAGGGCCAGACGGGCGCTGGTGGCTCGTTTATCACGGCTATGAGAATGGCTTTCGCACGCTCGGACGACAGATGCTGCTCGAACCGATGGAGTGGACTGCCGATGGCTGGCCGCGTGCGCTGGGCGGTACACTCGACCATGCCCTGGCAAAGCCATTTTCCGGCAGTGCCGGGGTATCGGCGCTGCCGCTTTCGACCGATTTCGTGAATCCCGAATTTGGCGCCCGGCTGACCTTCTTCGATCCGCAGCCGGGGTATCTGGATCGGGTTTCGCTGGGGAACGGCCTGACGCTGCGGGGACAGGGCAAAGGCCCTGCCGACAGTTCGCCGCTTGGCCTGATCGCTGGCGAACGCAGCTATGAAATGATGGTCGACATTGAATTGCTCGACGGGGCGCAAGGTGGCGTTCTGCTGTTCTACGACAGCAAACTGTTCTGCGGTATCGGCGCTGAAGGCGACATGCTCCATGCCTACAAGCACGGCGTGGTTCAGGAGTATCCCTCAGCGGGTGCAGGCGTGGGGCGCAGGCTTTCCCTGAAGCTGCAGAATGATGAAAATGTCGTGACCTTCTGGATCAGCCCTGATCGCAAGGCCTGGCGCAAGATCGTCAGCTATGAAGTCTCGGGTTACAACCACAATATGGGAGACGGTTTTCTCAGTCTGCGCCCCGCCCTGTTCGCGAGCGGCGAAGGTCGCGTGCGCTTTCGCGACCTTGCCTTTCGTGCCGTTGATCTCCGTTAGGCGCCAAAGAACTTCTCGAACTTGAGGTCGATGCGCAGGCCAAGCACGACCGTTGAGGGGACGTTCTTCGTCGATTTCGGGGCGTAAACGGGATCGGGATTCAGCACCCACTGCACGTTGGGCATGATGCGAAGGCCCGGCATTGCCGCGAAGCCGTAGTTGATCTCGCCCACGATCTCGTCGGCATGGGGAGAGCCTGTGCCGCCAGCCTTGGCGCGCACGTCGCGCAGGTGGTCGATCTCCTGGTCGCTGAAATGCGTGTTGGATACGAGGAAGTCGATGGTGTCTTCGTCTCGACCGATGAAGGTGCCGGTCTTGACGAGGCCCGCAGAGGCGAACCAGTCGATCTGCTGGATATTGCCCACGTTCCAGTAGGCGCGGGCGAAGAGAGCAAGGTTGCGCTTGCTGTTGCCTGCCGCGCGTGAAACCGTCTGATCCACAAGTCCGTAGATGCCCACGCGGTTGCCGCCGAGCTTCTTCGCAGCCGTGCCTGTCGCCGTGTAGGATTCGCCTTGCGCATTGTAGTAGGGGCTGCTGCCGCCGTCGGTGTTGAGGTAGAAGCCGACCTTGTAATTGTGCGGCAGGCGTTCGTCCTTGAACGTCGTCATGTGACCGATCTCACCGGCGATCAGCCAGCCGGAGCCCTTGCCGAGAGAGAAGTCGAGCCCATCCTTGCCCTTGAGGTTGAGGTCGTTGTTGTACTCGAAGGCACCTGCCTCGACATACCCGTGCGCGCCGACCTTGTACTTGGCGCGCGCCCCCCACGATGAGTTGGGATAGGCGGTGATGCCGATATCGCTGATCGGCCCGTAGGTGGTCAGGCAACTGGCATTGGTCATGAAGTTGCAGTTGAGCGGCGAATTGTTGAAGTAGCTGTTGAGCGCCATGCGACCGACCGTCACGTTCAGGCGCCCGAAGTCATGCTCGATGTTGAACTGGGTCAGGCGTGGCCCTGATACCGGGCGCCAGGTCTGCTGGAAGCTGATCGAGTTGCCGACCACATCGCGGGCGAGATTTTCGCCGGTGAACCAGGCACCTTGAATGTGCAGTTTGGTGTTCGACCAGCCGACCAGCTTGTCGAGGTCGAGGTCCGCACCGCCGCTGACCCAGTGCGATTCGCGAAAGCCCTGGCGTTCGCCGCCCACCGGATTGCCTGCGAGATTCTCGACGATGTTGAGGTTCAGCGCCACGCCATCGGCCTTGAGATCGCGCAGGGCCTTGCCGATGGCGTTATGCTTGCGCCAGTCCGCCAGCGGATCGTTCGAGGACGCGGTGGTGACTGTCGGCGTCGGCTTCTGGACAGAAGGCTGGGCCGGGGGGCAACCTGCGCGGCGGTGTCGGAAGCGGCGGCGGTAACGGCGACCTGTGCGGTCGGCACCGCGAGCGGAAGGCTCATCGGCATGGGGGACTCTCCTTGGGGGGCTTCGCCTCGACGGACGAAAGCTCGTGGTGGGAGGCCGGGATTTGCGGCGCCCGGCCTCTGGTCATGTCAAATCAGGTATGGGGTTCAGGCGATGCCGAGACGGGCGCGAAGGCCCTTCGTGCCGACAGCCTCGGCTAGGACGCGTTCGTCCAGCTTGCCTTCCCACTTGGCGATCACGATCGTTGCCAGCGCATTGCCGACGAGATTCACGAACGTCAGCCCCTCGGCGAGGATGCGGTGGATGCCGAGGATCAGGGCAATGCTGGCCACGGGGATCGCCCCGGTCGTGCTGAGCGTTGCCGCCAGGACCACGAATGCGGCGCCTGCCACGCCAGCGGCACCCTTGGAGGTGATCAGCAGCACCGCGATCAGGCCGAGTTCGTGCCAGAAGGTCAGGTGCGTATTGGTGGCCTGCGCCAGGAATACGGCGACCGTTGTGAGGTAGAGGCAGGTGCCGTCGAGGTTGAAGGAGTAACCGGCAGGCACGACAAATCCGACGACGCTTTCCTCGCAGCCCAGCGCACGCATCTTCTGGATCACGCGCGGCAGCACGGTCTCGGTCGAGGTGGTGGCGGCAACGATGACGATCTCGTCCCAGATGTAGCCGAGCAGGCGCCACAGGCTGACCCCGCACCACCAGGCGACGGCGCCGAAGACAACGGCAGTGAACGCGGCGCAGACCACGAAGAATTCAAGAATAAGCTCGCCCAGCGACAGCAGCGACGCCGCGCCGAACTGGCCGATGGTGAAAGCGATCGCACCGAATGCACCAAGCGGCGCGAAGTACATGATGTAGCCGATGATGCGGAACAGCGCCTGCGACGCGCTTTCGATCACATCGACGACCGGCTTCGAACGCTGGCCTCCTGCGGCCAGGGCAATGCCGAACAGGACCGAGATGAACAGCACCTGCAAGACATGGCCGTCCGTAAAGGAACTGGCGAAGGTCTTGGGGATGATGCTCATCAGATAGCCCGAGACCGATTCGGAATGGGCAGTGCTGACGTAGGATTTGATCGAGGCGGTATCGATGGTGCTGGCATCGATGTTCATACCCGCACCGGGCTGCCAGAGGTCGACCCCGATCAGGCCGACGATCAGCGCGAGGATCGTGATGACCTCGAAATAGATCAGCGACTTGAGAGCGACACGGCCGACGCTGCGCATGTCGTTCATGCCAGCCACACCGTGAACCACCGTCACGAAGATGATCGGTCCGATCATCATGCGGATGAGGTTGATGAAGGCATCGCCCAGCGGCTTCATCGAGACTGCGATGTGCGGGGCGATAAGGCCGAGCACGATCCCGATCACGGTTCCGGCAAGAACCTGGAACCACAACTGCCCGAATATGCCGAAACGGCGGGTCGCAGTTGTGCTGGTGGAAATGCCCGAGGGCGAAGTGCCTGTCATCTTGCTCCTGTCCCGTATGGATGAGGAACCGCAGGCTGCCTCACCGGTTTCACGCCTTCGAAATGTGTGGCGTTTGTCGTAGTTCGTTCAGAAAAACGGATTGCCAGCCGGAACAGGATATGGCCCGGCAACTTGCGCTGCCGGGAAACTTTCCTGTGCTCAGTCCCGGTGCGACCCGTGGACTCGCGGTGCGCTTTGCGCGCCGTCGGCTAGGATCCATGATCCTTTGATCGTCCGTAGACCCGCGCAGACATGATTAAGCAAAGTGGTTTTGGCTACAGCCTATAAGCTCAGGCGAAATGTGCATTTGCACACTTTGGTTTGACGCGAGGTGTTAGAGGTCTTTGGACAAACAAAAAACGGGCCCGCAATCGCGAGCCCGTTTCCCGAATTTTCGACAGTTCCGATCAGCCGACGAAGGCGCGCTCGATCACGAAATCGCCGGGCTTGGCGTTGGATCCCTCGACAAAGCCCATCTTTTCCAGATCGGCGGAGAGGTCGCGAATCATGTCCATGCTGCCGCACAGCATGATGCGGTCGGTCGCGGGATCGAGTTTCGCTTCGCCGTCGAGTCCCTCGAACAGGCGACCGCTCTCGATCAGAGCGCCGATACGGCCCGAGGTGTGGAACTCCTCACGCGTGACGGTGGGCACGTAGCGAAGCTGCTGGGCAGCTTCCTCGCTGACCAGCGGGTCTTCGGCAAGGCGACCTTCCAGATCTTCGCGATAGGCAAGGTCGCTGACGCGGCGCACGCAGTGAACGATCACCACCTGCTCGAAGTATTCGTACACGTCCGGATCGCGCGCCAGCGACATCCACGGCGCCAGACCCGTGCCGGTGCCGAGCATGAACAGGCGCTTGCCCGGTAGCAGGGCGTCGGTGACGAGCGTGCCGGTGGGCTTGCGGCCGAGGTACATCTGGTCGCCCGGCTGGATTTTCTGCAGGCGCGAGGTCAGCGGGCCGTCCTCGACCTTGATCGAGAGGAACTCCAGTTCCTCGGCCCAGGCAGGGCTGGCGATCGAATAGGCGCGCAGCAGGGGCTTCTTTCCACCTTCGCCGGGCAGGCCGATCATCACGAACTCGCCCGAGCGGAAACGGAACGAGGCCGGACGCGAAATCTTGAAGCTGAAGAGATGCTCGTTCCAGTGCGTGACCGAAAGCACTTCTTCGACCGACAGCGCGGTGGTGGGTTCGAGACCGGTGACGGCTGCGGTCTCCTGCTGTTCACTCATGACAAACCATTCCTCAGAAAAATCGCGGGGGCAGCGTTTCATCCTCATCCGGCCGATGCGTGAAGCACTGGCAGGATGCGGTGATCGTCCGGACGGGCGCAAGGCTGGAAAAATGCCGCGCCGCACGAACGGAGCCGGGTTCAAGCCCGGACTTTATCGCAGTGTCCCTTGGCCGAACTCGCGCCGCAGGGCAAGCGACTGTGCGCTTGCGCGACCGATACATTTGCTTTCGAGGGGTAAAATACGACTTGAGAATGGTTCGCGATAGCCCTGTGAGCTATTGTCGAACCGGAGAAGACAGGCGGCCCATGATTGCGGCAACATAGGCACGGGTTTCGGCGATGTTCGGTACGCCGCCAGCCTGTTGAACCCGCCCCGGCCCGGCGTTGTAGGCCGCCAATGCCTTCTCGACGTCGCCGTGAAAGCGATCGAGCTGAAGGCGAAGATAGCGCGCACCGCCTTCGAGGTTGGCCGCAGGATCGCTCGCATCGATGCCCATTTGCCGCGCGGTGCTGGGCATCAACTGGGCAAGCCCGCGTGCGCCGACACGGGAGATGGCGCTCTCGTTCCAGCGGCTTTCCTGCCAGACGACGGCTTCCAGAAGGCTGGGGCTGATGTCGTACTTGGCGGCGAGTTGGGCAATGCGCTGATGCCAGCGCGCCGGGCCGACCGGATCGCCAGCGATGGTCAGAGATTCCGTGTTGAGCGGAACCTCGTCTACGAAATTGAGGTTATCGTCCACTTCGGCGATGCCGTTGCCGTCCTGATCGATTGGCGTCCCAGCCGTGCCGGACGGGGCTCCGGCGATCCAGGTATAGCCTGCGGGACCGACCTGCATCACGTCGGCCTGCGCCGAAGTAGGGCACAGCGTGATAAGGGCCAGCGATAGTCCCAGCGATCCCATTCTCAACGCAAGTCCCCCCGGATGCCCGTAGATGCGCTTTTATAGCATCGAATCGCTGTGCTCAATTGTGAGACGTTCACAGCGCCAGCGCCTCAGTCCAGCTTGAGAGCGGTGGTGATTGAGCGCCAGGGCACCAGCTTGAAATTCTGCGCATCGGGTGCATTGTCACCGTCCTGTGCTACGAACACGCCGCCGGGAAATCCGGGGCCGAAATCCCCGGTCATGGCCTCGATACCGTCCGTATCGCTGGTGCCGTCGATTGGTCCACCGTTCACCCGGAAGCGACCGGCGAGGTGGCCGGTCTTTGCATCGAACACCGCGTAGGCGTTATCGCCCTGACTGGAGGCCAGCAGCCATGTTTGCGCGCCCTCGTGGACGATGGCGAGACCTTCCACATCTGCAACCAGTCCGTCCGCCGGTCCGACCCGTGCGAAAGCCGTGGGTGCAAGCGTATTGGCGCTCAGATCGACTTGCCAGATGCCCACATCCTCTTCGGCGAGGTAAAGGGTGTGCGTGGTATCGTCGATCACGCAGCCTTCGGATTGCGTGGCCACCTTCACGCTGCGCAGGTATTCCGGAACGATCCGCCCGGCCTTCTCGACCAGACGGCTTTCGGCAACTTCACCGCTTTTCAGAACGACATAAACACGAGCCAGCTCGTCTGGTGCCAAGGCGCTGCCCATGCAGAAACCATAGGCTTCTGCGGGCGCACGGCTGGCCGGAAGGAAGGGCTCGCTGCCAAGTGCGGTCAGTTTCGCGCGGAGACCATCCAGCGCAAACAGCGCGACGCGCGGGTTGGCCTTATCCGTGCGGTCGCTGGCGGCGGCCAGAATCAGGTTCGAGCCATCGGCGCGACGCACGGTGCGCAGATCGACGTTGTTCAGCGCACCGGCCGCGATGAAGTCATGGACCGCACCGTCGAGGCCGTAGACGTAAAGGCCCGCTTTCTTGTCCGTGCCGAGGATCAGGCTTTTCGCCGGATCGGTCGGGTTGCGCCAGATTGCAGGATCGTCTGCGGCATCGGCGTTGGGGGTGCCTACGGGGCGGGTCTCTATCGTCGCTGCCACGTCTGCCGCAGGATAGCGGGGGGCGGGGAGCGCCCCGGTCGTGGCGCAACCGCCAAGCAGGAGGACGGCAGGAAGAAGGGCCGGGAGCATTGCTCCCGACCCCCTGCTTCAGACCTCCGGCGATCATCGCGAGAGGCGCCTTCATTAGAACGTCGCCCGCACGCCGACCTTGTAGGTCGGGCCGTACTTCTCGAACTGCAGCAGGCGCTGGCCGCCTGCATAGTTCTGGTAGGCGAAGTATTTGGCGTTGTTGATGTTGATGACGTCGAAGGTCAGGCGCACGCCCTTGGTCACTTCGATCTTGCCCGAGAAATCGAGCTGGAAGTGATTGTCGACCATGCGGTCTTCCTCGGCGCTGTCGCCCACCTCGTCGAGGTACTTGTCGCGATAGGTGCCGGCCAGACGCAGGTCGAGCGGCCCCTTGTCGTAGCCGAGCACGACGTTGAAGGTGTTGCGGGCCGACGAGGGCAGGGTGATGTTGCGCGCCACACCATCATCGTCGAACAGCGTGCCCTTCGAGTAGGTGTATGTGTAGTTCAGCTGGGTCAGCAGGCCATCGAACGGGGCCGGAAGCATCGTATAAGCCTGGCTGTAGCTGGCCTCGAAGCCTGCGACGGTGGCCTTGCTGGCGTTCTCCGGGATGCGGAGTTCCTCATAGCTCACGCCATCGACCACGGCTTCGTCACCGGTGTAGTAGCGAGTGACGATGTAGTCATCGATCGACTTGTAGAAGCCCGAGAAGGTCAGCGCGCCGTTGCCGGTGAAGTACCATTCGATGCCTGCATCGAGGTTCCACGCCTGATAGGGCTTGAGGTAGGGATTGCCGAATTCGGCTTCGCGATCCTCGTTGACCGTATAGCGCGGAGCCAGGTCCGAAAGGTTCGGACGCATCAGGCTCTTGTAGCCCGCCAGACGCGCGACGACGTTGCCCTGCGGCGAATAGCGAATTGTCAGGCTGGGCAGCCAGTTGGTGTAGTTGCGCGAATAGCGGACCTGTTCGATCGGCGGCAGATCGTAGCTGTCGTCATCGGTGACGAGGTTGCCGGTCAGTTCGTTGTGGGTGCGCTCCATGCGCAGTCCGCCGATGACGCGAAGGGCGTCGGAGTCCCAGCGGGCGAGGGCATAGGCGGCGGTGATGTTCTCGACCGCGCTGTAATCGCTCGAATTGGAATCGACGGTCGAACCATATTCGTCGATTTCCAGCGTATCGCCGTAAGCTGCCATGAAGTCGCGACCGGCGGACTTTGCCAGAACCGGACCGAGGCTGATGCCGTTCAGGCGATAGGTCTGCGTGCCGAGGTAGTCCTCCATGGTGTAATCGACATCGCCAGCCTCATAGGTGGTGATGGTCGCATCGTAGGACTTCTTGCGCCAGCGCTGCTTGGCACCGATCTGGATGGTGAAGTCCCCCTTGTCGGTCGCAAACGTGCGGCCAAGGTCGGCCTTCAGCGCGTATTCGCGATCCTGACTGTCCGACAGCGTGGTGACATCGGTCTTGTCGAAGGTGTAGTTCGCGGCGTTGTTGACCTCGTCCGCGCCGCTGGTGAGCGTGTACGTCGGGATGCGGCGGTTGGCGTAGTCCCAGTTCACGGCGACGCCGTCATCCTCGAACTTGCTCTCGAACCGGATCGGGTCGATCGAGCCGTGTTCTTCCTCGCTCGACTTGCTGTAGCTGGCGAGCCATTTGAAGGTCCAGACGCCTGTATCGGTGTCCCCACCCAGCACGTAGGACTGGATACGCTGCCGCTCGAAGCGGTCCTTGAGGTCGCGCTGGACGGTGATCTCGCCATCTGCATCGTCGAAGGTAGCCGAAGTGGCGGTGCCGCTGCTGGGCGCTTCGTCGAAATCGAAGGTGGTGCGGCGGCGATACTCGTGATCGTCGAACTGCGCCCAGTTTCCGCGCAGATAAACCTTGGTGGTGTCGCTGGCCCGCCAGTCGAACGAGAGCGCGCCGTTGATGCGCGTGCGCTCCACGTCGTAATCGCGATATTCGATGGTCGGGCTGTAGGCGACGCCATCGTCGCTGACGTCCCAGTTGTCGGCCTCGATGTTGTCGGTCTCGAACTTGCGCTTGTAGTAGCTGATCGACCCCGCGACGCCGAAATTGTCGCCCAGCTTCTTGGTGAAGTCGAGGCTGCCCTTGGGCGTGATCTTGCCCGAATAATCGTTGTAGCTGCCCTCAAGATTGACCGAATATGTGTCCTTCTTGCGGTCGAAAGCGCTGACAGTCTTGATCTCGACCGAGCCGCCGATGGCGTCTGCGTCCATGTCAGGGGTGAGCGACTTCTTCACCTCGATCGATTCGATGGTGTCCGAAGACACCACGTCGAGTGCGACCGAGCGCACGTCCGATTCGGGAGCGGGAACCCGCACGCCGTTCAGCGAGGTCGAGTTCAGGCTGGGATCGAGGCCACGGATCGAGACGAAGCGGCCTTCGCCCTGGTCGTTGAGAATATTGACGCCGGGCAGTCGGCGCAGCGATTCGGCCACGTTCTGGTCGGGGAATTCGCCGACGGCATCGCGGGTGAGCACATCGGACACGCCGTCCGCGGCCTTCTTGCGGGACAGCGAGCTTGCCTGCGTGGCAGCCTGACCGACGACGAGGATGTCTGCATTGCCGATGCCGGTGAGCGACAGGCTGGCGTCCACCTTGCCGGTCTGCGGAACGGTGATCGTGCGGGTGACTGGCTCGGCACCCACGTAAGTGGCTTGCAGCGTGTACGTGCCGGCCGGAACCTCACCGAAAATGAAATGACCGGCGCGGTCGGTCTGGGCCGAGCGGTCGAGCTCGACGATGCGAACGGTCGCGGCCTCCAGCGGACGGGTGCCAGTCGAATCGGCGATGCTGCCCGCCACCTCTCCGGCATGAGCGATAGTGGCGAACGATGCGCTGGCCATCAGGCCTGCGAGAAGGCGGAGAGAGGTTTTCATGCTTGCAGCCCCTGTTGCAACAATGCGATTGGGGGCGCCTTAGGTGTAATATGTGACGGTAAATCGCGACTTTGATGTCAATTCAATGACGATGCAAGTGCGCAACAGCATCGGCTATCAACCTGCCGTCACGGCGTTTTCCCTCGGAAATCTGCGTAATTTCGGTGCATTTTTGTGTATGTCGGGAAAATGAAGAGGGCGTCATCCGCCTTGATTGGCGCGAAGGTGCCCTGTTGCGACGTTGATAATATGTCATGAAATCGTGCGCAACTTCGGTTGCACGCAACAAGATCCGCTCAGGCGCAAAACACCTGACCGTTACAAATCACCAAGTTTGGAAGAGAGATGGTGCTGCTGGGGAGGATTGAACTCCCGACCTCACCCTTACCAAGGGTGCGCTCTACCACTGAGCTACAGCAGCGTCCGGCGGGGGACCGTTTGGTGCCCGGGACAGGGGCGCGCTAATGTCTGCGTCGGAGAGGATTGTCAAGCGCGGGTTGCACATTGTTTTGCATCGCGCCACATCGGGCAGGCCATGACCGATGAAAACCCCGCTCACGAACCCCTCTCAAGATCGACGCGCGTGCCGGAAAGCCGCGAGGATCGCCTTGCCGCCAAGCTTCGCGAAAATCTTCGCCGTCGCAAGGTGCAGGCGCGCGCCTTGCAGGTCGAACCGGCATCGGGCGATGCGTCTGGTGCGACACAGGGCGCCGAACAAAGCGAATCGGGCGCTCTTTCCAAACCGGTCGTCTAAAGCTAGGGCCTGTCGCTCGGCGCGGTTTCCTCGCGTCGGCAACGTACCATTGACCGTCCCGCGCGCCTCCATCGGGACATCGCGCGGCCCAATCTGCAGGAGTCCGTCGCCTTGCCACGCCTGATCCTCGTTCGCCACGGCCAGAGCCAGTGGAACCTCGAGAACCGCTTCACCGGCTGGTGGGATGTTGACCTTACGGAAAAGGGCGAGGCGGAAGCCCGCGCGGCGGGTGAACTGCTCAAAGCAAAGGGCATCGCGCCGACGGTGGCGTTCACCTCGCTGCAGACCCGCGCGATCAAGACGCTGCATCTGGCGCTGGAAGCGGCCGGTCTGCTGTGGATTCCGGAAACCAAGGACTGGCGCCTGAACGAGCGTCACTACGGCGGGCTGACCGGCCTCGACAAGGCCGAAACCGCCGCCAAGCACGGCGACGAGCAGGTCAAGATCTGGCGCCGCAGCTTCGACACGCCTCCGCCGGTCATGGAAGCGGGCAGCACCTTCGATCTTTCCACCGATCCGCGCTACGAAGGCATCGACGTGCCGATGACCGAGAGCCTCAAGGACACCATCGCGCGCGTTCTGCCCTATTACGAAGGCTCGATCGTGCCGCACCTGAAGGCAGGCGCTACGGTGCTGGTCGCGGCGCACGGCAATTCGTTGCGCGCGCTGGTGAAGCACCTTTCGGGAATCTCGGACGACGAGATCACCGGTCTTGAAATCCCGACCGGCCAGCCGATCGTCTACGACCTCGACAGCGATCTGGCCGTGCTCGACCGCTACTATCTCTCGGAGCGTTGATCTCGTGACCACTCCCGTTGTCCCCCGGTTGCCATCATCATGGGCAGCCAGTCGGACTGGCCGACGATGCAGCGTGCGGCCCACATGCTCGATGGGCTTGGCATCGCCTATGACGCGCGCATCGTCTCGGCCCACCGCACGCCCGACCGTCTGGTCGAGTTCGCCAAAGGCGCCGAGGCAGAAGGCTTCAAGGTCATCATCGCCGGTGCCGGCGGCGCGGCGCACCTGCCGGGCATGGTCGCAGCGATGACGCACCTGCCGGTGCTGGGCGTGCCGGTGCAGAGCAAGGCGCTGTCCGGTCAGGACAGCTTGCTCTCGATTGTCCAGATGCCTGCGGGCATTCCTGTCGGCACGCTGGCGATCGGCGAAGCGGGGGCGGCCAATGCCGGTCTGCTCGCCGCCGCCATCCTTGCGACCAGCGATGCCGATCTGGCGGAGCGCCTGAAGGCGTTTCGCGAAGAGCAGACCGCCAGCGTCGCCCAGCGTCCCTCCTGATCTGAAAAGCGCCTCGAACCTGACATGATTGCTCCCGGCGAAACCATCGGCATTCTCGGCGGCGGCCAGCTTGGCCGGATGATCGCGATAGCTGCCGCCCGTCTCGGCTACCGCTGCCACATCTATGCGCCCGAGCCCGACTCCATCGCGGCCGAAGTCAGCGCGGCGTTCACCTGCGCCGCATGGGACGATGCCGAGGCGCTGGCGAAGTTCGCGGCGGATTGTGCGGTAGTGACTTACGAGTTCGAGAACGTTCCGGTGGCGCCGCTCGCCGCGCTGGGCGATGTGCCGCTGCTGCCGAATACCCGAGCGCTGGAAACCGCGCAGGATCGCCTGTCGGAAAAGCGCTTCGTCACTGAACTGGGCGGTACGCCCGCGCCGTTCGTGCCGGTCGATTCGCCCGAAGACCTGAAGGCTGCGATTGCCGCGATCGGCGCACCGGGCATCCTCAAGACCCGGCGTGACGGCTACGACGGCAAGGGCCAATGGCGCATCATGTCGCCGGGCGACGCCGAGGGTCTCGACCTGCCGGTTCAGGCGTTGATCTACGAAGGTTTCGTCACCTTCTTCGCCGAGTTTTCGGTGATCGTGTGTCGTGCAGCGAATGGCGAGGTTCGATTCTACGAATCGGCGCTCAACGTTCACGAGCAGGGCATCCTGGCGACCAGCACGGTGCCGACGCCGCAGGAGATCCTGTGGCAGATTCCCGAAGCGCGTGCTCTCGCTGCCAAGGTGGCCGAAGCGCTCGATTATGTGGGTGTCCTCACGCTTGAATTCTTCGCGACCGAGAATGGTCCGGTGTTCAACGAGATGGCGCCGCGCGTTCACAATTCGGGGCACTGGACCATCGAGGGGGCGCTTTCGTGCCAGTTCGAGAACCACGTCCGCGCGATCTGCGGCCTGCCGCTCGGCGATCCGGGGCTGGTCACGCGCGGTGCCGTGATGCGCAACCTGATCGGCGACGACGCGCATGACTGGGCAGGTATCCTGTCCGACCCGGCGAACCATCTGCACCTCTATGGCAAGGCAGCGGCGCGCCCCGGTCGCAAGATGGGGCACGTGACCCGGCTGGTGCTGGACTGAAGGCCGGAGCCCGCGTGAGCCAGACGCTCTTCCTGATCTATGCGCGCGCCGAAAACGGCGTGATCGGTCGCGATGGCGATCTGCCGTGGCGGCTTCCGGCGGACCTGAAGCACTTCAAGGCGCTGACCATGGGCAAGCCCATGATTATGGGCCGCAAGACGTTCGAGAGTTTCCCGTCGCCGCTGCCGGGCCGTCGCCATATCGTGCTGACCCGCGATACGACTTGGCAGGCCGAAGGCGCGGAGCCGGTCGCAACGGCTGAATCTGCGCTGGCACTGGCCGGAGAAGGCGACATTGCCATCATCGGCGGCGCCGAGATCTTCGCGCTGTTCCTGCCGCAAGCGGGCCGCGTCGAACTGACCGAGATTCACGCTGCCTACGAGGGGGACACAGTCGTGCCGCCCTTGCCGCCCGAATGGCGCGAGGCCGTGCGCGAAGAACATCCGGCAGACGGAGGGCGTCCCGCTTACGCTTTCGTCACGCTGGTCCGGGACATATAGGTTCATCCGATCATGATTCGCCTCGATAACCGCCAGCCCGTCTCCCATGCCCTCCACGGTGCCGTTCTGGCGCTGGGTAATTTCGACGGGTTCCATGCCGGGCATCAGGCGGTGGTGGGGGAGGCGGTGCGCTGGGCGCGTGAACTTGGCCGCCCGGCCATCGTCGCGACCTTCGATCCGCACCCTGTGCGCCTGTTCAAGCCCGAGACCCCGCCGTTCCGCCTGACCACGCTCGAGCAGCGGCAGGACATGTTCCTGGCGGCGGGCGCCACCGCGATGCTCGTGCTCCATTTCGACCGCGCGATGGCGGGGATGGGCGCCGAGGAGTGGGTTCGCGAGCTTCTTGGCAAGCAGTTGGGCGCGGTCGGCGTGGTGACGGGGGAGGATTTCACCTTCGGGCGTGGCCGCACCGGCAGTCCTGCGCTGCTCCAGAGCGTCGGCGCCGAGTTCGGCCTGTCCGCCCGCACGGTCGGCCCGGTGCGCGACGAGGAAGGCGTGATCTCCTCCAGCCGCGTGCGTCATGCGCTTCAGTTGGGAGACTGCCAGACGGCGATGCGCCTGCTGACCCGGCCCTTCGCAGTGCGCGGCGTCGTGCAGCACGGGGCCAAGCTGGGCCGCTCGATCGGCTTCCCGACGGCCAACCTCGAAATGGAGCGCTATCTGCGTCCGCGCTATGGCATCTATGCGGTCAAGGGGCGCCTGCCCGATGGCCGGGTGCTGCCCGGTGCCGCGAATCTGGGGATTCGCCCCACCATCGAGCCGCCCATCGAACTGCTGGAACCCTACTTCTTCGATTTCTCCGGCGATCTCTATGGGCAGGAGATCGAGGTGGAGTTCCACCACTTCCTGCGCCCCGAAGCCAAGTTCGATTCGCTCGATGCCCTGATGGCGCAGATCGGGCGGGACTGCGAACAGGCGCGCGACCTGCTGGGCGTCACTCGCCCGGTCTCGGGTTTCTGACCGAAAACCGGCGATGTGAACGCTGCGAGGACGCTAAGCGCTCTTCCAACAGTCCCGCAATTGCTCTAGTGCCCGCCGGTCATGACCGAGCAGCGCGATTTCAGACCGACCGTCTTCCTCCCGAAGACCGATTTCCCCATGAAGGCTGGGCTTCCCCAGAAGGAGCCGGGTATTCTGGCGCGCTGGCAGGCGGACGACATTTACGCCAGGACGCGTGAGGCGCGCGCCGGTCGCGAACAGTTCATCCTTCACGATGGCCCGCCCTACGCCAATGGCGACATGCATATCGGCCATGCGCTGAACCACATCCTCAAGGACATGGTCGCCCGCACGCAGACGCTGCTGGGCAAGGACGCGCCTTACGTTCCCGGCTGGGACTGCCACGGCCTGCCGATCGAGTGGAAGGTCGAGGAAGAGTACCGCAAGAAGAAGCGCAACAAGGACGAGGTTCCTGCCGAGGAATTCCGCGCCGAATGTCGCGCCTATGCCGCGAACTGGGTGAACGTCCAGCGCGAGCAGTTGAAGCGCCTCGGCGTCAACGGCAACTGGGACAAGCCCTACCTGACGATGGATCCGGAAGCGGAAGGCACCATCGTCGGCGAACTGCTGAAATTCGCCGAGAGCGGCCAGCTCTATCGCGGCGCCAAGCCGGTGATGTGGTCCCCTGTCGAGAAGACCGCACTAGCTGAGGCCGAGGTCGAGTACGAGGACATCACCTCGACCCAGATCGACGTGGCGTTCGAGATCGTCGAGTCGGCCGTGCCGGAACTGGTCGGCGCTTATGCGGTGATCTGGACGACGACGCCCTGGACGATCCCGACCAACCAGGCGCTCGCGTATGGGCCTGAGGTTGAGTATGTTGTTCTCCAGACGTCTTCACTTGGTGTAGTGGGTTGGGGCGAGCAGGAATCCGCAGCTCATGAGAATGTGGGACGCGCCTTATTCGGTCGAAAATTCCTGATTGCGGCTGATCTGCAAAAGACTTTTCAAGATCGACTGTCGGCATACCTGACTGCCTTGTTGAAAGCGGCAGGCCATGACAGCAAAGTCATCTTCCAAGCGAATGCGGAAGTATGGCGTGGCAAAGGCTCCGACCTTGCCGGAACCACAGCCCGCCACCCGATGCATGCCCTCGGCGGGTTCTTCGCCGAGCCGCGTCCGCTACTCGCAGGCGATTTCGTCACCACGGACAGCGGCACCGGCCTCGTCCACATGGCGCCCGACCATGGCGAGGACGACTTCGAGCTGTGCAAGGCCAACGGCATCGGCCCCAAGTTCGTGGTCGAGGCGGACGGCAAGTACCGCGAGGACTGGCTGTGGCTGGCCGGGCAGGGCTCGGTCATCAACCCCAAGTTCAACGCGCCCGAGGGTCCGATCTGCTCGGACCTGCGCGAAGCAGGTGCGCTGCTGGCAGCCTCGGCGGACTACAAGCATTCCTATCCGCACTCGTGGCGTTCCAAGGCCAAGGTGATCTACCGCTGCACGCCGCAGTGGTTCGTGCCGATGGACAGGCCGCTCGAACGTGTCTCGACTTCGCTCGACACGAACGGAGAACAGAACAAAGGTCCGTTCGGGTCGAGCGAAGTCGAGACCCCGACCCTGCGCGAAACGGCGATGCAGGCCATCGCCGAGACGCGTTTCGTCCCCGAAAAGGGCCGCAACCGTATCGGCGCGATGGTCGAAGGGCGTCCCGACTGGGTGCTTTCGCGCCAGCGCGCATGGGGTGTGCCGATCACGCTGTTCGTCGATCGCAAGTCGGGCGAGTACCTCGTCGACAAGGCCGTGAACGCGCGGATCGTTGCGGCGGTGCGTGAAGGCGGCGTCGATGCCTGGTCCGATGCGCGCGCGCAGGAATACCTCGGCGATGCCTATGACGCCGAGCAATTCGAACGCGTTACCGACATTCTCGACGTGTGGTTCGATTCCGGTTCGACCCACGCCTTCGTGCTCGAATCGGGCAAGTGGCCCGAACTGCTGCGTCCCGAAGGCTACGAGGGACCGCATGCGGATCTCTACCTCGAAGGCTCGGATCAGCATCGCGGCTGGTTCCAGTCCTCGCTGCTGGAGGCCTGCGCAACGCGTGGGCATGCGCCCTACAAGGCGGTGCTGACCCACGGTTTCACCATGGATTCCAAGGGCATGAAGATGTCCAAGTCGCTGGGGAACACCATCAGCCCGCTGAAGGTGATGGAGACCAACGGCGCCGACATCATTCGTCTCTGGGCGCTCTCGGTGGACTTCACCGAAGATCACCGCATCGGCGACGAGATCCTGAAAGGCGTTGCGGATCAATACCGTAAGCTGCGCAACACGTTCCGTTACCTCTTGGGTGCGCTGGACGGGTACAACGCGGCAGAGACGGTACAGAACGCAGGCGAGATGCCCGAACTGGAGCGCTACGTGCTCTCGCTGCTGGGCAAGCTTGACGCGACGCTGAAGCAGGCAGTCGCCGACTACGATTTCAACACTTACGTCCGCGCGCTGCTCGATTTCTGCAACGAGGACCTCTCGGCGTTCTTCTTCGATATCCGCAAGGACTGCCTCTACTGCGACGCGCCCGGCGATCCGACCCGCCGCGCCTATCGCACCGTGCTGGACGTGCTGTTCCAGGCGCTGGTGCGCTATGCCGCGCCGGTGATCGTGTTCACGGCAGAGGAAGTCTGGCAGAGCCGCTACCCCGATGCCGAGAGCGTTCACCTGCTCGAATGGCCGGAAGTCCCGGTGGTCGAGGCCGACGCTGCACGCTGGGATGCCCTGCGCGCGCTGCGCCAGCAGGCGACCGAGGCGATCGAGCCGCTGCGCCGCGAGAAGACCGTGCGCTCCAGCCTGGAAGCCGAAGTCACTGTGCCGGAGGCCGCCATTCCGGCAGGCTTCGACGAGGCGCAGCTGGCCGAACTGTTCATCACCGCGAAAGTCCATCGTGGGCAGGGCGAGGCGGTGACTGTCACCCCCTCGCATGACCACAAGTGCGGTCGCTGCTGGCGCCATCTTCCCGAAGTTTCGGAGGATGGCACGCTGTGCGACCGTTGCGAGGATGCCGTGGCGCTGTTCGATGGCGAGGTCCAGGCGTGAGTACGGTTCGCAACCCTTGGCCGCGCCGTGTGATCGGGCTGGTCTTTGCCGCTGTGGTCTTCGCCGCCGATCAGGGGCTGAAAGGCTGGCTGGTCAATGGCTTGCAGCTGCGCGAAAAGGGCGTGATCGACCTTTTGCCGATCTTCGACTTCCGTTTCACGCAGAACCCCGGCGTTTCGCTGGGCCTGTTCACGGCGGGCTCGCCGGAGGGGCGCTGGGCGCTGGTGGCGATGACCGCCGCGATTGCCGGTTTCGTGTTCATCTGGCTGCTGCGCGAGAAGCGCCTGTTCGAGATCGTCGCGCTGGGCGGCGTGCTGGGTGGTGCGCTGGGCAATATCCGTGACCGGTTCACGCTGGGCTATGTCGTCGACTATGCCGACCTGCACTTTGGTGAGTGGCGCCCGTTCCTGATCTTCAACCTTGCCGACGTCGCGATCACGCTCGGCGTCCTGTTTATCCTTGCCCGATCCCTTCTTTCGCGCGACAAGCCCGAAGATGTTGCGGTCGATCCCGCCCCGGAGAGTTGATTTGATGCCGATGAAGAAAGTCGTTGCCCTCCTCGCCGTCGCTGGCGGCGCGTTGCTCGTGTCGGGCTGCGGCAACACCAGCATGTTCAACCACGCCGGGCCTGACGAATTCGCCGTGCAGCGCCAGGCGCCGCTGGTGATCCCGCCGGACTTCGCGATTGCGCCGCCGAAGCAGGGTCAGCCTCGCCCCGCTGACGATTCGGTGCAGCAGCAGACGCTGAATGCCCTGTTCGGTGGTTCGCAGCCGCGCAGCTCGATCGAATCGAACGCGCTGAGCATGGCCGGTTCCGCCGACCCGGCGATCCGTTCGACGGTGGGCGATCCCAACACCTATACGGTCGCCAAGGACCGCGTGACCCAGCAGATTCTTGCGGCGCCGGAAGGCGATGGCCGTGATGCGCAGACTGCCGTGGGCGGCTGAAATTCAGCCGATCACGAACTGAAGTGATGAAAAAGGCCGGGGCATCGCTCCGGCCTTTTTCGTTATTGATGACGAGGCTTCCGGCCAAATCATAACAATATGGTATGGACCGCCCAGTTACTGCCGCTTCGTTGCCGCGCCGCAGAGGCGTATCCTGCTTTCCGAACCAACCGGAAGGCGAGCCATGTCCAGCGTTTCTCCATCGACAGCCCCCACCAACGCCGTCGCCACGGTGTCGCTGAGCGGCACGTTGCAACAGAAGCTTGAGGCCGCTGCTGCTGCCGGGTACGATGGCGTCGAGATCTTCGAGAATGATCTGATCGCCGCGCCGCAGCGCCCCGTCGAGATCAAGCGCATGCTCGACGATCTGGGCCTTGCCTGCATGCTCTACCAGCCGTTCCGCGATTTCGAGGGGATGCCGGGTGACATGCGCGCCCGCGCATTCGATCGCGCCGAGCGCAAGTTCGACCTGATGGGCGAAATCGACTGCGACCGCATCCTTGTCTGCTCCAACTGTTCGCCGCACTCGTCGGGTGACGTGAACCAGATCGTGGCCGACTTCCGCGAACTGGGCGAACGCGCACAGGCACGCGGCATTCGCGTAGGGTACGAGGCGCTCGCCTGGGGGCGGCATGTCAACGATCACCGGCAGGTCTGGGACATCGTCAGCCAGGTCGATCACCCGGCGATCGGCATCATTCTCGACAGCTTCCACTCGCTGTCGCGCCGCATCCCGAGCGAGAGCATCGCGCAGATCCGCGGCGACAAGATCGTCTTCGTGCAACTGGCCGATGCGCCGGTGCTGGATATGGATCTGCTCTACTGGAGCCGCCATTTCCGCAATCTGCCGGGGCAGGGTGGGCTCGACGTCACCACCTTCGTCGCCGAGATTCTCAAGACCGGCTACGACGGCCCACTGTCGCTGGAAATCTTCAACGACCGCTTTCGCTCGGCCTCGACGCGCATGGTGGCGCAGGACGGGCATCGCTCGCTGGAATATATCCGCGACGCGGCGCTGCATCTCAATGGCCAGCCCACGACGATGCCCGCGCCTCAGGCCCCGCTGAAGGCCGAGTTCGTCGAATTCGCGGTGGCGCCCACCGACAGCGCACGGCTTGGCGATACGCTGGGCTCGCTGGGGTTCCGCCATGCCGGGACGCACCGCACCAAGAAGGTCACGCGCTGGAAGCAGGGCAACGTCAATCTCGTCGTCAATGCCGAGGAGAAGGGCTTTGCGCGCTCCTATCGCATAGTTCACGGCCCTTCGATCTGCGCGATCGGCGTTCGCGTGGCGGATGCTCAGGCCGTGATGGACCGGGCAGCGGCGCTCGGAATCAAGGCCTACAGCCCCGAAGGACGCCCCGGCAGGATGGCGATGCCTGCGCTGCGCGGTGTTGGCGGCAGTCTCGTCTATCTGGTCGAGGACAGCGGTGCGGAAGCGCTCTGGGCCCACGAGTTCGCGGCAGTGGCAGAGGCAGGCGATCTGTCGGCGCCCGATGCCGTGCGTGAGATCGACCATCTGGGCGCGGTGGTTCACGGCGACGAGTTCCTGTCGTGGCAACTGTACTGGCGGGCGCTGTTCGGGCTGGAAGGCCGCGATGCACAGGACGTGATCGATCCTTCGGGCCTCGTCAGCAGTCAGGCCTTCCAGTCGCCCGATGGCGCCTTCCGTGTCACCATTAACGGCACCGATGCCCGTGAGACGCTTTCGGCGCGGTTCCTGGCGCAGGGCATGGGCGGCGGCTTCCAGCACGTCGCCTTCGCGTGCGAAGACATTGCGGCGGCATCGACGGCGATGCGGGACAAGGCGGCGTCGCTGCTGGAAATTCCGGCGAACTACTATGACGATCTGGTGGCGCGCTTCGGCTTCGATGAGGCGAAGATCGCGGCCATGGCCGAGGGCAATCTCCTCTATGACGAGGATGCAGCGGGAGCGCCCTATCGCCAGTTCTACAGCCGTGCCTTCGACAAGCTGTTCTTCTTCGAGTTCGTTGAGCGCGAGAACGGCTATGGCGGCTATGGCGCACCCAATGCGGGGATTCGTCTGGCGGCGCAGACCCGGCATCGCGACCCGGAGTTGATAAAGGACTGAGCGGCGTCTCCGCCGAGCAACGAAAAAGGGCCCGACGCCACCGCGTCGGGCCCTTTTTCGTTGGGCTGGAAAGATGGCTCGCGTGTCAGTCGCGCTTGGTTGCTGTCACCAGCGCGCAGCAGATGCCGGACGCTATCGCAGGGACGGCAAAGACCGCGAAGATCGTCGCGAGAGGCACTTTCTCGGCCAGCATGTAGCCGCCCAGCATCGGGCCGATTACGGCGCCGATGCGACCGATGCCCATCGCCCAGCCAAGACCGGTGCTGCGGACCTGTGCGGGGTAGAACTGGGCAGCGAGCGGGTAGACGCCGTTGAAGCCGCCCTGCACGAACACGCCGATCAGGAAGGCGACGAGGAGCGTCTCGGCCAGCGGCATCGAATAGGCGCCGAACACCACCAGCGCGCCTGCGGAGCACAGCAGATAGCCGAAGATCGAGCGGCCAAGGTCCAGCTTCGAGCCGACGAGGCCGATCGAGGTGATGCCCAGGAACGCGCCGACGTTGTAGATCGCACCGGCATAGATCGCCTGCGTTTCGGGCAGGCCCGCCTCGATCGCCAGCTTGGGAATCCAGCTGATGACGAAATAGAGCGTCATGAAGCCGAAGATCGTTGCCGCCCACAGCAGCGAGGTACCGAGCATGCGGCCTTCACCCACAACGCCGCGCAGGCCCGCGCTGCCCTTGGCGGCAGTCTTGCGCTCGGGCAGGGCGTCCAGCGGCGCGCCGCCGATGCGGGCCAGGATCGCGTTGGCCTGCTCCAGCGCGCCCTTGGGCTGGCGAGCGAGCAGGAAGTCGAGCGATTCGGGCAGGAAGAAGATCACCAGCGGCAGCGAGCACAGGCATAGGGCAGCGGCGCCCAGCAGCATCGCCTGCCAGCCGTGCGTGGCCAGTTGTCCGGCAACGATGAACCCGGTGAGCGTCGCGCCGATGGGATAGCCCGCCTGCAGGAAGCCGACCGCAAACGTGCGGTGCTTGGCAGGCGCATATTCGGCCGTCAGCGCAGCCATGCTCGCCAGAACCGTGCCGATGCCGACGCCCACCACGAAGCGCGAGACGATCAGTTCGGTGATCGATCCGGCGATTGCGGAGCCGAACATCGCGACGGTCATCGTCAGCATTGCGGCAAGGATCAGGCGGCGGCGGCCGAACTTGTCGGCCAGCGGTGCGATCAGCAACCCGCCTGCGGCCATCCCGGCGAGGCTGGCGCTGAACACCACGCCGAGTCGATCGGGCGTGACCTGCCAGTCCTTGGACAGCGCGGGCGCGATATAGGACAGGATCAGCACGTCCATGCCGTCCAGCATGTTGAGAATGAAGCAGATCGCCACGACCAGGATCTGGAGGCGCGACCAGCCGTCGGTGCGTTGCTGCGCGGCCTCGTCGACCGTCACATAAGGCCGCACCGATACGGTGCCGGCTGGGGAATAAGTGGCCATGTCACGCCTCTCCAGTATCGCGCGTGTTCGCGTCCGTCCGCCCGGGACCCTCCGGGAATGCTGTAAGGTTCCGTACCGGATGGTTCATTTCCAGCCCTCCCGGCACGCTTATGCATACCGTTAAGTTATGGCAACCCTGTTCCGGACCGCATTTCGGTGCGTGGACGTGGCACGTTGAGCAAGATTGTACGCGCAATTTCCTCGAAGGTCTCGCCGATCATCGGGCGTGCGGCGTCGAGATTGCGCGAGATGTAGACGGGCAGGGACCGGGCTTGTGCCTGCTGGTGCGGCTGGGCGATTTCGAGGAAGCGCACATCGGCGGCATGGCCCTGCATTGCGGTGAAACTGTCCACCAGCGCGATGCCCATGCCATTGGCGACGAAGGCGACCGCCGTTTCGGCAAAGCGCACATATGTCGCCACATCGAGAGTCTCGCCTGCCGCCTCGTACATCGCGGCGATGATCTGGCCGTGGGGTGTCCTGCCGGAATGACTGGATACGCTCACCACGCAAGTCTGCGAGTTCGACGAACTGTCGATCCGCCAGCCGGTGATCGGCAGGCACGGTGCAGACCATGCGGCCATGGCCGATCCGGCTCGACAGGATGCTGGGGTGATCGATGGGAAACACCGTCAGCGCATAGTCGCCGCGCTGGAGCACCAGCCAGTCGTGCGCCTGCTCTACCGAGAGGATGTCGAACTGGATCTGCAGCGCGGGGTAGTTCGCGGTCAGGCGCGCCAGCATGCGTGGGAGCACCGAGTGCCCCAGCGAGGGCGAGGCGCCCACCCGGAACGTGCGGTCCGCGCCTTTGCCCAGCCGAGAAATCACATGGTCGAGATCGCTTATGCCCTTGTAGACATGCTCGATTTCCTCGAACAGTACGCTCGCCTCGCGGGTCGGGACGATGCGGCCACGGGTGCGGTCGAACAGGCGGAACTGGAGGCGGTCTTCCATATGCGCGAGCATGCGGCTGAGGCCGGGCTGCGAGGTGCCCAGCATCTTGGCGGCGCCGCTGATGGTCTTGGCGATCATCACCGCGCGGAAGATTTCGATCTGTCGGATCGTCAGCATGGTTCCGGCTAGCACTTCGTGAGGCATGCGCCAATCGGCCGGTTTGCCCAGTCTGGCAGGGGTGGGTTAGGGGCCTCTATCCAGCAGTTAGAGGTGGGTTAGACATGCGCGAGATTTCAGTGGCCATTGCCGGTTTCGGGCGGGTCGGACGGCAGATCGGCGAACTGCTGCTGGCCCGTCGCGAACGCTATCGGGCGGTGTATGGCACGGATGTCCGGCTGGTCGCAGCCTGCGGATCGAGAGCGGGTCTGGCCTCTTCAGAGGGGTTGGAAGTGGCAGATTTCGGACGTTTCGAGGCTGGGCGGCACGGATCCGATTTCCTCCTGTCCGCAGGTCCCGATGTGCTGATCGAGGCTGGGCCGAGCGATTTCGTGATGGGCGGTCCGGCGCTGGAATACCTTACGGCGGCACTGACGGCGGGGATCGATGCGGTGGTCGTCTCGAAAGGCGCACTGGTTCATTCCGGTGTGCAATTACGGGCGATTTCAGAAGGTTCCGGGGCACGCCTGAAGATCAGCGGGGCGACGGCGGCGGCCTTGCCGACGATCGATCTGATCGAGACCGGGCTGCTCGGCTGCCGGGTTCTGGCACTGGAGGGGGTGCTGAACGCGACCACGAACTATCTGCTCAACGCCATGATTTCGCGGGGAATCGAGTATGCCGAGGCTCTGGCGGAGGCACAGGCGGGGGCTTTGCCGAGGCCGATCCCGCCCGCGATGTCGAGGGGTGGGATACGGCCTGCAAGCTGCTGATTCTGGCCAACTTCGGCCTCGGGGCAGAGCTTGCGATGCGCGATATCGACGTTTCCGGTATCCAGCACGTGACGGCGGCGCAGGTACGAGAGTGGCGCGAGTCCGGACTCGTTCCGCGTCTTGTGGGCATGTTGAAGACGACAGAGACGGGGTACAAGGCGACTGTAGGCGTCAGAACCTACGCCAATGACGATCCGTTCGCGCATATCGCCGGAAAAACCAAGGCGCTGCGCGTCACCACCGATGCGATGGGCGAGATCGTCACCATGGGAGGCGGGGCCGAACCGATGGCGACCGCCAGTGCCGCGCTCAAGGACCTGGAACTGTTGCTGGCCCGGCCGCGCCGCTGATCACGTCTCCGGCATCGATTGCGAGCCAGCCGTCGTCGATGTCCGCATGTTCGAGGCGCTCGCTGCCGGGTTTGGGAATCCGCAGCGTTTCCTCGCGGCCATCGTATCGGCGTGTCACGATCCAGCGGCGTGCGTTCTCCTCCAGCACGTAATCGCCGCGGGCGTAGAGATCGGGATCGTGGGCGCGGCGGGCGAACAGGTGCCGGGTGAGCGCCAGCTTGCGCCCCGAAAGCGAGGCCTCGTCTCCCGTCAGTGCGGCAATGGCAGCGTGATCGACGGGGCGGCGGTTGTCGGGATCGGTCAGGGCAACATGCTCGATCTCGCTGCCGCGATAGATGTCGGGAATACCGGGGGCGGTCAGCTGGAAGGCAACCTGCGCCAGCACCAGCGCTTCGCGTACCGTATCGAAATCCGCCGCCTCCGCTGCCGACCACAGGCGGTGCCGCTCAAGGTCAGAGAGCATCCCGAGACAGAGCTTGGCCGTTTGTGCTTCCACGGCTTCGTCCGGGGCTTCGTGCGAGGACAGCGCCTTGCCTTCGCGCAGGGCCTTGGCGAGATGCGCGGTAATACGCGCTTGCGCTTCTGCGGCGCCGCGCATCACGAGCGCGGTCTGCAAGGCATAGAGCCCCAGCGCTTCGGGCAGCCGGGCCATGGCGGCGCGTTTGCGGGCCTCGGCATAGAGCCGCGTGGCCAGTACCGGTCGCCAGGCCAGCGCGATCAGCGCAGCACGGGCATCGACGCTGCGCTTGGTATCGTGGGTGGAAAGGGTGGAGAGGGCCAGCGGGGTTCGTGTCGCACGGGCTTGCATCAGCGCGGCGAACGCCTCTGTATCCAGCGTGCCGAGATCGGGCTCGGCCCCACTTCGCATAGCGCCAGACAGGCGACATCGCGATAGAACAGCGTGTCTTCTTCGGACTTGGCGGTAAGCGCGCCGGTCAGTTGTTCGAAGCGGGCCGCGAAGGCACGGGCCGGAGGATCGTCGGGCGCGTGGAGCAGATCGGCGAGCAGCATCGCGCCATGATCGGCATGACGTGCCAGCGCTGCCTGCGCCTGTGCAGCCGGTGGGCAACCGTCGGCTGTATAGGAGCGATAGACCGGCCAGTCGCAGGCCAGTGCATCGAGCGCATCGGCCAGCAGTGCATCGTCGTGACGGGCAGCGAGACCTGCGCCATCGTCGCCGTCCGCCGCAAGCGCTTCGCGGGCTGCTGCGAGCACGCGGGCGCGTTCCGGTGCGAACATATCCGCCAGCAGTTCGCGGCGCACCGTCTGCATGGCCTCGGCATAGCGTTCGGGGATCGCACCCTCGGCGGCTTCGCGCAGAGCGGCAAGGCCTGCTTCGGGAAGCAGCAGGCGGGTGAGCGGGGCAATGAATTCGTACCCGCTCATTCCCGCGACCGGCCAGGGCGGCAGCGTTTCGTCCGCCTTGACGATCTTCTCGATCCAGATCGGGATCGGTTCGGACGATACGGCGTCCAGTGCCGTGCGCAGGCGGTGGAGATAGCCGCCGGGCCGCGCAAGGCCATCGACATGATCGACCCGAATGCCCTGTATGCGGCCCGCGGCAACCTGATTGAGTAGCCAGCGATGCGTGGCCTCGAACACGGCAGGGTCTTCCTGCCGGACTCCGATCAGCCCCGTCACGTTGAAGAAGCGGCGGTGGATGATCCGATCTGCCGTGTCGCGCCAGTGACCGAGGCTCCAGTGCTGTTGGGCCAGCAGATCGTCGAGCGCGGGGCCATCGAGAGGGCGCTCGCCTGACACCAGCGCGATGGCGAGCGGGGTGGGATTGAGTGGCCAGTCTTCGTCGTAGATTCTGAGGCGCGGGTCCTCGGCGGTCCCGGCCATGGCGATCGCTCGAGCATCGAGCAGGTCGGTGGCCGGGCGATCCAGCACCGGGGCGTGCAGGCGACCGCGAGACCAGTCGATATCGAATATCGCGGCGTGTTCGCTTTCCTCTCCGTGGCGCAGTACGTCGGCAAGCAGCGGGTTCTGCGGGGTGAAGGCCATGTGGTTGGGCACGATGTCGAGAACCAGGCCGATCCCGGCGTTGCGGGCCGTATCTGCCAGAGCCTCGAAAGCGGCTTGCCCCCCCAGTGCCCGATCTACTTCGGCAGGGTTCGCCACATCGTAGCCATGGGTCGATCCTCGCGCGGCGGTGAGCAGTGGGGAGAGGTAGAGGTGGCTGATCCGCAGCGTCTTCAGCCAGGGCAGAAGATCGCGCGCGGCGGAAAGATCCACGCCATTGCGCAATTGCAGGCGATAGGTGGCAACAGGCGTGGGAATTGGTGGGACCTCGGGCGATGAACTGTCGGGCATCGGTATCACTCCGCTAACGGGCGCGAGATCGCGGTGAAGGAGAGCGCGAAGGGACTGTCGGCGCTTTCGAGAACGAGCAGGGCATGGTCGTGTGGTGCGAAGGCATCGTTCGCGCTGGCTTCGCCCAGTCGGGCGCGCAGTGCGAGGCGACCGGGGACAAAATCCCACAAGGCATCGATTACCGTGCCTTCCCGGTCGACATCGCAGGCGGGCATAGGATTTGCATGGAGCAACGGCGCCACGTGCGCGGCACGCAAGGCGAGCAGGCGCGTTACGAACGCTTCGTGCGCGTGCTGGGCGTCGCTGCGCGGAAAGCCGATGCGCGATGCGGCGAACGTCGCCGGATCGAGCGGGTCCGGCACGTCGCCGCCGAACGAGGCGAACAGCGCGAACTCTTCCGCGCGGCCCTTGCGCACCGCTTCGGCCAGGTCGCCGGAGAAATCGCAGAAGAACTGGAAAGGCGCATCGGTGAGAAACTCGTCGCCCATGAACAGCATCGGCGTGAAGGGGGCGAGCAGTGTCAGCGCGGTCATCACGCGCAGGGCATGTCGGTCCGTTACCAGATGGTGCAGGCGTTCGCCTTTCGCGCGGTTGCCGACCTGATCGTGATTGCCGAGGAAATTGACGAAGGCGGTGCGTGGCAGATGCGCGCTCGGCTCGCCGCGAGCATGGGAGGCAGGCGAGGCGGTGCGGGGCTGGCCCTGCTCGACATAGCCGTCGCGTAGGGCCGTCTCGATATCGGCGAGCGGATCGACGGCGAAGGGGGCGTAGTAGCTTTCGGCCTCGCCCGTCAGCAGGCAATGGACGGCGTGATGCCAGTCATCGTTCCAGGTGCCGTCGAACGGCGCCTCGGGCGTGAAATAGCGTGCCTTGTTGCGCTCGTCTTCGGTGACGAGGTGGATGGGGCGGCCCCAGTCGCGTGCCTTGATGCGGGTGCCCAGTTCATCGAGGAAATGCACCTCGCTGCGATCGTCGATGGCGTGGACGGCATCGAGCCGCAGGCCGTCGAGCAGGTAGTCTTCCAGCCAGGCCAGCGCACTGCCAAGGAAGTATTCGCGCACGGCGGGCACTTCCCAGGCGATCCCTTCGCCCCAAGCCGATCGGCGTCCGGTGTGGAAGAACGAGGGGCACCATTCGGCGAGGTAATTGCCGGACGGACCAAGGTGGTTGTGTACCACGTCGAGCAGCACGCCGATGCCCAGCGCATGGGCGGTGGCGACAAAATCGCGCAAGTCCTGCGGCGTACCATAGACATTGTGCAGGCACCAGGGCAGCACCCCGTCGTAGCCCCAGCCTCGCGTTCCGTCGAACTGGGCCAGCGGCATGAGTTCTATCAGCGTCACCCCAGCGATTTCAGGCGCGGAAGCTCACGGATCGCAGCAGCCAGCGTACCAGTGGGGGTGAACGTGCCGAGATGAAGCTCGTAGATTACGGCATTGCCCCAGGCGATGCCCTGCCAGTCGCGATCGGCGGCTGACGCGGCTGACGCGGCTGACAAGGCGCGAAAGTCTGTCAGAAGACTTGGGCCGTGAACGTCGCCTGCCTGTACGCGCGCGGCGGGATCGGGCCGATCACGTCCATCGAGGCGCCAGAGATAGGACATGCCGGGATCGGCTTGGGTTTCCACCTGCCACCACCCGTCGCCTGCCGGTTCCGCCGGGATGGTCGCGCCTCCGAGGAGAAGCGCCGCTTCGGCGATATCCGGTGCCCACAGGCCAAAGCGCCAGCGGCTCTCGGTAGTAGCGAGAGCGTCGACGGGATGAGCACCCCACCGGGCGCCAACCGCAGCAATCGTAAAATCGGCAGGGGCAATGGAGACGGTCATGATGGCGGCCTCGCTTGAATTCGGTGCGGATCATCGAATCCCGATGTCGCCGGAATGCGCGAAATGCTCTGCCGTTCCCGGTGCCGCGGGCGAATGGACAAACGGGCGCCGCATGTGTGACGAAACGCGTGGATTGCGTGACAATTTGCTACAAGCTCGAAATCCGAGGGCTACACCCCTGCGCCAGCTTGGCGAAGATGGTGTGCCAGAACTCAGGATTTTCCTCGCCCCGATGGAAGTGCATCGATGGGCTTGCCCCCCGGTATTTACAATCACCGGAGGAATTACTTCCGTATGGAAGTAATATTTTCAACGATTTTATTCTGCCGATGCAGGCATCCCAGCGATGAGCGCATCGCGTTTACTATTGCATGCCCGTACCGGTCTGCTTGCCTTGTGCTGTGCCAGCTTGTGCGCCGCAGGCGGTCGCTGGGCGGTGGAGAACCCCGATGGCATGGGCGCGCCAGCGCTCAAGGTTCTGGCCAAGGCGCCGGGCTTCGCCGCCGACACGATCGGAGATCTGGTTCGCAACCCCTTCGATGAATCGCTGACGCCCGATGCCTTCGCCGGCAAGCATGACTACCTGCCCGTGCCAGACCATACGGGCCACGGGATCGATGGTTTGGTCATGCGCCGCGATCTTGCCGGACCCACGCCGTTGCCCGGCTGGCGACTGCTAGTGGGGATTTTCGAGATGCAGGGCAGGCCGGGCTACGCCGTGTTGGCGATCTCGCCGCAGATGGCGATCGAGCGGGTTTGGCCGATCGAGGGTGCGATGCTGGTCGAGCGCCATCTTTCGGTAGGACAGGCACCGTTCCCGCACGGCTTTGCGGTTTTGCCCGACGGTTCGATGGTGCTCGGCTTCGATAGCCAGTTGCTGCCAGTGCGTTTCAATGCCTGCGGCCAGTCCATGTGGATCGGAGACGAGCGCCTGACCCACGCGATCAACCCGACCGATGACAACCGCTTTGCCTGGAGCATCGGCGCGGAGGACGATATTCGCAAGATCGATCTCGCCTCCGGGCATACCGTGCGCGACATCACGGTGGATGCGATCCGCAAGGCTAACCCCGATCTCACCGTGCTCGAGATGCGCCGGGTCGACGATAACGCGCTGGGACAGAACCCGCGCGGCGATGCCGGTCGCTATTATCACGATGCGTTTCACACCAACGATGCCGAGCCGTTGCCCGCTGCCTATGCCAAGGCTTTCCCCGAGTTCCGCGCGGGCGATCTGCTGGTCAGCATGCGCTCGCTCAATCTGGTGATGGTGGTCGATCCGGCGACGCTGAAAGTGAAATGGCACGCCAATGACGTGACCTTGCGCCAGCACGATCCGGACTGGGAGCCCGATGGCACGATCACCGTGTTCGACAACCAGAACGGTCGCCAGTCGACCCGCATCGTCCGCTTCGATCCGCGTAATCCCGACAGCGATCACAACTATGCGGTGGCGCTGGCGGGGGGACCGCTCGATTTCTATTCGCGCATTCGCGGCAAGCACCAGAGCCTGCCCGATGGCGGGATGCTGATCACCAGCTCCGAGCAGGGCCGCATCTTCGAGACCGATGCGCAAGGCCGCATCGCGATGGAGATGCTGGTCCACGATCCCGAACAGCCGGGCCAGAACTTCGTGGTCTCCGAAGCCCGCTGGTTCCCGACCGATTCTCCCACTTTGCACAAGGTGCTGTCATGTCCCGCGAAATCTTCTTCCGCTTCGTAGTTCTCGGCGTTCTCGCAGCGTCGCTGATGGCCAGCCCGGCGCAGGCCTACGTCGGACCGGGATCGGGGCTGGGCGCCATCGGCGTGGTGTTCGGTGTGATCGGCACGGTGTTCCTTAGTCTCGTCTCGCTGGTGTGGTATCCGCTCAAGCGCGGTTATCGCCGGGTGCGCGGCGCGCTTTCGCGGATTCGCGGCGCGGCCGAGTGAGCGCGTTGGCGGCGATTGATGCAACGGCCTGGCTGATCGCGGCAGGGTTGTGCTGCGTGGCGAGCGAGGTGTTCTCCCGCCTGCCGATCCTGTCGGTGACGATGGGTATGGCCGGGCACGGGCGCGCGGCCGGAAAGATGCTGCTCTCGCGTCGGATTTCCGAGCACTGGAAAGAGCGCATGGCGCCGGTCTACGCGCGCCGGATGGGCGCCTCCACGCTGGTTCTGGCGGGCTGGTTCGTGTTGTTCGCAGCGCTCATCTCGCTGCTGCTGCTGGCAGGCGAGCGGTTGCATCCCGGCCTGACCATGCGGCTGGAGAGCGGCATCGGGCTGCTTTTCGCGCTCGCCGTCTCCAGTCTCTACCTGCTTGTCCGCAAGTACGTCTCGCGATGAAGGATAGCGCTGCGTGAACCCCGGTGCCGATTACAGCCTTGCCGATCGCCTGCTTCACCGCATGGCGCTGGGCGTTCCGGCGCTGGCCGAACTGACCTTCGATCTTGACCAGAAGCTGTCGGGCGGTGCGGAAAAGGCGAAGCGCGCGCAACTGGGCGAACATGTCTTCGTGACTGGCCTTGCCCGCGCGGGACGACGGTGCTGATGCGCGCGATCCATCAGGGCGGCGCTTTCCGGTCGCTGACCTATCGCGATATGCCGTTCCCGCTGGCGCCCAATCTGTGGGCGAAAGTATCGGCGCGCTGGCGGCAGGAGCAGGTCGATGCAGCGCCGCGCGAGCGGGCCCACGGCGACCGTATCCTGACTGGTGTGGACAGCCCTGAAGCGCTGGATGAGGTGTTCTGGCGCATGGAGTGCGGCAGCGACTACATTCGCCGCGATGCGCTGGTCCCCCACCGGGTTGAGCAGCGCACGATCGAACGGTTCCGGGCTTACGTCGCGGCCGTGATCGCTTCGGGCGGCGAGGGGCAGCACCGCTACCTGTCGAAGAACAACAACAATGTCCTGCGACTGCCGGTCCTGATAGAGGCGTTTCCGCGCGCCAGTGTGGTCATTCCTTTCCGCGATCCCGCCAGCCACGCCGCCTCGCTGTGGCGCCAGCACCGGCACTTTACCGCGATGCAGGCCGAGAATCCTTTCGTGCGTCGTTACATGGACTGGCTGGTCCACCGCGAGTTCGGCAGTGGGCACCGTCCTTTCCGCTTTGGGGATCGACTGCCCGAAGATCTGACGCCCGATCAGCCCGACTATTGGCTGGAGATATGGATGAGAGTCCACACGGCCCTGGTCGAACAGGCGAGCGGGCAGATGGTCTTCGTCTGCTATGAGGATCTCTGCAGCGATCCGGCGGTGTGGCAGGGCATTGCGCAGCGGCTGGGACTCGAAACGGGACGGCCTGATTTCTCGGCGAGCACGGTGCCGGTCGATCTGCTGTTTGATCCGGCGCGGTTGGCCCGTGCCTGCGCGCTCTATGCCGATATGCGCGAGTGGGTGGTCTGATTCAGCCGCTGCGGCGCGCGCTGGTGATGGCGCTGCCTGCCGAGCCCGCCATGATGAGCGCGATTGCCAGCCATTGCAGGGGGCGCAGCACTTCGCCCAGCACGACGAAGCCGACCAGCGCGGCAACGGCAGGCGCGGTCGACAGCAGAATGCCCACGACATGCGCGGGCAGGCGGTGCAGCGCCTCGATCTCCAGCGAATAGGGCACGGCGCTCGACAGTACGGCAACGCCGAGCGCGACGGTGAGAATCCACGGCGTGAACAGCAGCGGGCCTGCGGTCGCCAGCGCGGGGGGCATGGCCATCAGCGTGGCGACCACCATGCCCCAAGCCACAGCATCGCCGCGCAACGTGCTCGATACGCGCTTGCCGAAGACGATGTAGAGCGCCCACGAGGTCGCCGCGCCCAGCGCGAACAGGACGCCCAGAGGATCGAGACGGGCATCGGTGCGCAGGGGCAGCAGCAATATAAGGCCGCCGCCCGCCGCGATCAGCCACAGCACGTCACGGATCGAACGCGAGCGGCTCAGAACCACGGCGAGCGGGCCGAGCACTTCGAGCCCCACGGCGATGCCGATGGGAAGCCGGGCGATAGCCTGATAGATCAGCACGTTCATGCCGCCCAGCATCACGCCGTAGCCGAGCAGCGCAGGCAGGATCGCGCGTGGTGGCGGGCGTCGCCAGGGACGGCGTAGCGCCATCAGCACGATCAGGGCGAGCAGAGCGCGAAGGCCGGTCGCACCGAAAGCACCGATGGTCGGGAACAGATGCTTGGCAAAGGCCGCCCCGGCATTCTGCGCGGTCAGCGAGAGCATGATCGCGCCCGCCCCGATCATCGTGGCACGGGTATGGGAGATATCAGGGCAGGCCGGGTCAGTCATTGCCGCCCCGCTTACAGGCGAAGCGGGCAGCGGGATATGAAGATTTCAGGCGTCAGCGTTCGGACAGTGCCTTGAACTCGGCGAGGCGGATGGCCTTGCCGTTCGTCGGGGTCATCGTCACGCGGATCTGGGTGACGGTGCGGGCCGGGAAAGTCACGCGCGTGACGCCGTTCGCCAGCGGGTTCGCTTTGCCGAGCGGGTGCCAGGCGCCGTCCCTGGCATCGCGATACTCCAGCGACGCATCGGCAGGCACGGCATAGCCCTTGCCATCGTCGAAGAAGGCGAGTTCGGCAGCCGAAAGCGTGACCGGCTTGCCGAAGTCCACCGCGTACCACTGTGGCGCGGTGCCGGGGGCGGAGTTCCAGCCATTGGGCAGTTCGGGGAAGAACCAGAGTCGCCCGTCGATGGCATCGTGCAGGTTCTCAGGCTCGGTGCCGCTCGATGCGCTGGCGAGAGGATACTGGCCGCGCACCAGTTGCACGGCGCGGTCGATCTCGCCCGTCACCGGCGGCGCGGCCTTGCGGGCGAGCGGGACTTCGATTCGGGCCAGTGCATCGCGGTGCGCGACCTCGCGCCCATCCACGGTCACGGTCAGCCCCTTGCGGCCATAGCGCCTGCCGTCGGCATCCCAGGTCACGCCCACCAGATGGCCGTGATAGGGTACATCGACCACCCGGAACCAGCCGAGGGCCTGCGGATCAGTGGCATCGGGCAGCAGCGGGTTCACCTCCAGCACATTGTCGGCGCGCGGGCGGATGCCGACAAGGCCGGACAGGATCAGGTCGTTGTAGCCGGAGTGGAAGTAGTGATGGCTGCGCGCGAGGCCGACGATGGGCTTGCCGGTGGCCGGATCATAGTCCTCCTCCAGATCCAGCCGGTCGCCCTGATAGTGGAGCGCAGTGTACTGACGCAGCAGGTCCATGAACGTGCTGCGCGTGACCGGGCCATGGTCATGATAGTGGTCGAGCAGATTGATCATGCCCTCCAGAACCTGCGTCGTCTGATAGGGCCAGACCGGGCCGTTCCACTGGCACTCACGCGCGGTGCCTTCATAGCGGTACTGGCGCATGTAGTATTCGTAACTGGCTTCTGCCGTGCGCATGCCGTGTTCGCCCGCCAGCGATTTCGCGTCGAGCAGATGGCTCCAGGCGGCGGCGTGGGTAGCATCGTCGGGCGCGAGGTCGAACATCCACGGCAGATAGCCGACCAGTTCGCGGTTACGGATGAAGTCCCAGTAATGGACGTGTGCGTTGTCCACCTGAAACCGGTCGGTGTAGTGGCCAAGCCGTGGGTTCCACAGGTCTGCATTCATGCGCGCGGCAAGGCCCTTGGCCTCGGCGTCGTATTGCTGCTCCAGCGCAGGCTTTCCCGCGAGTGCCGCGATATGGGCGATCGCGCGGGCATTGGCGGCCATGTAGCTGTTGATCGAGGGGCGGAACGCCTGCCCACCGGTAAAGCCGTCCTTGCCGCCCGAGGCATCGATCGAGGAGACGGTATATTCGGTCGCATCAAGCAGTGGCTCGACCCAGTAGAGCCGCTTGGACCAGTCGTAGTGATCCTCCCAGAGCCCTTGAATGTGGCGCATCACGGCAAGGTGCTGCGTGACAGCCGCCTTGTCGCCATCGACGAGGTACTTCTGCCAGACCGAATCGGCCATATAATCCGAGAAGTGCCGGTCGTTGCCGCCCTCGTACATGAAATCGACGTAGTTGCTCACGAAGCGGCGGTCGCGCAGCCAACGGCCTTCGGTGATGTGGAAGCCGCTGGCATCGTTGAGGCTGGCGTAAGGATCGCGCTGCCAGGGCACATCGTCGGCGAACTCGGTGGTGACGTAGCCCTTCTCGCCCAGATCGCGCTGATGGGCGCGATAGATCTGCCAGCGATAGTAATAGACCGCGTCGATTTTCGGGTCGGCGGATTCGAAGAAGGGGATACGGTTCACGTACCAGGCGGCGTCGTTGCCGAAGCGCTCGCGAGCAATCTGCGGGATATCGAGACCGGGCGCCGTGGTAGTCGCGCGCGCTGCCACCGTCTTTGCGGCATCGGCAGGAAGCGAGGAGAATGCGCCGATCAGCGCGGAACCGGCCAGCAGCAGGGCCAGGGTAGGGCGGATCATCGGCGTCTCTCCTTGCAGGCGGAGCGCGCTGGCGAGGCCGCGCCTCCTCTCTCTCGAACAGGGCATCTTAAAACAGGGCAGCGGCCGCTCTCGTCCGGGCCCCAGGTCGACACAGTCGATACCCGAAGCGAGAGCGGCCGCCGGTGCCACCATCCCATCCTTACGGTGGGGAGGCGGCGGGGTCATGTCTAGGCGATCAAGTGCCTGATTGTATTTCACTCCGACAAATAAACTGTCGTTTTCAAGTGTGGCCGGCTGCTGGCCAGTCCATCACTGGAACGTGAAGCGGGCGCCGATGGCGAAGGTGCGCGGGACCAGCGTGTTGCCGAGGTTGGTGGTGTCCTGGCTGCCCGCATCGCCAAACTTGTAGTAGCTCTGCTGCTTGGTCTTGGTCAGGTTCACCGCATCGAAGGTGATCGCGACGTCCTTGATGACATTATACGTCAGCTGGAAGTCAAGGTTGCCGGTCGAGCGATACCACACGCCGATCGGGTTCGCGAACAGGCGCGCCTCGTTGTTGTGCAGGAAGCCCTTGCGCCAGACATACGAAAGGCGGGCGCTGATCGGACCGTGATCGTAGGCCAGCGTCGCGTTGTACGAGAACTTCGAGACGTTGAAGAACTGCGAGTGCGTGTAGGCCGTCACGTTGCCGTTCTCGTCGAAGCTTTCCGGAATCGTCTGATCCGAATCGAGAACCGTGGCGCTGCCCTGGAAACCAAGACCATTGAGCAGGCCGGGCAGATAGGTCGGGAAGTAGGTGAGACCCACTTCAACACCCTTGAGCCAGCCGCTCGACGCGTTGGCCGGACGGGTGATCGAGAAGTAGTCCGTCGCGCCGGCCTCGATGCCGTTGTTCGGGATGTACTCGTAGGAGACGATCGGCACCACCAGCCCGGAGATGTCACGCTTGAAGCCGGTGACGGTAAGCGCGCTGTTGCGGCCGAAGTACCATTCCAGCGCCACGTCGTAGTTCTTCGAATGCGTGGGCTGCAGGTTTGCCGTACCTGCCGAACCGCTGCCGTAGCCTACGTTGGTGAGGTCGCCGGTGAGCGAATAGGTCGGGTTCACGTCGCCGAAGTTCGGACGACGCAGCGTCTCGCCGTAATTGAAGCGCAGGCGCAGGTTCGGCATGATCTCATAGCGCGCCGTGAAGCTGGGCAGGAACTTGCTCGACCCGCGCGACACGCCGGTGTGGGCATAGCCGTTGTAACGGTCGTAGAAGTCGTAGTCGGTATCGATATCGACGTAGCGTACACCGGCTTCGAGATCGAGCGGACGACCGAAGATCGTCAGCTGCGCGTCGGCCAGCAGGTAAGCCGACATCGTGATTTCCTCGATGTTGAAGGTCTTGTTCAGGACAAGGCTGTCCGAGGTGGGCAGGCCATAGAGACCACGCACCATGTCGGCGTTCTTGTAGAGCCAGTTGCTGTCCACGTTGATCCAGCTGCGCGGCACATCGCCTTCGCCCTTGTAGAAGCCCGAGTTGGTGAAATAGGCCTCTTCGGGCAGGCCCGACAGGTTGGTGGCGGTCAGCGGAGCGTTGGCATCGCCGGTACGCATGTAGCTGGCGGCCTTACGGTCATCGACGCGCAGGCCTGCCTTGATGCGACGCAGGAAGCCCTCGTCCCAGCCATAATAGCCGTCAAGCGTGCCGGTCAGCGCGCTGCCCTTGTCGCGGTTGGCGTTGTCGTAAAGTTGCGCCACGTTCCAGGTGCTGGCCTGAGTCAGCAGCGAATCGTCGTTGAAGTGCCACGAGGGGATGCCGCCGCCAGCATTGAAATCGACGTTGATCTCGTCCGCCACGCGGTCGGTGCGCATGGCGATGAACGTGGAGCTGACCGTGCTGGTCTGGTAGGCGAGATCGGCGGTGATCTTGCCCTGGCCGCCGCCCACGTCCCACTGGCCGTTCAAACCGTAGACCCAGCTGTCGGTCTTGGTCTTGGTGACGTCGGCCGAATTGAAGCCGTAGACGTCGCCAACCGTGCGCGACTTGACGATGTTGGAGTCCGGATAGAGCTCGATCGCGCCGGGGTTGCCCCACCAGTCGACGAAGCTGAAGCTCATGTCGTTGTAGGTCTTGCCCCGGAAGCCGGTGTAGAACACCTCGGCGGTATAGACCGAACTGGAATTGGGGGCCCACTGCAGTGCTGCGTTGAACGAGGGCCGCTTGCGCTCGCCGTAGAGATCGTTGAGGAACACGGCGTCGCGCGACAGGACGTAGGGAACGTCCTGGCCGTTGATATTGAGCGTGGAGCCCGGCGCGGTTGAAAGGCCCGCGTCGAGACCCGGCGTCCAGATGCTGCCACCCGGATTGCTGGCCGTGACGGCGCGGCAGTCGGTGGGCTGGATGCGCTCATAGGCTACCCACTGGGCGCTCTGACAGTTTGCGCTGGGCGTGAAGCTGGGCAATGAGCCATCGGTCAGGAACGGCACCAGTGCGCCAGCCGTGGCGCTTTCGGTGCGGTACTTGGTCTTGGCATAGCTGCCGTTCACCAGCAGTCCGATATCGCCGATGGGGGTTTCCCAGCGATCCGAGACGAGCAGCGCGACGTTCGGGTTGTAGGTGTCGGCCACCTCGTCATAGATGCCGCGCACGAGACCCGAGATGGCGAGGCCCTTGAAATCGAACGGGCGGCGGGTCTTGACGTCGATCTGTCCGGCAAGGCCGGTTTCGAGCTGGTCTGCCGAGCGGGTCTTGTAGACGTCGACCTGCTTGACGAGGTTCGCCGAGATGTCCTGCAGTGCGAAGCTCTGACCGGTCGAGGTGAAGATGTTGCGGCCGTTCATCGTCGTCACCGCATCGGGCAGGCCGCGGATGGTGACGGTCGCCGCTTCGCCGCTGGCGCGGTCGGTGATCTGGATGCCGGTCACGCGTTGGAGCGCTTCGACGACGTTGTTGTCGGGCAGCTTGCCGACGTCCTCGGCAACGACCGAATCGACGATCTGGATCGAGTTCTTGCGCACGTTGAGCGCGCCGACGATCGAGGCGCGCACACCGGTGACGATGATCTCGCCAGCCTGTTCGGCCTGTGCCGAGGTCGCCTGAACGTTGCCGGTGGCGGCAGCGTCGGTGTCGGAACTGGCCGGTGCGGCGGCGGTGTCCTGCGCGTGCGCAACGCCCGCGAGGCTGAGTGCAATGACCGATGCGGTGCAGAATGCAAATGGCTTGAGCGCCATGGTCCAACCCTCCCAAGTTTTGGGGCTGGCCGATACCATGCCCCTCGTGATTACTCCGGCTAATTATTTGTCGGAGTTATTTCACGCAAGAGGAAATGTACGCTGGACTGCAAAAAGCTCTCAGCTTTGTTGCAGGAAAGTCGCAAACCGCGATTTCCTGCAACAATTGTCAGACATATTCGCGATCAATCGGCCTGCCACTGCGCTGCCGGGCTGCTCGCCGCCGCCAGTGTGACGCCGGTTTTGCCCGCCGCCAGCGCGAGTCCCTCATGCCCTTCACAGACGAATCGCACTGCGTTTCTGCCGCTCCCGGCAACCCGACGGAAGCGCCCGGCTGCGGGATTGGCGGCGACGCTGGCGAGCGGGACGAGTTTCACCGCGCCGCTGACGTCTGCGGCCAGAACATGGTCGCGCAGCAGGATCGGCGAGAGATGGACGGTGCCGTCCCCTGCATCGAGGCTGCGGAACTGGGTGTTGGGCAACGGTGCGGCGCCCACGATCAGATCGGTGCTCTGATGCGCCAGGTAGGCATCGTTTCCATTGGCCGAAAGGAAGCGTTCGGGCATCGGTCCATTGCCGACCGGCACGCCGAAATCGGGCATGCCATCGGGCTTGAAATAGAGCCGCTGGACGCGGGTGTGGCGGTTGGGATCGAACAGCGGATCGCCTTCGATTTTTTCATAGTCACGCCCGTGGTAGACGAGCATGGTGTGGCCTTCGAGATCGGTGGTGAAGCTGTTGTGACCGGGGCCGTAGACGCCGGTTTCCGGGCAGGTGACGAAGACCGGCTCGGGCGATTTGGTCCAGCTGGCCGCATCCATCAGGTTTGCGTCCGCTTTGGCCCACAGCAGGCCCAAGCAATAGCGGGCATCGGTGGCGGAGGCGGAATAGCTGATGAACACCCGGCCCTGATGTTCGAGGAATGAGGGTGCCTCGTTCACCTTGTACCCCCGGATTTCCCAAGGCAGCGTCGGCACGGTCAGGCGCACCGGCTTTGCTGCCAGCGTCAGGGCAGAGGCCATGGGCGCAAGATAGAGGTTGGAGTTCGTCTCGATCCCCGGTTCGCGCTGCGCCCAGCAGAAATAGCGGATGCCGCGATGGACGAAGCTGGTCGAATCGAGGTTGAAGCTGTCCCACGGCGCCTTGAACTCGCCCAGAACCGACCAGTTGCCGGTCATCGGGTCCGGCCCGTCGCAGATTACGGCATAGGTGCGGATGCGGAACACGTCCTCGCCGCCGCCGCTGGGGCCTGCCGCGAAATACATCGTCCAGTGCCCATCGACGAGGTGGAGTTCGGGCGCCCAGATGAAGCCGGACATCGGACCGCTGGCGGCATGGCGCCACAGCACGCGCTCCTCGGCGTCATGCAGGCCTTCCAGCGTGCGGGCGCGGCGCAGCACGAGACGGTCGTATTCGGGCACAGAGCCAGTGAGGTAATACCAGCCGTCGGTATGGCGGAAGACCTGCGCGTCGGCGCGGTTCTTGACCACTGGGTTGTCGATGTCGGGGGCAGCCAGTGCGGGCTGGTGGACCGGTCCGGTGTCACCAATGATGGTCTTGCCGTTTCCCGTGCAGGCGATGGGCAGCAGCGCGGTGCCGGCGGCGAAATGGCGGCGCGTCAGGGTGAATGCCATGTTTCGTCCTCTTCCATGTCGGGGTGCCTGCCGATGCTTGGGGGCAGGTCGTAAGCCAAAAAGGACGCATCACCCGCTTCGGGGAACCGGGCGATGCGCCGTCAGGTGGGTTCGGTAATCAGGTCAGTATCGGGCGACGGGCCAGCCGTCCGCGCCCCAGATCAGCGGCGCGATGCGCAGCGTGGGTGCGCCCTCGTGCTGCTTGTCGTAAGCGTGATAGACGAGGTAGGTCGTGCCGTCGGTATCGGTGAAAGCGCCGGGATGGCCGGGGCCGCGGAAGCGTCCCTTCTCCTTCAGGTCGGCGCGGACCAGCACGCTGCCGCCGCCTTCCAGCGCCTTGCTGCCATCCTTGCCAAGGTACGGCCCGGTGACGCTACGCGAGCGCGAGATCACTGTGTAATAAGTGCTGTTCACGCCCTTGCAGCAGTAATCGAACGAGGTCAGCAGGTAGTACCAGCCGCCGTGCGGGAGGATGAACGGCGCCTCGATCGCGTCGGGCGCGCCTGCCGGAACAGGACGGCGGGCCAGCGAGATCGGCTTGGTGCCCGACGCGGGCTTGCCGGTTTTCGGATCGAGCCTGAACAGCTTGATCCCGGTCCAGAAGCTGCCCAGCGTCAGCCATTGGCCGCCCTGCGCGTCCTTGACGAAGTTCGGGTCGATGGCGTTGAAATCGTCCGCTTCGGTCGACATCACGACAAGGCCGTGGTCGGTCCAGTGATAGTTCGCGGAAGACCGATCCAGTGTCGGGCTGGTGGCAAGCCCCACCGCAGAGCGGTTCGAGCCGAAGGTCGAGACCGCGTAATACAGCCGGTACTCGCCGTTCTCGTAGGAGATGTCGGGCGCCCAGATGCCTTCGGTGCCGGGCACGGCCTTGGTCGCCCATGCGGGCAGGGTGTCGAACACCGGCCCCGCATTGACCCAGTGGACGAGATCGGTCGAGGTTTTCTCGCCGATGTAGCGCCCGATGGTGTTGTAGACGTGGTAGGTCTGGCCTTCGCGGATGATCACCGGATCGTGGACCGGGGTGATCGCGCCGGTCAGCCGGTCGTTCAGCGTGTTTGTGCCTTCCGGAGCCTGCGCGCCGCCCGACGCGGGAAGCGCCAACGCGATCAGGGCTGCGGTGCAGACTGCCCGCAGTGTGTTCCTACCGATCATGATCATTCTCTCCCTGAAGCGTGGCTTCGTCAGCAGGCCGACCAGGCCGCGACCAGCGCGGCGGCGCGTTCTCCGACCACCTCGGCGCTGTCACCCGGCTTGTAGAGGCTCCCGCCCACGCCGATGCCGAACACGCCTGCGGCGCGGAACTCGGCGACATTGGCCGGGCCGACGCCGCCGACCGCCCAGACGCGGCAGTCACGCGGCAGCACTTCGCGCACCGCCTTCACATAGCCGCTGCCCAGCACAGAGCCGGGGAACAGCTTGAGATCGCGCGCGCCCGCGCCGACAGCCGCGAAGGCTTCGGTCGGAGTGAGAAAGCCGGGCAGCACGTCCATGCCGCGCTCCAGCGAGCGGGCGATGACGGTAGGATCGGTATTGGGCGAAACCATGAACGTGCCGCCTGCATCGGCGAGTTCGTCGGCCAGTGCCGGGCTGGTCACGGTGCCGCCGCCGATCGCCGCGCGGTCTCCCATCGCGGCGACCATCGCGGCGATCGAGCCCGCTGGATCGGGCGAATTGAACGGCACCTCGATCAGCCGCACGCCTGCGGCGACGAGCGCCTCGCCGATGGCAACGGCCTCTTCGGTACGCACGCCACGCAGGATGGCGACCACGGGAACGGCGCCTTGTGCCAGAACCTCGTTGACGGTCAGGGCCTTGGTCATTGGGAATCTCCAGAGGTGTTACGGGCCACGTTTTGAGCCGCATGCGCCTGCGCGATGCGAAGGCCCGCGAGGACGGCGGCATCGCCTTCGATAGTCGTTGCGCCCAGTCCCTGCGCCGCCAGCGCGCGCTCGTAAAGCCCGGTGAGTTTCGGATCACCGATCAGCACCACATCGGCAGCGCTTTCGGTCTGGCTGGCGATCTCTCCGCCGATCAGCACGCCCGAAAGATAGCCGCGTGACCATTCGCTTGAGCGGCCATCGAGCATGCGCGCAGCACGCGCCTCGAACAGCGCGCCGATCGCAGGTTCGGCGGCGCGTTCCAGCCCGCGCGCAAAGCCTTCGTCGAACGAGCCATTGCCCGCATCGTCACCGCCCATCGTCGAATGGCCACAGAGCAGCGCGAAGGTCTCGCCCGTGGGGCAGGTGCGGTAGCCGGTGATCGTGCCGTCGATCAGTTCCACCCACTTGGTATGGGTGCCCGGCAGCACGATCAGGTGGCGGCCCTTGCCGAGTTCGGGGTTCAGCGCGATGGCGCCGAAGACCTGGGTCTCCTCGCCGCGCATGACTTCGGGCACGCCCTCTGCCGAACGCCATGAAAGGCCGGGCAAAACGGCCACCGGAATGCCTGCCACATCGGTTTCGGTGCGCGAGGCCAGCCAGCCGTCCAGATCCACCGGGCAGGGCGCATAGCCCGCCGCGACGAGCGCGCGCGGGGTGCCTGCCATGCCGCAGATCAGCACGTCCGAGATTGGCGCCTCGGCTACCCATGCGGAGAGCCGCTCGGCCAGTGCGGCGCGCGCACTGGCCGGATCGAGCGTCCCGACGCCGGGGCCGTCCACCCGCGCCACCACCTCTCCCGCCGTATCGAGGCGGAAGAGGCGCAGGCGGGTAGTGCCCCAATCGCCGACGACAGCAGTGGCGCCCGAGGTGCTCATCGCAGCGTCAGCACCACGACCGACTTCGCGGGCAGCGTCACCACCAGCTTGCCGCCCTCAAGACGCGCAGCCGAGAACGCGGCGGGCTTGATCGCCTCGGGGGCCTCGAAGGTATTGTGCGCGTTCATCGCGGCGGCGGTCAGGATCGTGCCGTCGACACTGCTGGCGTTCACGCCATCAAGCGCGATCGTCACGGTGTTGGGCTGGTTGGGATCGAGGTTCGACAGCGCTACATGGATCAGGCCGTCCTTGGCCTTCACCGTCGAGCCGCTGACGGCAGGCATCGTGAACTTGCCGGCGGCATAGTTCGGCCCGTCGATCTTGATCGGCAGCACGGTTGCGTCCTGCCACGGCTTGTACATGTCGTAGACCCAATAGGTCGGGGTCTTCACCATCTTCGAGCCGTCGGTCAGGATCATCGCCTGCAGCACGTTCACCATCTGGGCGATGGCGCTCATGCGCACGCGGTCGGCGTGCTTGGCGAAGATGTCGAGCGTGGTGGAGGCGACCAGCGCGTCACGCAGGGTGTTCTGCTGGCGCAGGAAACCAGGATGCGTGCCCGGATCCTGTGCGAACCAGGTGCCCCATTCGTCCACGGCCAGCATCACGCGCTTGGCGGGATCGTACTTGTCCATGATCGCCGAGTGCTTGGTGATCAGCTCGTCGATGTGCTCGGCGTTCCACAGCGTGTCGGCCCAGTCCGCTTCGGTGAAGTTGATCGGGTCGGCATGCGGCGGCCAGCCGCCACCGGGCAGCGTGTAGTAGTGGAGCGAGAGACCGTCGACCTTGTCGCCGGCGATCCGCATCATCGTGTCGGTCCAGTTATAGTCGTCGACATTGGCGCCGGACGCGATCTTGAGCGTCTTGGTGCCGTCCGGCACCTTGACGAACGTTGCGTAGCGGCGCGTTTCGTCGGCGGCGAATTCGGGCCGCATGCTGCCGCCGCAACCCCACAGTTCGTTGCCGATGCCGAAGTAGGCGAGCTTGTACGGCGCCTTGTGGCCGTTCTTGCCGCGCTCGTCCGCCAGCGAACCGGCAGGGGCAGTCATGTATTCGACCCACTCGGCCATTTCGCGCGGTGCGGCATCGCCGACATTGCCCGAAACATAGGCCTCGGCGCCGACCTGACGCAGCAGCTCGAAATATTCGTCGGTGCCCACGGTATTTGGCTCGGTCACGCCGCCCCAGTGGGTGTTGACCTTGACCGGGCGGGTGTTCTGCGGGCCGACGCCTTCACGCCAGTGGTACTCGTCGGCGAAGCAGCCGCCCGGCCAGCGGATGACGGGCACCTGCAACTCGCGCAGCGCCGAGACGACATCGTTGCGGAAGCCGTTGGTATTGGGGATCTTGCTGCCCTTGCCGACCCACAGGCCCCCATAGATGCCGTTGCCGAGATGCTCGGCGAACTGCGTGAAGATTTCCTTGTGGTACTCCGGCCCCGGATGCGCGGCGTCGAGCGTCGCGGTGGTCGGCGTGCCGCCGGTGTCAGCCTGAATCGGCGCCGCCAGCGCCGATCCGGCCATGAGCAGCGCGAGGCCAGCGCGGCGCAGGTTGCGGGTGATTGTCGTCATTGTCTGCCCCCTCCCAGGGAATTGTGTGCTGGGGTACGTCGTGTTCAGTCGTGGAATTCTTCCACCGCGATCCGCTTGCCGCGCAGGAACGCATCAGCGACGAGGCGGAACGGGTCGAGATCGACATCGCTGCGGCCACCCCGGATCAGGTTGGCGAAGCGTGCGTAGAGGCCCGGATATTCCAGATCTTCGGCATGCTGCACGCCCGAAGGCAGGGTCAGCACGGCGCCGCCATTGGCGAGCTTGAGCAGGCCCGCGTCGGTCTCCACCTCAATGTCCCACGATTGCGGGCCGGTCTGGCGCCAGTCGAGGTCCATGTGGATCGGTGCGCCGGCGGTGTCGCGGAAGTGGATGTCGGCAGCGATCGGTGCGGCGCGGTTGGCGGGCAGGCTGAGCGTTGCCGACTGCAGGAATACCGGGCGCGGCATGATATGCGTGAGGATCGAGAGCGCGTTGATGCCCGGATCGAAGACGCCGAGGCCACCCGGCTCCCAGATCCAGTCCTGCCCCGGATGCCACACGCGCACGTCCTCGCGCCAGGCGATCCGCACCGCGTCGATGCGGCGTTCGGCCAGCCAGGCCTTGGCGGGCGCGACACCGGCGGCAAAGCGCGAGTGCCACGAGGCGAACAGCGTGACGCCGGTCTTCTCGGCGAGCGCATTCAGGGCCATCACTTCGGAGAGCGTGGCGCCCGGCGGCTTCTCAAGGAAGGTGTGGACGCCTGCGCGCAGGGCCTGCGCGGCCAGGTCGTAGCGGACCTGCGGCGGCGTGCAGAGCGCCACCGCGTCGAACGCCGGGCCTTCGGCCAGCAGCGTGTCGAAGTCCTTGAAGTGCGCGACCGTGCCCGGCCCCGGATCGCGCGGGCTGACCGTAGCCGCCAGCGAGAAGGCCGAATTACCGGCGATCGCGGGCAGGTGCTGGTCGCGCGCGATCTTGCCGATGCCAACGACGGCGATGCGGATCGGGTCCATGGCTCAGAGCGCCTTCACGACAACGGTGTGCTCTGCGGCACGGGCCAGCGGGCTGGCGAGCGGCAGGGTGAAGGGCGCGGCTGAAATCTCGAACACGTCGCCTTCCAGCGTCTCGATGCCGTCGCTGAACGAAAGCGTTGCCGTGCCGAAGAAGTGGACATGCACGTCGCCGGCGCGGCGGAACAGGTCGTACTTGAAGTGGTGATGTTCCAGGTTGGCGAAGGTGTGCGACATGTTCGCCTCGCCCGACAGGAACGGCTTTTCCCACAGCGTCTCGCCGTTGCGGACGATCTTGCTGGTGCCCTCGATGGCGGCGGGCGGCGTGCCGATCAGCAGCTCGGGGCCAAGCGCAGCCTGACGCAGCTTCGAGTGCGCGAGCCAGAGGTAGTTGTGGCGCTCGGTCACATGGTCCGAGAACTCGTTGGCAAGCGCGAGACCGAGGCGGTAGGGAGTGCCGTCTTCGCCGATCAGGTAGATACCGGCCAGTTCCGGCTCCTCGCCGCCGTCCTTGGCGAATGCAGGCATGGTCAGCGTTTCGCCGGGGCCGACGAGCTGCGATCCGTCGCCCTTGTAGAACCATTCGGGCTGCTGGCCGACTTCGCCGGCTGCGGGCTTGCCGCCTTCGAGACCCTCGAGGAACATGCGCATCGAATCGGTGACATGCGCGCCGGTTTCGGCAGCCGAAGCAGCGGCCTTGTGCATCTTGTCGCGACCTTCGGCCGAGCCGAGGTGGGTCAGGCCGGTGCCGGTCAGCAGGACGTGGGCCGCGTCGGCATGGTCGATGGGGGCAAGCAGGTTGCCTGCCGCCAGTTCGGCGGCGATGTCGACCGCCTCGCCTGCTTCGCAAGCCGCAGCCGCTTCGGCCAGGGTCTGCCCGGCAGCGATGGCGGCCAGCGCCAGTTCGCGGATCGAGGCAGGGCCCTTGAGGAAGCGGGCGCTCGGCCCTTGTGCGAAGATCACGGAACGCGAGCCATCCGGCGCGCGATGCTGCAGCAGGCGAAGGTCAGTCATCAATCTCTCCCGGACGCGGCGCGCTTCTGTTTTGATGGGAGCGCGCCGCGGGATTTTACGAAGTTAAGGGTTACAGGGTCAGCACGCCGTCGATGAGGCGCGGGGCGCCGTCACCCTTGGCGCCGTCTCGCAGTTCGGGCGGAAGCACACCGTCGCTCAGATTCTGGTAGCTGACGGGGCGCAGGTAGCGGTCGATCGCCATGCTGCCGACCGAGGTCGTGCGCGGATCGGAGGTCGACGGGAAGGGGCCGCCGTGAACCATCGCGTGGCTCACTTCGACGCCGGTCGGCCAGCCGTTGGCGAGGATACGGCCCACCTTGCGCTCCAGCACCGGCAGGACGCGGGCGGCAATCGCCTCGTCGGCTGCGTCCATGTGGAGCGTGGCGGTCAGCTGGCCTTCCAGACCCTTGAGCAGTTCGACCATCTCGGCCTCGTCCTGACAGACGACGAGGATCGAAGAGGCGCCGAACACTTCGTGCCCCATCGCCTTGTCCGCCAGGAACTTGGCGGCGGTGGTGCGGAACACGATGGCGCCACCCGTGGTGGTCGAACCGTCGGCGCCCTTGCCGACAAGATCGACGCCGGGGTTGCCTTCCAGTGCTTCGACACCCTTGGCATAGGCAGCAGCGATGCCGGTGGTCAGCATGGTCTGCGGCTGTGCCTGCGTGACGCCAGCCTCGGCAGCGGTGACGAAGGCGTCGAGACCTTCACCCTCGATCGCGAGGATCAGGCCGGGGTTGGTGCAGAACTGGCCTGCGCCCATCGTCAGCGAACCGATATAGGCGGTGCCGAGGGCCTCACCGCGTGCCTTGAGCGCTTCGGGAAGCAGCAGGACGGGGTTGATGCTCGACATTTCGGCATAGACCGGGATCGGCACGTCGCGGGCCGCTGCCAGCTTGGCAAGGGCGAGGCCGCCGCCGCGCGAGCCGGTGAAGCCTACGGCCATGATGCGCGGGTCCTGCACCAGCGCCGAACCCAGCTCGTTCGAGGGACCGACGAGGTGCTGGAACACGCCTTCGGGAAGCCCTGCATCGGCCACGGCCTTGCTGATCGCCTGTGCCACGAGCGCGCCGGTGATCGGGTGGGCCGGGTGGCCCTTGACGACGACCGGGCAACCGGCGGCGAGCGCCGAGGCGGTGTCGCCGCCAGCGGTCGAGAAGGCAAGCGGGAAGTTCGAGGCGCCAAACACCGCGACCGGACCGACCGGGATCATGCGCAGGCGCAGGTCCGGGCGGGGCAGCGGGGCACGGTCGGGCAGCGCGGGGTCGATGCGCAGCTGCTGCCACAGGCCCTTGCGGACGTAGTCGGCAAACATCTTGAGCTGGCCGCAGGTACGGCCACGCTCACCTTCGCCGCGACCGCGGGGCAGGCCGCTCTCGGCGATGTAGGCTTCGATCAGCGGATCGCCGATCGCCATGATCTCATCCGCGATTCGCTCAAGGAAAGCGGCGCGGGTTTCGCGGTCCGTGGCGCGGTATACGTCGAATGCAGCATCGGCCTTGGCGCAGGCTTCTGCCACATCGGCCGGTCCGTGGACGGCAAAGGCGTCGCCCTGCGGCTCGCCGGTTGCAGCCACTACGGAACGAAATTCAGTCATCGGGACTCTCCTATTTACTCCGACATATTCGGGTCGCGCGGGAAACGCAATGTTTGTCGTTCCTTCATGCGCAAGGCACTGGTACGGTAGCCTCAGAGGTGAACATTAACGTGACAACGGCGAAGTTGAAGACCGGTATCGAGACGGGGCGATCCAATGAGGAGCAGCGCGGCCCTGGTCGGCGCCTCCATGGCGCGATTGCCCATAAGCTGGGAACCGAAATCTTGTCGGGCAAATATGCTCCGGGTGACATTCTTTCGGGCGAGGTTGCCTTCGCCGAGGAGTTGCAGGTTTCGCGCAGCGCCTATCGCGAGGCGATCCAGGTGCTTGCCGCCAAGGGGCTGGTTGCCAGCCGTCCCAAGGCGGGGACGCGGGTACTTCCGCGTGAGCGCTGGAACCTGCTCGATCCCGATGTGCTGGGCTGGGCCTTCGCGGGCGAGCCGGACGTGGAGTTCGTGCGCAGCCTGTTCGAACTGCGCGCCGTGGTGGAGCCTGCCGCCGCGCGCTTTGCCGCGCAACGGCGTGACAAGGCCGATCTCAAGGTGATGAAGGATGCACTGGCGGCGATGCGTCGCCACACGCTGACCACCGAGGCAGGGCGTGCCGCCGACCGTGACTTCCACAACGCTATCCTTCAGGCCACCCGCAATCCGGCGCTGATCGTGCTGAGTGCCAGCATCGGCGCGGCGGTCAACTGGACCACCCAGTTCAAGCAGCGCGCCCGCGCGCTGCCGCGCAATCCGATCCCCGATCACGTCAAGGTCTACGATGCCATTGCCGAAGGCGACGCCGATGCGGCGGCCGAGGCGATGAATGTGCTGGTCGATCTGGCGCTGGAAGATACCCGCAGTTCGATGATCGTCAGCGACTGATCTTCCGCCGTCGCAGGCATGAAAAAAGGCCCGGAAGTCGAGGTGACTTTCCGGGCCTTTTCGTGTCCTTGTGGGGCGTGCCGCGTGCTTACTCCGCAGCTTCCACGGCCTGCTGTTCTGGCAGCGCATGCGTGGTCTTCGAACCCCACAAGGCATAGAACAGGACGTAGAGTTCGCAAGCCGCCGTCAGGAGGAACGAGGTCTGCAGGCCATAGGCATCGGCGATCCAGCCCTGCACGGCCACCAGCGCGCCACCGGCAATGGCCATGACCAGCAGGCCCGAGGCTTCCTCGGTCAGCGGGCCGAGGCCCTTGATGCCCAGCGTGAAGATCGTCGGGAACATGATCGAGTGGAACAGGCCGACGAGGATCAGCGACCACATCGCCACCGGGCCATGCGCGAAGACCGTGACCAGCATCACCACGAAGGCGCCGATCGAGAAGAACGCCAGCACCTTGCCCGCGTCGATGCGCTGCATGATTGCCGAGCCGGCGAAACGGCCCACCATCATGCCGCCCCACAGCAGCGAGAGGTACTTGCCTGCCATCTCATGCGTCATGTTGCCGATGTCGGGGCGGCTGACGAAGTTGATGAACAGGTTGGCGACGCCGATCTCGGCGATCAGGTAGATGAAGATCGCGGGGATGCCGAACACCAGATTGCGGTGCTTGAACAGTTCAGGGTTCAGCAGACCCTTCTTCTTCTCGCCATGCGCCTTGCTTGAGACCATCGCGGGCAGCGGGAAGCGTGCGATCACGATGGCGAGCACGACGAGCACGATTGCGACCAGGGCATAAGGCAGGATCACCGCATGGGCGTCGGCAAGTCGGTCGGCCTTGCTCAGCACGGCATCGGCAGCAGCGGTGCCGCTCTTGGAGCGACCGAGGATCAGGTAGGCGCCGAAAGCAGGTGCGAGCATCGTACCAGCCGAGTTCATCGCCTGCACCAGATTGAGGCGCGAAGATGCGGTCTCGGGCTTGCCGACAACGGCGACATAAGGGTTCGCCGCAACCTGCAGCAACGTGATGCCGCTGGCGATCACGAACAGCATGACCAGCGTGACGCCATAGGAAGGGATGCTGGCGGCGACCATCATGCCGACCGCACCACCCGCCATGATCAGCAGGCCCGTCACCAGCGACTTCTTGTAGCCGATCCGCTCGATCAGCAGCGCCGAGGGAATCGAGGCGAAGAAGTAGGCGATGAACCACACCGATTCGATCAGCGCCGCCTGGAAATAGCTCAGTTCGAACACGCTGCGCAGGTGCGGCAGCAGCGTATTGTTGATGACGGTGATGAAGCCCCACATGAAGAACAGGCTGGCAAGCAATGTCAGCGCCGGGCCATAGCGTACGCCGGGCGCGGTGCCCGAGGTGGCCTGGCTCTGGACGTCAGACGACGAGATCACTGGCGGCATGTCGATCCTCTCGCATTCGCGCTGCCCCGGCTTCGTATGGCCCGAAATCGGGCGAACCGGCTTGCGCTCTTTCTATTTGTCGGACTATATGGGCGACGCGGACACGTCAATGCTTCGCGAACGAAATGGACGAACGAAAAGGACTGGGCGGGATGAAGAGGATGCTTCAGGGAACGGCGGCAACGGCCGTCGCGCTGGCTCTGGTATTGGCTGCGGCGCCGGGCGCGCAGGCGGCCGAGGCCACGCAGACGAGCGCGGGCAAGCTCTCCGACGGCACCGATGTGCAGGCGATCACGCTCAAGGCGGACAACGGCGTTTCGGCGACGATCCTGACCTTCGGCGCTACGCTGTGGAAGATGATGGCGCCCGATCGCAACGGCAAGACCGCAGATATCCTGCTCGGCTACGACGATCTTCACAGCTACGAGACCAAGCCCAACTTCTGGGGCTCGACCATCGGCCGCTATGCCAACCGCATCGCCAATGGCCAGTTCACGCTCGACGGCAAGACCTATCAGCTGCCGCAGAACGACCATGGCCAGTCGCTGCACGGCGGCGGCAAGGGTTTCGACATGCAGAACTGGAAGGTCGAGCAGGTGAAGTCCGGCCCGACGGCCAGCGTCGTGCTTTCGCACGTCAGCCCGGATGGTGATTCGGGTTATCCCGGCACGGTGAAGGCCAAGGTCACGTACACGCTTGACGAGAAGGGCGCGCTGACCATCCAGTTCGATGCCACACCGACAAGCCCACGGTCATCAACATGACCAACCACCGATCTTCAACATGGGCGGTGAGGGTTCCCCCGAGGGTGCGATGGACGAAGTCCTGACCGTTCCCGCCGGCCACTACACGCCGGTCAACGATCACCTGATCCCGACTGGCGAGCTGCGTGATGTCACCGGCACCGTGTTCGATTTCCGCAAGGGCCGTCGTTTCAATGACGGCATTCGCGATGGCAACGACGAGCAGATCATCAAGGGCCACGGTTACGACCACAACTTCGCGCTCGACAAGGGCCTGACCAAGACGCCCGAGCTGGCCGCCAAGCTGGAAGATCCCGCTTCGGGCCGCGTGCTCGAAGTGCTGACCACCGAGCCCGGCGTGCAGGTCTACACCGGCAACTTCCTCGACGGGACGTATCTGGGTAAGCATGGCCACCTCTATCGCATGGGGACGGCATCGCGCTTGAGCCGCAGAAGTTCCCCGATTCTCCCAACCATCCCAACTTCGTCTCGGCCCGCGTCGATCCCGGCAAGCCCTATCGGCATGTCATGATCTACCGCGTTTCCATTGACCGTTGACCTGAGGCCCCTTCTGTGACCGAAACTGCCAAGCCCAAGCTGCGCTCACGCGCCTGGTTCGACAACCCCGACAATATCGACATGACCTCGCTCTATCTGGAGCGGTATCTGAATTTCGGCCTCAGTCTGGAGGAACTGCGCTCGGGCAAGCCGATCATCGGCATCGCCAGTCCGGCAGCGATCTCTCGCCCTGCAACCGCCACCACCTGGTGCTGGCGGAGCGCATCCGCGAGGGTATCCGCGAGGCAGGCGGTATCGCCATCGAGTTCCCGGTCCACCCGATCCAGGAAACCGGCAAGCGTCCGACAGCGGGCTTGATCGCAACCTTTCGTACCTCGGTCTGGTCGAAGCGCTCTACGGCTACCCGCTCGATGGCGTGGTGCTGACCACGGGTTGCGACAAAACCACGCCTGCGATGCTGATGGCGGCGGCGACGGTGAACATCCCGGCAATCGCGCTGTCGGTCGGTCCGATGCTCAACGGCTGGCATAAGGGCGAGCGTACCGGTTCGGGCACCATCGTGTGGAAGGGCCGCCAGATGATGGCGGCGGGCGAACTGGACGCGGACGGCTTCATCAAGCTCGTCGCGTCCTCGGCCCTCGACCGGCTACTGCAACACGATGGGCACGGCGACGACGATGAACTCGCTGGCCGAAGCGCTGGGCATGATGCTGCCCGGCTCGGCCGCGATTCCGGCGCCGTATCGCGATCGTCAGGAATGCGCTTATTATACCGGCAAGCGCATCGTCGACATGGTGCATGAGGACCTGAAGCCCTCGGACATCATGACGCTGGAGGCGTTCCACAACGCCATCGTCATCAACGCCGCGATCGGCGGATCGACCAACGCGCCGATCCACCTTGCCGCTATCGCCCGCCATATCGGCGTGGAACTGCCGCTCAAGGACTGGGAACGCCTCGGGCACAAGATCCCGCTGCTGGTGAACCTGCAGCCTGCGGGCGAGTACCTCGGCGAGGATTACTACCGCGCTGGCGGTGTTCCCGCCGTGGTCGCACAGCTCATCAAGCAGGGGCTGATCAACGAGGGCGCGTTGACCGTCAACGGTAAGACCATGGGCGACAACTGCCGCGATGCCACGATCGAGGACGACCGCGTTATCAAGACCTTCGACCAGCCGCTGGTCGAGGAAGCGGGCTTCCTGGTGCTGTCTGGCAATCTGTTCGACGCCGCGATCATGAAGACCAGCGTGATCTCCAAGGAGTTCCGCGACCGTTATCTGTCGAACCCGGAAGATCCGGAGGCTTTCGAAGGCCCTGCCGTGGTGTTCGACGGTCCCGAGGACTACCATCACCGGATCGACGACCCCGCCGTCGGCATCACGCCCGAAACGCTGATGTTCATGCGCGGTGCCGGTCCGATCGGCTATCCCGGGCGGCCGAGTCGTGAACATGCGTCCGCCGGCCTACCTCATCACCGAAGGCGTGACGGCGCTGCCGTGCATCGGTGACGGGCGTCAGTCGGGCACCTCGGGCAGTCCCTCGATCCTCAACGCCTCGCCCGAAGCGGCGGCGATGGGTGGTCTGGCCCTGCTGGAAACCGGCGATCGCGTGCGCATGGACCTGAAGAAGGGCGTCGTGAACGTGCTGGTCTCGGACGAAGTTCTGGCCGAGCGCCGCGCGGCTCTCGAAGCCAGTGGTGGCTATGCCTACCCGGCCTCGCAGACGCCGTGGCAGGAGATCCAGCGTTCGGTCGTCGGCCAGATGGACACCGGCGCGATCCTGGAAGGGGCCGAGAAGTACCAGCGCATTGCCCAGACCATGGGGCTTCCGCGCGACAACCACTAGGACATGCAGTCTCAGGACTGTGAGTAAGCGCCGGCCCGCTTCTTCCTTCAGCCTTTGCCCTTGCGGGTATGAGGCTGGACCGAAGGGCGGGCCGGACGCATGTTGGAGAGGAAGGGTTTGAAACGATGACGCTATGGCGCAAGATCGACCGCGATGTCCGCGATACCTTGGGGAGGGCGCCATGTGGTCCGCCCGCGATAACGCCTTCTACTGGGTGGATATTCTTGCCCCTGCACTGAACCGCCTGTCGTTGGCGGATGACAGCATCGCGCGCTGGGATATGCCTGCGCCGCTCGGCTGGGTGGCCTCGCGCGAGGCAGGCGGTCTTATCGGCGGTTTCCGCGATGGCGTGGCCGAGATCGCGCTCGATCCGGTCAGCGTGGCGGATCGCCGCGATCCCGAACCGCACCTGCCCGGCAATCGCATGAACGATGGCAAGGCGGATCGCCACGGCGCGGTCTGGTTCGGCACCATGGACATGGCGGAAGAGGCCGATTCGGGCGCGCTCTACCGCCTTTCGCCCTCGGGCGAATGGCAGGTGATCGACAGCGGTTATCGCGTGCCCAATGGCCCTGCATTCTCGCTCTGCGGGGACTGGCTCTACCACAGCGATACCGCGCGCCGCACCGTGTTCCGCTTTCGGCTGGAGGCCGACGGCGCCGTCGATCGTCAGGAGTTCATTCGCTTTTCCGATGCCGATGGCTACCCCGATGGGATGACCGTCGATGCCGAGGGCTGCCTGTGGATCGCCCATTGGGGCGGCGCGCGGATCAGCCGGTTCGATGCCGAAGGCAAACACATGCGCTCGATCGAACTGCCCGCGCAGCAGATCACCAATATGGCGTTCTGCGGCCCCGATCATGACCGTCTGTTCGTCACCAGCGCGCCATCGGCTTGCCCGAAACCGAGTACGACGGTGCGCTGTTCGAGGTTGATTGCGGGGTTCGGGGGCTTCCGGCGGGCACCTATAAAGGTTAACCCGCGAGGTAGGACAAAACGCCGCAAGTCCTTGAGCCGATGTTACTTGAGCGGGACTTGCGGCGCTGGTAATCCTTTGTCATGTCCTCCTGTGACCTCTGCGTTGTCCGTAACCGGGCGATCTGCGCCGCACTTCATCCCGTCGAACTTGAGGCGCTCAACACCATCGGGCGCACGCGGCGGCTGGAGGCGGGCGAGTCGCTGATGTGGGAGGGCGAGGATTCGGTCCTCGTCGCCAATGTCATCGACGGTGTGCTCAAGCTTTCGACCAATACCGAGGATGGCCGCGAGCAGATCGTCGGCGTCGTCTATCCCTCTGACTTTATTGGCAGACCTTTCGGTGGGACGACCGGCCACGGTGTGACCGCGCTGACCGACGCCACTGTCTGCGTGTTCGCACGGCGCGATTTCGATGCCTTTGCGCGCCAGCATCCTGCGCTGGAGCACCGCCTGCTGGAGCGCACGCTGGGCGAACTGGACCGCACACGCCGCTGGATGCTGCTTCTGGGCCGCAAATCCGCCTCGGAGAAGCTGGCAAGCTTCCTGCTGGAGATGGTGGAGCGGCTCGGGCCGAAGGGCTGCGCGGCCCATGCAGGACCCGGCGGCAGCGGGCCGCTGGTGGACCTGCCGTTTTCGCGTCAGCAGATCGCCGATGTGCTGGGCCTCACCATCGAGACCGTCAGTCGCCAGTTTACGCGCCTGAAAAACGAGGGAATTATCGATCTGCCTTCGCGCCGCGAAGTGCGCGTGGTCGATCTCGACGCGCTCACCGCTGAGGCGGGCTAAAAGGCACCGAGAAGGGGGATAGACCGGGTCTAAAGGGGGCAAAGAACGCTTCAGGCGTTTTCAGACGACCCTTTCAGCCGTCGCTGCATTCCGCGCAGGTGCCGCGCAGTTCGACCACCGGGCGCACATCGGCAAACCCCGCGTTCTTCGCCGCCGCGATCAGCGATCCGGTGAGCTTGTCGTCGTCGATATGGACGGCGCGCCCGCAGGCATCGCAGATCAGGAAAATGCAGTCATGCCGGCAACCGGGGTGGCTGTTCGCGAGGTAGGCGTTCGCGCTCTCTACCCGGCGCGCGAGGTTGGTGCGCACGAACAGGTCGAGGATGCGGTAGACCGAGTTGGGCGCCACCCGCTTGCCACGCAGCGCCGAGACGCTTTCGGCAAGATCGTAGGCAGAGGCGGGAACCTGGCGCTCGGCAAGGGCGGCGAACACGTCGGCGCGCATGTCGGTCCACTGCTCGCCGGCTTCGACGAGCGCGGTGTGGGCGGCCTTGGTCAGGCTGTCGCCGGAGTGTTCGTGGTGGCTGTGCTGGGTCGCGGACATGGACCCCATATGGCCCCTGTCCGCTGTTGCCGCAATGGCTGGCTTGAGGGCTGGTTCTGCCGGGAAATCAGTGCTGGATGGCGGGCGCGGCTTCGGCGGCGGGGACGATCCCGTCCGACAGCGAGGTGGCGCGCTCGAGACCCAGTCCGCCCAGCACCAGCAGCGCGCCGCCGGCGAAGCCGAGCGCGAGGAAGCGGTAGAAGTCGGCCTTGAAGAGTCCCATTATTCGTGTCCAGATGGTTGCATGTGCGAGCGTGCACTGCGGTGCGCTCGCGGCCCATTTGGACTTTCGACCCTTTCAGTCCAGTGAATTATCGGCACGTGGAGTTGCGCTTGCGTCGAAATGTTTGTGCACTGCGGCAGGCTGAGGGAACCTGTCGGCGAACCGTCATGAACAAGTCCTAGAGAACCCGCCCTTTTTGACTCTTACGCCGAAATCCAGCGCATCAGGCCGCCAAATACAGCGGCCACGACCAGCAATGCCAGCGGCACGCCGAGGCAGATAAACGGCAGCGCCGCCGCCGCGATCATGCGGCGGCGCGAACGCAGGCGGCCCGAACGCAGGAGCACGGCGGCGCTCATCAGCCCGGCCAGAAAGGCCAGTGCGAGCAGTCCGCCGAGTCCCGATACGTCCATGGTGTCCCCTGAATTCCTGTCAGGCGATTTCGGCCCTGCGCTGTCCGATCAGTGCTTGAAGTGGCGCATGCCGGTGAAGACCATCGCCAGACCCGCCTCGTCGGCAGCGGCGATCACTTCGTCGTCGCGGATCGAGCCGCCCGGCTGGATCACGGCGGTGGCGCCCGCTTCGGCAGCGGCCAGCAGGCCATCGGCGAAGGGGAAGAACGCGTCCGAGGCGACCGCCGAGCCGACCGTGCGCGCCTGTGCCCAGCCGAACTTCTCGGCCGCTTCGGCGGCCTTCATCGCGGCGATGCGCGAGCTGTCGCGGCGGTTCATCTGGCCCGCGCCGATCCCGGCGGTGACGCCATCCTTGGCATAGACGATCGCGTTCGACTTGACATGGCGGGCCACGGTCCAGGCGAACAGACAGTCGCGCAGTTCGGCGTCGGTCGGCGCGCGCTTGGTCACGACCTTGAGATCGTCGAAGCCGATGGCGCCGTTGTCGCGGCCCTGCACCAGCAGCCCGCCGGTGATCGGCTTGACGGTCAGGCCGCCACGACGCGGATCGGGCAGTTCGCCGGTCAGCAGTAGGCGCAGGTTCTTCTTTTTGGCGAAGAATTTGCGTGCTTCCTCGTCGGCATCGGGCGCGACGACGACTTCGGTGAAGATCTTGCAGATCGCTTCGGCGGTGGGGCCATCGAGCGTCTGGTTCACCGCGACGATGCCGCCGAAGGCCGAAACGTCGTCACAGGCCAGCGCGCCTTCCCAAGCGTCCAGCAGGCTGTCGCCCTGCGCCACGCCGCAGGGTTGGCGTGCTTGACGATGACCACCGCAGGCTTCTGGCCGCGGAACTCGGCAGCCAGCTCGAAGGCGGCGTCGGCATCGTTGTAGTTGTTGTAGGACAGCTCCTTGCCCTGGATCTGCTCGCCTTGTGCGAGACCCTTGGTGAAGGGGCCGACGGGGGTGTAGAGCGCGGCCTTCTGGTGCGGGTTTTCGCCATAGCGCAGCGTGGTCGAGAGGCGACCGTTGACGCTGAGCATCTCGGGGAACTCAAGCCCCTGATCGGCGAAGGCGAACCACTGCGAGATCATCGAATCGTAGGCGGCGGTCTGCGCGAAGGCGCGCGCGGCCATCAGCTTGCGGAAGGCCAGCGTGGTGCCGCCGTCCGTGGCTTCCAGTTCGACCAGCAGGCCCTCGTAATCAACCGGGTCGGTGACGATGGTGACATAGGCGTGGTTCTTCGCCGCCGAACGCACCATCGAGGGGCCGCCGATGTCGATGTTCTCGATAATGGTGTCGCGGTCAGCCCCCTTGGCGACGGTCGCCTCGAAGGGGTAGAGGTTGACGATCACCAGATCGATCGCGCCGATCTCGTGGTCGGCCATGGCCTTGGCGTGCTCGGGATTGTCGCGCACCGCCAGCAGTCCGCCGTGGACCTTGGGGTGCAGCGTCTTGACGCGACCGTCCATCATCTCGGGAAGTCGGTGATTTCGGAGATGTCCTTCACCGTCAGTCCGGCATCGCGCAGCGCCTTGGCGGTGCCGCCGGTCGAGACCAGCTCAACCCCGCGATCGCTGAGCGCCTTGCCGAGCGTGGCAAGCCCGGTCTTGTCGGAAACCGAAAGCAGGGCGCGGCGGATCTGGACGGTATCGGTCATGCGGGAAGAGGCCTTTTCGAATGCGAAGGGCGCGGTCCACCGGGATCGTCCTGCACGACGAAACCTCTGGGAACGACGGAACGGGCTTTTTTGGGCGCTTTATGCGGTGGGCCACATTCGGGCAACCCCGAGTCGCGCGCAAAAGCGTCCCACCGTGGCGGTTGTGGCGCGATGCGATGCATCGGGCAACGGGAGATCGCAATAAGGCGTCATCCCGGCGCAGGCGAGGATCGCTCGAAAGGTTGTACTGCGCTTACGACGATCCCGGCCTGCGCCGGGAAGACGGATGTGGGAGGGGCGATTTTGCGGCTTCTATCGCTTGAAGAATAGAAGCGACGCTGCGGGCACCGCAAGCAACACGCCAAGCATACCGAGCCATCCACAGACCAGAACGTAGACCATTATCGCGGCGTCGCTTAGAACCGTCGCGTAAGGATAGGCGAGGGCCGCCATCGTCAGCGACAGTATGAAGCAGCATGTGCCGGTCGCGAGCAGCTTTTTCGGGGCAATTCTGCCCTGAACCAGCCACGCGATTGCGGCCACAACCAGTATTCCGATGTAGAGGACATGCATCGAGGGCATGCCCCCTCAACCCACCTTCTTGAACAGCCAGCCGAACGAGCCGCCGCCGCGCGAGACCATGCCTTCGATCACCAGTTGCTGCGTGGCCTGCGGGCGGCCCTGCCCGTCGACCCACAGCGAATCCTCGATGGCGACTTCGCCCACGCCGCTGCCGATGCGGAACATCCACAGGCTGCCGTCGGGCAGCTGCAGGCTGGCACCCTGCTTGTCCTCGACCGGGGCCACGGTGACGCCTGCGCCGAGGTGAAAGCGGATGGCGAAGCCGATGCGGCCGCGCTTGCCCTTGCGCGCGGCGGGCACCAGCAGGTCTTCGCCGCGCAGCTCGCTGCCGTCGTCGCGCAGGATCAGGATGCGCTTGTGGGTGAGGCCATAGCGCGCGGCATAGCCGTTGTGGCTGGCCTCCAACCGGGTGGCGTTGCCGCCACTCTCGGCCTGCAGCGTCTTGCGGTCGATATCGACCATGCTGACGCCCTGGCCGATCACGCCGTTGATCAGGACGGCGGTGGAGTTGGCATCGTCTAGCGTCAGCGTCGAGTGCGCGGCGGTGGCGCGTAGGCCCTGCTCCAGCCGCACGGGAACGAGCCCGCCGCCGCTGGCTGCGCCGCCGCAGTTGACGATGATCCGCTCGCCGCTGTGCGACAGCTCGAAGGCGAGGGTGGAGGCACAGCCCGAGCGGGCCTGCCCCGGCATCGGCGGCGGGGCGGTGTCGAACTGGAGGATTGTGCGGTGTGCCGCGACGCGCTGGTAGCCCCACTGGCGCACTTCGCGTAAGGGACGGGTTCGCACGCCGCTGGCCTTGACCAGCGCGTCCACCTCGGCGCCGCTGACGGCCCAGCCGCCGTGCCAGCTGCCCAGCGAACCGTCGCCGTGGCACAGCGCCAGCAGCGGCGGCACCAGCAGGGCGATGACGTTCTCCATCGCCTCGGGCGGATCGCGCCGGGTCGCCTGATAGCAGTTGCGCAGGCGCACCAGCAGCGCGATCGCCTCCATCTGCGCCAGCGGACTGCGCGAAAGCACGCCGCCATCGTCGCCGATGGTCTCGCCCAGCGCCTTCATCAGCCCGGCCTCGCCATAGAGGCGGCGCGGGGTGCCTTCTGGCAGCAGGAGCCCTGCGGCGACGATGCCGCACCAACCCGCCACTTCGGCGAGCGAATCCTCGGCCTTGCCGACATTGCGATCGAGCCAGCGTGCGGTCTCGGCAATGGCGGCGAGCGCGCGCGAGCGGAAGGCCTTGTCGCCCGAGAGGATCAGCGGCGCGAAGCTCAGCCAGTTGAGCAGGCGCATGCCGGTATTGCCCACACTCCACGCGGGGCCTTTGCCGGGGCGGCCCGGTGCCTTGGGGTTGGCCTGAAGCCAGGCGCCGAGAATGCGCTCTGCCACCGGCGCGGTCTGTTCGCGCGCGCCGCAGGCGTCGAGATCGGCGAGCCAGGCGAAGCTGTGGACGCAGCGTTCCAGCGGCGGGGCGACGCGCTGGGCGCCCGCGAAGTCGATCTGGGCAATCGCGGTTCGCGCGCCGTGGATCACGAAGTGCCCGGCGCGAAGGGCCGTGCCTGCGGCGGCATTGCCCGGAACGGCGTTGATCACGGTAGCCGTGACGCGCGGCTTCTTGCTACGCCCCAGCGGATTGCTCAGCAGCGCGGCGGGCAGGCCGAGGCGATAGGCCATGCGCAGCAGCCGTTCGCCCGGTGCGACCATCGGCGGGCCGAAATCGGCAAGCGCCAGCGCGCGGCCGGGCTCCAGTCCGTCGAGCGCGACCGGTTCGACCGGGGGCAGCTTGGTGAGGCGCGGGTCCGCCGGGTTACGGGTCAGGTCATCCTCCGCAGTCACGTCGAGGGGCGGAACCGGCGAACTTGCCTCCTGGTTCCGCCTGACAGCGCGCGAGAGGATGCCCGAGGCCACGCTTACGCGAGGCCTTTAAGCGTGCGGATGTTGCCGGCGTAGCAGTCCGGCCCGCCCTTGAAGGTGGCCGAGCCTGCGACCAGCACGTCGGCGCCCGCATCGACGCACAGCGGCGCGGTCCTCGCATCGACGCCGCCATCGACTTCGAGGCGGATATCGCGGCCCGACTTGTCGATCATCTTGCGCACCGCCTCGATCTTGCGAAGCTGGCTGGAGATGAAGCTCTGCCCGCCGAAGCCGGGGTTCACGCTCATGATCAGCACCAGATCGATATCGTCGATCAGGTAGTCGAGCATTTTGGCAGGCGTGCCGGGGTTCAGCGAGACGCCGGCCTTCTTGCCCAGATTGCGGATCGTCTGCACCGTGCGGTGGATATGCGGACCGGCCTCGGGGTGAACCGTGATGTAGTCGGCCCCGGCCTCGGCGAAGGCCTCAAGGTAGGTGTCCACCGGCGAGATCATCAGGTGGACGTCGAAGGGCTTGGCCGAGTGCGGGCGCAGCGCCTTCACCACGGCAGGGCCGATGGTGATGTTGGGCACGAAGTGGCCGTCCATCACGTCGATGTGGACCCAGTCTGCCCCGGCCTCGTCGATGGCACGGACTTCCTCGCCCAGTTTGGCGAAATCGGCGGACAGGATCGACGGGGAAATCAGGGGTACGGACATGGAAAAGGCAGTCTCCTCGAAGATCGACGATAGGCCGCAACATCTGGGGGCGGCAAGCGGTCGAAGCGCCGTTTTCCACACGCCATGTAGTGTCGCGGGCGGCCTTGCGATCCGCTATGGGACACCTGTCGGACACCTTGCGGCAAAATTCAGTGCCTATTCACCGCCTTTCGGGCACAAGGCGGCCCCTATGGAGAGCCGGGCAGGCGCCCGGTCAAAGCACGAGACCAAAAAGGCTGCGATGACGCGAACGATGTACAAGACCGCGCTGGTGTGCGGCGTGACCACGCTTGGCCTTGCGGGCGGCTTTGCCGCCACCGCCGAGGCGGCGGGCGACCATCAGGAAATCCGCAACGAGATGAGCCGCTGCAATGCGGGGTCCGGCCCCGCGCTGATGGTGACGGTGGACGGTGTGAAGTCGTCCGAAGGCAAGCTGCGCATTCAGAGCTATCGCGATACGGCGGATGACTGGCTCAAGACCGGCAAGTGGATCAACCGTATCGAGGTGCCCGCGCATGCCGGGACGATGACCTTCTGCCTGCCGATGCCGGGGCCGGGGACCTATGCCGTCGCCGTGCGCCATGACGTGAACGGCAACGGCAAGACCGATATCTCTACCGATGGCGGGGCGATGTCGAACAACCCCTCGATCAACATCTTCAACCTCGGCAAGCCGAGCTACACCAAGGTCGGCGTGCCGGTAGGGCCGGGCGTGAAGTCGATCCGGGTGACGATGAAGTATATGTGAGGAGAATGAGCCAGTCCGATCGGTTGACCGGATCGGCCAGTCTGATCGAAAGGCTCGTTCCCTTACAGGCGCTTGCGGGCCCGTGCCGCGCGGGCGGCCATGATCGCGCGGGCATCGACGAGGTCGGAAGGCTTGTCGACGTCGACGGCGGCAAGGCCATCGCGCGCAGCCACCAGATGCGCTTCCACGCCGACGCGGTGGCCCAGTCGCTCCAGCATCGCCGCCAGCGTCAGGCGACCTGCCTTGTAGCTGAAAAGCGTGCCCAGCCCGAGCCGGAAGGCGATCCGCCAGGGGCGCTTGCGGTCGGCTTCCACCTGCTGCCAGGTGTCGATCGCGTGCTGCGCGGCATCGGAGTTCAGCAGGAACAGGTTGCAGCCCGACCAGTCGCCATCGGCGAACTTGAGGTAGGTGCGCTTGGCGCCGGGCATGGCCTCCTCGACCGCGTCCTTGCGGGCCAGCAGCACGGCGACATCGGCATCTTCGGGTGCGTCGGCCAGAAAATCGAGTACCCATTCCGGGCGCAGCAGCGCGTGATCGGCGGTGGTGACAAGCAGGGGCGCGCCCATCGTCGCGAAAGCGGAGGCCACGCTGGCGCTCGGCCCGGCTTCGGCAGCGAGCAGTTCGCAGCCGAGGCGCTCGGCCATCAGGCGTACGCCGGGATCGTTGGCGGCCACGGCGATACGCGCGATCCCCGCCTCGCGCAGCGCGGTGACGACGTGCGAGAGCATCGGGCGCCCTTCGAGCAGCGCCAGCGCCTTGCTGGAAATGCCTTCGGCCACGGCCACGGGGTCGGGCTTGCCGGGGCGCTGCCCGGCCAGAATCAGCGCGCCGGGAAGCGATTGCGATGCCGCTGCGGTTTCGGCGTCAGTGTCAATCTCGGAAGGCATCTGGTCGGGGGTCATCTCGGGCACGGGAAAGTCACCCGCGATGCCGGGCGCGCCACACCTGCCAGAGCACACCGGGGGCTGCAAGGACGGGATGCTTTTCGCGCCATGGGGTGATGTGGATCGGCACGCCGGTATGGCGCTCGATTTTCCAGGCGGCATAGCGCGCGGCGCCCTCGAACGTGGTCGAGGCGCGGACCAGCCGGACGGCGTTGTAGCCCTTGCCGATACGGCGGCGCTTGCGCCACCAGCGCAGCGTGGCGACGCGCTCGGGCGTGCCCATCAGCGGGCGCATCAGGGCATCGTGATGGCCATCCTCACCGGCATCGGCGACACCGATCCCGGCATCGAGCAGGGCGACGCGCAGCAGGCCGTCGAAATGCTCGCGGTTGACCGAGAGGATCGAATCCTCGCGCCCCGGCTTCTCGACGCGGAATTCCGCGGCATAGGTCGCGCGGAACAGCGCGCGCCAGTAATCCTCGGGCGTGCCGACTTCGGGGCCGAGGGCCACCGCCAGACGACCGGCAGTGCGGGCCGCGCCGGCCACGGCCTGGGCGATCTCGGCGCCGTCGCGCTCGCTGCGTGCCCAGGCAAGGCCCGAAGGCTGGACGAAGCGCGCCCAGATCGTGGTGTCGAGCAGGTTGCCGCCCGCCGCCTCGCGGAAAGTGGCCAGCGTCATCGTCGCGACCTTGGCGCGCAGGGTCTGCGCGCCGATGTTCCATTCGTGATAGCTGACACGCGGCCAGATGCCGCTTTCCACCGGCCCATCGGTGAGCACGTAGAAATCGAGCACACCTTCGAGCGAGCCGGTGCGCAGGTTCGAGCCGTAGAACAGCACGCCTGCGGCCGGGCCTTCGGTTGCAGTCTGGCCTGCCAGTCGGCCCGCGAAGGCGCGCACGTCAGGCAGGATCGACCGGTTCAGGCCGATCGCGATGCGCTCGACGAGATCCTCGCTCATGATGGTAATGCCCCGTAAGAACCGTTGTCCGTGCGCCGCCCGCGTGCTCAGGGCACGACGAACGTCAGCTGCGGGCCTTCCTCCAGCGCATAGCGCCCGGCGGGGAACGCCTCGCCATCGAGGATGAAGCTGCCGCCAAGATCCATGTCCATGCCGCGCGTGCTGAAACGGTGCAGGCCAGCCTTCTCGAAAGCCTTGGCAAAGAAGCCGGTCAGCAGCAGCGGCAGCAGCGCCATGATCCAGCGGCGCGGCGAATCCATCACCGCCATCTTCAGGCCGGGTGCCGGGTTCGGACCGAACGGGCGCACCTTCATCGGGAAGCGCTCGAAGGTGGTGGCAACCGTCATGTAGCGATCGGTCCAGCGGCCATTGCCGCGATAGGACACGTCGCGACCGGTGTCGCGATCGACCATGCGGGTGCGCACGCTGGAACGCCAGGGGTTGCCGGCACCGCCGAACAGTGCCTGGACGATGCCCCACAGGATCGTCAGGCCCACCGCAAAGCTGTTGAACATACCGCGACGATGCGCTTCCTGTCCGGCTTCGGTGCCCACGGCGATCGCGCCGGTGCCCATGAAGAAGCCCTGCACGCAGGCTGGACGACCGTCACGCGTGGTCATGCGCAGCGGGCGACGGGTAAGCGTGTTGCCCTTGTGTGCGGCAGCCATGGCTTCGGCCAGCGACCAGTGCGTGGGCAGGCCGAGGTCGACCGCCAGTGCGTTGGTCTTGCCCTTGGGCAGGATGATCAGCGTCGGCCAGTCGTCGCCATAGACGCTGGCGCCGCAGGTCAGCACGTCGCGAACGGTGCCGTCGCCGCCATCGACCACCAGATAGTCGATACCGCGACGCGCGAAGCGGGTGAGGCTGTCACGCAGGTCCTCACGCTCACGCGGAGTCTCGGTGAGGATGTTCGAGCAGTCTTCCATCTCGGGCGCGAGGCCCTTGTTGCGGTGACTGCGGGGATTGCGGATGATGCCGACGAGCGGCACGGCACGTCCGCGCAGAGGCCGCCGGACGGTTCCGGGCAGGCTGCGCAGCAGCGGCTCACCGAAGGACGGCAGCGCTTCGAACTCGTAAATGTTCCCGTGCATGCGTACCATGTAGTACGCTTTTCGCCGAAAACCACCCAAATTTGCCCGTAGCGAACATTTGTTACAGCCTTGTGGCTTTTGGACAAGGGGAAATGCGGAGGGGATCGTAGGCCAAGTGGCGGAAATCGTTGGTTGCAATTTTTTTCCGTGACTCCCGGCGCGACCGTGATTGCATAATTTGCACCTCTTCACCGTCGGGCGCTCGCGATTGCCTCGCGCCAGTCCGTGGATTAGGGCCGGGGAATGACGCAGGAATTTGGCGAAATCGCGGCATGGACGGTAGGCGACAACACCGTCCGGCTCTGGGGCATGACGATCGAGGAGCGCAATGCGCGAATCGCACGGGCGAGCGGCATCGCGGTCGGTCGCGAGGCGGGGCCGGGCGCCACCGTGCTCTCGAACGCGGCCTATGCCTTCGATCCGGCGTGGTGGCGGCATGTGCTGGCGAACCCCGGCATGGTGCTGTGTCTGGGCGGCGTGCCGGTGCTCGCCCATGCCCGGACGCCCGACGAGGCGCAGCGAATCGCCAAGGCGATGGAAAGCGCCTCGCCGATGGGGCCGCTGGCGCTCGATGGCGAGGGCGCCTTCACCCTGCTGCGCTACGAGGATGGCCCGACCATCGAGAACAAGTCGTTGCGCAAGCGCGAGACGCCGTTCGTCCTGCCGCTGCGGGCCGATACCGTGCGCCAGATCGAGCGGGCGAGCTATTTCGGCGCCTACAAGGGCGTCACCGATATTCTCACCAAGTACCTCTGGCCGGAATGGGCGCTGGTGCTGACCCGGATCTGTGCCGCGCTGCGGATCACGCCGAACATGGTGACGAGCGTCGGCGCGGTGTTCTGCGTGATCGCCACGGTGCTGTTCGCGCAGGGGCACTACTGGTGGGGCATGGCGACCGGCCTGGTGTTCATGGTGCTCGATACCGTGGACGGCAAGCTGGCGCGCTGCACGATCACGTCCTCGGCCTGGGGCAATGTGTTCGACCATGGCATGGATCTGGTCCATCCGCCGTTCTGGTGGTGGTTCTGGGCGACGGGCCTTGCCGCGTGGAACCTGTCCTTCGACAGTGCGACGTTCTGGTGGGTGCAGGCCGCGATCCAGCTGGGCTATTGGGTCCAGCGCGCGATCGAGGGCGTGTTCATGCGCCAGAACGGCGGGATGCATATCCATGTCTGGCGCCGTTTCGACAGCCGGTTCCGGCTTATCACCGCGCGGCGCAATCCGAACATGGTGATCCTGTTCGTCGCGACCGCGCTCCAGCGCCCCGACATCGGCCTGATCGTGGTGGCGTGGTGGACGGTGCTGTCCTGCGCGATCCACGCGGTGCGGCTGGTGCAGGCCTGGGCCTTGCGCGCGCGGGGCGGCAGGATCGTCTCGTGGCTGTCCGATGAAGGCGAGAAGATGGAGAAGGCGGCATGAACGCGACGCTCGAAAAGTTCGGCTATCCACACACGCTGGTGGCCGAGTTCGATCACTGGGTGGTGCTGGCCCGCCCTGCGCAGCCCACGCTGGGCGCGCTGGTGCTGGCGGCAAAGTCGGACGTCACGGCCTTCGGTGATCTGCCGCTCGAAGCCCACGCCGAACTGAAGACGGTCACGACAGCGATCGAGGCCGCGCTGCGCGAGGCTGTCGACTACGCGAAGCTCAACTACCTGATGCTGATGATGGTGGACCCGCATGTCCACTTCCACGTCATCCCGCGCTACGAAGGCGCGCGCGAATGGCAGGGACGCGCGTTCGTCGATGCCGGCTGGCCGAAAGTCCCCGATCTGGGGCAGGCGATTGCGCTGGAGGGTGAGGATCTCGCCGCGCTGGTCGCGTGGCTGAAGCTGCGTTTTTAGAGAAACGGCAGCGGCGCGCGGGCGAGGATCACTACCGCAGCGAAGGCCACCACCAGCGCACAGCGCAGCGCATCGGCGGGTGCCGAGAGCGGTTGCGGGCGCACCAATGTGCGGCTTAGGGCGATGACTTTTGCCATGCCCGCCGTTCTGCGCTGCCAGACCTTACCAAAATGCTAAGATCGGCTACTGCGCCGCGCCGCTGGAACGGCAGGGCGCATATTACGGGAGAGCCGTTTTTGCGACTCTCCCGCCTGATGCCTCAGCCTTCGATTGGCGAGGGCATCTGCTGGCTGGAGCAGTGGAACGAGCCGCCGCCCGCCAGCACCGCGTCGGCCAGCACGCCCACCGTCTCGCGATCGGGGAACAGCTCTGCGATCGCGGCGACGCCATCGGCATCGTGCTTCGTGCCATAGACCGGCACCACCACCAGCTTCGAGGTGATCGCGAAGTTCATGTAGCTGGCAGGCTCGATCCGGCCCCCATTCTCACTGGCACTCTCGACCCGACCGGGGGAAAGGACTTCGCGCACCGTCACGCCATAGGCCTCGGCGCGGGCCTTGGCATCGGCATAGATCGCCGCGTTGGGATCGTCGGTGCCGGTCGCGCGCGGCAGGGCGAGCGTGTTGGGCGCCACGAACCGGGCGAGGTTGTCGACATGCCCGTCGGTATGGTCGTTGATCAGGCCGTCGCCCAGCCACAGCACCCGGTCGTAGCCGAGATCGCGCTGGAGGCGGGTCTCCAGATCGTTGCGGGTCAGATGCGGGTTGCGGTTGGGGTTGAGGAAGACCTGTTCGGTCACGGCGACAAGGCCCGTGCCATCGCCGTCGATCGCGCCGCCTTCGAGAATCCAGTCCGCCACTTCGACGTCGAGCCCGGCATCGCGCGCCAGTTCAGCGCCGATCTCCTGATCGCCGTCCATCAGGTACTTGCCGCCCCAGCCGTTGAAGCCGAAACGCTTGGCCTTACGGTTGCCGAGCGTGTCGGTGACCACCAGCGGCCCGGTATCGCGCAGCCAGACATCGCCATAGCTGCGCACTTCGAGCGAGACCTTCGAGGAGACCAGCGAGGCGGCGCGCGCCCGGTTGGCTTCGTCGCGCACGACCAATCGCACCGGCTGGCCGCTTTCGGCTACGGCGCTGGCGAAGGCCGCCATCTGCACCTGCGCGTCCTCCAGGAAGCCCGGCCATTCGACCGGATCGTGCGGGAAGCCGATCCACAGCCAGTCCTGCGGGTGCCATTCGGGCGGCAGCACCCAGTTCACGGTATCATTCGTCACGTCAGATCGTCTCACTTGTGGCATTCTTACGGATGACAGCCGCCCGTGGCAGCTGCACAGGCCTTGTCGCGGATGGCGCGGAACTCGTCACCTTTGCGCCAGTTCGGCCACCAGTCGCTGTCGGCCATGGCGCGGCCGAGCGCATAGTACATTTCGGCGTCTTCCTGAATGCCCGCCCAGTTCCAGCTGTCCGAATATTCGTCCGACGGGGCGTGGTAATGGTGCTGGTTGTAATCCTCGCCGATCTTCTCGCCCGCGGCCACACCACCGTCGAACAGGTCGGGGCTGCGGGCGATGTCGAACATCGGCACGCCGCGCTTGGCGAAGCTGAAGTGGTCCGAACGGTAATAGCCGCCGCGCTCGGAATGATCCTCGGGCACTTCGGACAGGCCCTTGTCGGCCAGCACGTCGCGGAACAGGTCGGTCAGGTCCGACTTGTCGCCGCCGGTCATCGAATACGAGCGCGAGCGCGGCGCGGGCAGCAGCGCGTCCATGTTGACGCCGCCCACGGTGTGATCGAGCGGATAGACCGGGTTCTGCGCATAGTATTCCGAACCGAGCAGCCCCGATTCCTCCAGCGTCAGCGCGATGAACACCTGACTGCGCGCGGCAGGCCCGGCCTTGACGTTGGCGGCGGCGAGCGCGGTCAGCGCGGCGACGCCGGTGGCGTTGTCGACCGCGCCGTTGCAGATGCCGTCACCCGTCGCATCGGGGGTGCAGTGGCCAAGGTGATCCCAGTGCGCCGAATAGAGCACGACCTCGTCCGGGCGCTGCGAGCCCGGCAGGATGCCGATCACGTTGTGCGAGCTGGAGCGGCGGATGGTGTTGTCGAAGCCGTAGCTGATCTTAAGGCCCAGCGGCACCGCGTGGAACCCCTTGACCTTGGCAGCGGCAGACAGCGCGGCGAAGTCTTTGCCCGCATCCTTGAAGATCGCTTGTGCGACCGGCAGCTGCACCCAGCCGTTGGCCATGGTCTGGTCCATGCCGTCGTTGGCCTTCTGGACCGAATATTGCGATCCGGTCCAGCTGGAGTTGACGACGTTCCAGCCATAGGCGGCGGGGAAGGTGTCATGCACGATGATCGCGGCAGTGGCGCCCTGCCGCGCGGCTTCCTCGAACTTGTAGGTCCAGCGGCCGTAATAGGTCATGCGGCGGCCCTTGAACGGGCCGGTCTCGTCCTTGGCCTCGTAATCGGGATCGTTGACGAGGATCACCGCCGTCTTGCCGTGCATGTCGATGCCCGCATAGTCGTTCCAGCCGAGTTCCGGGGCGTTGATGCCATAGCCGACGAACACGAGGTCGCTGTTCTCGATCCGGGTCTTGGGCGTCACGCGCCAGCTGGCGGCGACGAAGTCCGCGCCGACCTTGAACGAGAGCGGCGTCTTGCCGCCGGTCACGGTCATCGGCGTGAAGTTCCCGGCGGTCATCTCCACGGTGGGCACTTCCTGCAACCACTGGCCGTGGTTGCCCGGCTGGAGCCCGGCGGCCTTGAACTGCGCGATGATGTAGTCGAGCACCTTTGGCTCGACCGCCGTGCTGGGGCCGCGTCCCTCGAAATCGTCTGCCGAAAGCCGCTTGGTCACGGCCTTCATCGTGTCCACCGAGATCGCGGGCGCGACGTCCGCATCGTCCTTGGGCGGGGCGAGCGCGGTGCCCTTGGGCAGCGGGCCATCGTACTTGCTCTTCTGGGCCAGCGCGGGCGTGGTGCCGATCAGCGCCAGCGCGGCAACGCCCGCCAGTGCCCGGCCCACAAAGGAGGCGGCGGCCAGAGAAGGAGAGGAGACATGCTTCATCGTGAGAAGAACCCGTGCTTGAGGCCCGGCAGGCGCGAGACTGGAATGCGGCCCGTCGACAGGACGGGCAGCGGATGCGGGACCGCAGCACACAACGCAGGGGACGACAAGAGTCGAGTGCGCAAGGAGCCATGCTTTTCCGCCGCGGCGTAGCGTCAGGCCGAAGGCGTTGTCAGGCCGAAGGCGCGTTGTCAGGTAGAAGGCGTGGCGGCTCTGGCGGAGGCCGCGATCAGGTCCGCACCGGGAAGCCGGGCCAGAGCGAAGCGCTGCCAGTAGGGCTGCGTCACGACCGCGCGGCACAGGTCCGCCCAGAACGCCTGACGTCCCGCTCGCTGCGGCCACGCGCGGCGGAGCAGGGCATCGGCTTCCTTGGCGTGGCCGGACAGCATCAGTTCGACGAGCGTTTGCACGGTAACCGGCGTGCCGGAGAAGGAGGGGCCGGGATAGAGGCTTTGCGTTTCCGGCGTGCCGTGCGTCCACTGGGTGAGTTCGCGGGCGACGGCCCGTTCGCGCCGGTCGAGGTCGGCGGAGCGCATGGGGCGGGTGGTCAGCGCTTTGGGATCGAGCGCGAAGTCGCCATCCCGCCACACCAGCGGCAGCGGGACGAGCGCGGCGCCTGCATGGGGTGCGCCGTTGAAGTATTCGATGTCGAAGGCCAGCGAGATGCGGGGGCCGTCAGGCGATGGCGTGACTTTCGCGGCATCGATGCGCTCGCCGCGCAGGCGCTTCACGACAGGCGCGGCGCTATCGGAGAAGGTCACGGCCAGCAGATCGCCATCTCCTCCGGAGCCGCCGTCGTCACCCAGCACGATGACATCCGGTCCCGCCCCGCCGGGAGGCCGGCTCCAGAGCACGCGGGTGGTCATATAACCCGCGCCGATCAGCGTTTCCTGCCCTGCATGGCGCAGCGCGATGGCCTTGCAGGTCTCGTCGATATCGCCGCCCGGCGGGCAGCGGGTGGTCAGCAGCGCATCGCTGCCGTGCTGCCAGAGCACTTGCGCTGTTGGCGGCGTCGCAAAGGTGACGGATGCTGCAAGCAGGGCAAGGGGCATGACGACGCGGTATGCGGACATGATCGACTCCGGGCGTTCGGGGAACAGCGAAAAGCTACGCCTGATCAAGGATCAGCGTAAGCTATCGCGCGAAAAATTCCGGCCCGTTCGCGGAGGAAATGGAGGTGTTTGCGCAAGCCCGTTTCCAAACCGGCGCGAAGCGGGCAGGACTGCGGTCATGACTGCCGCTGATACTGCCGACTGGGCCGGAGCCATTGCGCGGGCGAAGGCCCATGCCCCCTACCTTGCCACCGGGCTGGAGCGCCTGCCCGCGCTGGCCGGATTGCTCGCGCAGGGAGACTGGAACGGTGCGCTGGCGCTGGCCCGTGCGGCAGGCGAAGGCGCCTCCGATGTCGGCGTTGCCCTGAGGCGGGAGCGGCGGGCGCTGTCGCTGGCGCTGGCCATCGGCGATCTGGCCGGAGCCTTGCCGCTGCTGGAGGTGACAGGCGCGCTGTCCGACATGGCCGACCGTTCGCTCGACATGGCCATCGCCGATGCCATCCGCCGTCGCGCGCCCGATAGCGAGCCTGCGGGTTTCCTCGCGCTGGCGCTGGGCAAGCATGGGGCGCGCGAGCTGAACTTCAGCTCCGATATCGACCCGATCCTGCTTTACGATCCCGCGCTGCTGCCCCGTCGCGAGCGTGACGATCCGGGTGAGGCGGCGCAGCGCGTGGCGCGCAGCGTGGTCGAGACGCTCTCGCGCGTGACCGAGGAGGGCTATGTCTTCCGCGTCGACCTGCGCTTGCGCCCGGCGTCCGAAGTCAGCCCCTTGGCGATCCCGGTCGCAGGCGCGCTCAGCCATTACGAAAGCTCGGCGCTGGCATGGGAGCGTGCCGCGTTCATCCGGGCGCGGGCCTGCGCCGGAGACGTGCCTGCGGGCGAGGCGTTCCTGACGGCGATCCGGCCTTTCGTGTGGCGTCGCAGCCTCGATTTCGGCGCGATTGCCGAGATCGGGCGGTTGACCCGCCAGATCCGCGCCAGTGCGCGCGGGCCGGAGCGGGTCGGCCCCGGCTTCAACCTCAAGAAAGGGCGCGGCGGCATCCGCGAGATCGAGTTCTACGCGCAAGTTCATCAGCTGATCCATGGCGGTCGCAACCCGGCGCTGCGCCTGCGTGGTACGCGCGAGACTCTGGATGCGCTGGCCGATGCGGGGCTGCTCCCGGTCCGCGAGGCGCAGCTTCTGGGCGAGAGTTACGACCGGCTGCGGGTGATCGAGCACCGGTTGCAGATGGTCCATGATCAGCAGACCCATGCGCTGCCCGAAAAGCCGGAAGCGCTCGATGCCGTGGCCCGGCTCGATGGTCTGGCAGACGGCGCCGCGCTGCTGGGGGAAGTGGAGGCGATCACCTCCGAAGTCGGTACGCGCTACGATGCCCTGATCGCCCAGAGTGCGCCGGTAGCGCCCGGTGTTTCCGTACCGGTGGCGATGCCCGATCAGAGCGACCTTGACGAGGCGAGCACCGCGCTCGGCTTCAGCGATGCCGATGCGCTGGCGAAGCGGCTGCAAAGCTGGGAATCGGGCAAGATGCGCGCGCTGCGCAGCGATGCCGCGCGGGGCGCCTTCGCGGCGATCCGCCCGGCGCTGATCGCTGCACTCGCCGCTGCGCCCGAGCCCGAGCGCGCACTCGCCCGCTGGGAGCGGCTGCTCGACAACCTGCCCAGTGCGATCAACCTGTTCCGGCTGCTTGAAGCGCGCCCGGCCTTGCTCGATATGCTGGCGCACATCCTCTCGATCGCGCCGCCGCTGGCCGATGCCCTCGCGCGCCGTGCCGACCTGCTCGATCCGCTGATCGATGCCAGCGCCTTCGCGCTGCCCGGTGAGGTCGATCAACTGGTCGCCGACTTTGCGCGGCGCGAGGCGGGGGACGATTACGAGGCGGTGCTCGGTCGCGTCCGTCGCCGGGTGGGCGAGCTTCGCTTCGTGCTCGGCGTCCAGCTTATCGAAGGGCGCAACGATCCGCTCGATGTCGGTGCGGCGCTCTCGCGCATTGCCGAGGCGGCGATCCGCGTGCTGATCGACGCCGCCCGCGCCGAGTTCGAAGCGCGCCACGGCGCCGTGCCGGGGGGAGAGCTCATCCTGCTCGGCCTCGGGCGGCTGGGGGGGTATCCTGACCCATGCTTCCGATCTCGACGTGGTGTTCCTGTTTACCGGCGAGCATACGCGCGAATCGCAGGGCGAGCGTCCGCTGGGGGCCACGCTCTACTTCAACCGGTTGGCGCAGCGCGCGATTGCGGCGCTTTCGGTGCCGACGGCGGAGGGCGCACTCTATGAGGTCGACACGCGTCTGCGCCCCTCGGGAGAGCAGGGGCCGCCTGCCGCCAGTCTCGACAGTTTCGTGCGCTATCAGGCCGAACAGGCGTGGACCTGGGAGCACATGGCGCTGTGCCGGGCGCGCCCGCTCTACGGTTCGCCGGAGGGGCGCGCCGCGCTCGATGCCGCCGTGCAGGAGGTGCTCACCAGTCCGCGCGACCCGGCGAAACTGCGCACCGATGTGATCGAGATGCGCGCGCGGATGGCGCAGCACAAGCCGGGCAAGGGGGCTCTCGACGTGAAACTGGCGCGCGGCGGTCTGGTCGATCTGGAGTTCCTTGTCCACCACGCCCAGCTGGCGAGCGGGAAAGGCCTGGACCCGCGCATGGGCATGGCGATCGCGGCTCTGGTGAAGGCGGGGCAGCTGCCTGCCGATCTGGTGCAGGCTTACGGCGTGCTCGCGCGGTTTCTTGTCGCGGCAAGGCTGCTGGCACCCGATTCGCTCGACCCGCCCGAGGCGGCGCGGCTGGCCCTTGTGCGAAGCTGCGGCTATGGCGGCTGGGAAGAACTGACGGCCGCGCTGCGGCAGGCCCGCCGGCAGGTCGCTGCGGCCTGGCAGGCAGCCTTCGGCGAGACCTTGGAGATCGATTGACATGACCAGCTTCCCCGGCGTCGGCGACGCCATGCCCAACATCGCACTTGAAACCACCGATGGCGGGCAGGTCCGCGTTTCGGATTTCAAGGGCCGCAAGCTGGTGCTGTTCTTCTATCCCAAGGATTCGACGCCGGGCTGCACGACCGAGAACATCGACTTCTCGGCGCTTGCGGGTGCGTTCGAGGCGGCGAACACGGCCTTGCTCGGCATCAGCAAGGATTCGGCGAAGAAGCACCTGAACTTCATCGCCAAGAACGATCTCAAGGCCCCGCTTGCGACCGATGCGGAAGAAGGCGGGTTGTCCGACGCACTCGGCATCTGGACCGAGAAGCAGAACTATGGCCGCACCTACATGGGCATGGTGCGCACGACCTATCTGGTCGATGCCGAAGGGAAGATCGCGCAGGTCTGGAACAAAGTGAAGGTCAAGGACCACGCCGCGCAAGTGCTGGAAGCCGCAAAGGCGCTCTGACCTCCGCATGCGCGATGCCCTACCCAGTGTTGCGGGCGCGATCCGCGCGGCGCTGCTCGAAACCGATCCGCATGCCAAGGTGATGAAGACCCGAACGGTGGCGCGGGACTGGCGCATGGGCCGTCTTTCCCATCGTTTCGATGTGGCGATGCCGGACGAGCCGGGGCGGCCCGAGCGCCCCGAACTGCTCCCGCCCGGCCAGATGCCCCGGCGCGGCAAGGCAGGCGGCGGCCGCATCGCGCTGTGGCATTCGTTTGCGCATATCGAGTTCGTGGCGATCGACCTGGCGCTGGATATGGCGGGGCGGTTTGGTGAGGAGATGGGGGATCGCGCTTTCGTCAGCGATTTTCTGGCGGTCGCGGCGGACGAGGCGATGCATTTCGCGCTGATCGACCGGCATCTGCGCACGATGGGCAGCCAGTACGGCGCTTTGCCTGCGCATGGCGGCTTGTGGGAGGCCGCGAGCGCCACGCGCGCCGATGTGGCCGGACGTCTGGCGGTAGTGCCGATGGTGCTGGAGGCGCGGGCGCTCGACGTCACGCCGTCGACGCTCGAACGCGTGCGGGCAGGCGGAGACGAACGCGGGGCGCGCATCCTCGAACGAATCCTTGACGATGAGATCCGGCACGTCCGTTTCGGCGCAAATCATTTCGCCGCAGTGGCGACGAAGCGCGGCGAAACACCTTCGATTCTCTGGAAAACCCTCGTAAATCATTACTTCCGGGGTAAGGTTAAGCCGCCGTTCAACGACTCGGCGCGGGCCGCAGCCGGTTTGTCGCTGGAATTTTATGGCGATCTTGCGCCTGATTTTTGACAGCGCATAACTTCCAACATCGAGAGACGGCGGGGGTTCCGACCATCTCAAATATTTTCGCGATGCCGAAACGGCGTCGCAGCAGACAGCACGCGCCGGTCGGCTGCGGAATTCGCTTCCGCGCAGATCGCCGGGAAACAAGGTATTGCGAGTGGTCGTAACGAAGAATTTCGCCAAGCTCTCCGCAGTTTTGGGCCCAGTAGTTTCGGGTAGGGCCGTTTCGGGCAAGTTGGCCATTACCGGCGCGGCAGGCATGCTTCTGGCAGCGCATCCCGCTCTGGCGAACAGCAGCGCAGCAGACATTTCGGCGCCGATCCGTGCCAGCCAGCAGGCAGCACAGTCGGCCAGCGGCGGCGAGGACACCCAGTTCCGCCGCCTTTTCAGTTCCTGGCAGAACTACGAGGAAACCGGCTTCGTGGCCGTGAAGCCCAAGGCCGAGGTCGCCGGTATCGGTTCGCTCCAGCAGGTGTCGATCCCCTCGCTGGTTCCGGTCGATTACGTTCGCGAAAGCAGCGGCTTCGGTCTGCGTGACCACCCGATCCTCGGTGGCATTCGCGCGCACAAGGGCCTCGATCTCGCTGCCCCCACCGGCACCCCGATCCATGCGACCGCCGATGGCGTTGTCGGCCGCGCCCAGTGGGTCAGCGGCTATGGTCTGCTTGTCCAGCTTGAACATGGTGGCGATCTGGAAACCCGTTACGGCCACATGTCGCGCATCGCCGTCGCCGATGGCCAGTTCGTCCACAAGGGCGATGTGATCGGCTACGTCGGCCAGACCGGCTATGCCACCGGCCCGCACCTGCACTACGAAGTCCGCGTCGATGGCGTCGCTGTCGATCCGACCCCTTACATGCAGGTCAGCCTTGCCTCGTTCGAGAAGAGCGAAGGTGAAGCCAAGGGCGGCTGATCGTCACCAGTTTTCCGGTTAGGAGAGGGGAAGGGCGGCCATTGGCCGCCTTTTCTTTGTGGGCCTCGCGCCGATGCTGGCGTGGCTCCCTATCTTCGATGCGGGAAAAGCGGGGCGGCACAGGTGATGGCCCATGCCGCCCAAGGTAGGGAGAAGCGGACAGGCAGGACGCTCGGGTAGGAAACACCTGCGCTGCCGGCGATCCGCTTGTGCCCGTGCCCGCAGGCGCGGGCATTGATCGCGGTCAAACCGCTGAACTGAAACGCCTTGCCGATTCCCGGCGATAGGGATCGAAGCAGGCGGCGATGGCACGGGCATAGGGCAGCCCGGCAGGCGGGATCACCAGATCGCCCCGGTCGATCTCGCAGACACCCGCCAGCAGGAACGGCGCCAGCAGCGCTGCCGCTTCATGGGCGATGGCTTGCGGCATGGCGCTGCGTCCCTGACAGAGCAGCGCCTCTATCACCTCGCCGCGCGCGCGGTCCTGCGGGCTGCGAAGAAGGCCGCGCGTGGCGGGAAGGCGATCCTCGGCCAGCAGCGCACGGTATCGACCGGCGTTCTTGTCGTTCTGGGCGAGCAGGTCGGGAAAGCCGGAGATCGCCGAGGCGCCAAGGCCGATCAGCACCGGCGCGCTGTCCTCGGTAAAGCCCTGGAAGTTGCGCCGCAGCCGCCCGGTAAGCGCCGCCTGCGCGAGGGCATCGCCGGGCCTTGCGAAATGGTCGAACCCCACCGGGATATAGCCCTTGCCGGTCAGGTATTCGTGGCCGAACGCGGCCATGGCGAACCGGGCGGCAGCATCGGGCAAGGCGCTGCCGTCGATCCGGCGCTGGCGCGGCACGATGTGCGGGACATGGGCATAGCCGAACAGCGCGATCCGGTCGGCCCCGAGCGCGACGCTGCGGGCAAGGCTGTCCTCCAGATCGTCCATGGTCTGGCCGGGCAATCCGTACATCAGGTCGAAGTTGATCGAGGTGACGCCCGATGCCCGCAGCATGGCGCAGGACGCCTCGATCAGTTCGCCCGGTTGAATGCGGCCGATCGCCCGCTGAAGCTGCGGAGAGAACGTCTGCACGCCAAGGCTGGCTCTGGTGAAACCGATCGAGCCCAGGACTGCGGCCCATTCCCGGCGCAGCGAGCGCGGGTCCAGTTCGATCGAGAGCACCGGGCGTTCGGCGGCCTTGGCGGGAATCGCGAAGTGCAGCAGCAGCGCATCCATCAGCCGCACGAAATCGACCGGGGCAATGCCGTTGGGACTGCCGCCACCGAAAGCGATTCTCCCTATCCGTGCTTTTGACGGTAGCCGTTCCGCGACCAGCGCGATCTCGCGATGGAGCGCATCGAGATAGCGCGCGACCCGTTCGGCACGGTTCGCGGCGCCGGTATTGCAGCCGCAGTACCAGCAGATCGCCTCGCAATAGGGAATATGGACATAGAGCGAGACCTCGCCGTCGATGCTCTCGATGGCCTGGGCGAGCGGGGCCGAGAGGTCGGTCTCGGCGAACTCGGCAGCGGTGGGAAAGCTGGTGTAGCGCGGCACCGGCACGGCGAGCAGATCGGGATGATAGGTCCACATGCGGCATTGTGTCTCATGGCGAGGCCCTGGCTCGCATTGCGCTCGATCAAGTGGGCGCCGCCAAAACATCGCAAGTTTGCGGCGTATCAATTTCAGCGCGTTGCAAAAGGCGCAAAGGCCTTCGGGACAGCCGCTTTACAGGGGGAGACGCACGGTGCGGCCCCGGCGACTGCCACAGACAGTTCGGAAAAGAGAAGGATTATGCGCAAGATCACTCTGCTGGCCGCGCTTGCCGCCGCGACGACTTTGACGGCCCCTGCCCATGCGGGCAGCCCGGATGGCAAGATCCAGGTGAAGGTGCTGGGCAGCGCGGTGCTGCCGGACGGCGGGATCTCGAAAATCGAGACGCTCGATACCTCGACGACGCTGGGCAGCACGCTGGCGGGCATGGGCTCGGTCGGCACCAAGGCGAACAACAATGTCGTACCCACCGTCGCGATCGAGTACTTCTTCACGCCCGCGATCTCGGTCGAGACGATCTGCTGCTTCACCCAGCACCACGTCAGCGGGACCAAGGCGCTGGCGGGCACCGATCTGGTCGATCACGTGCTGATCCTGCCCGCCACGGTGACGCTGAAGGCGCATCTGGTGAACAAGACGCCGTTCAAGCCCTATGTCGGCGTCGGCCCCGCCTGGTTCTTTGTGTTCGATGAAAAGCCCGGCGATACGGCGCAGGCGCTGGGTATCGACAAGGTGCGCATGTCGAACAAGGTCGGCTTTGCGCTGCAGGGCGGTGTGGATGTCGCGCTGGGGCAGAGCGGGTTCGGCCTGTCGCTCGATGCCAAGAAGTACTGGGTGAAGCCAACCGCCTCCTTCTATGACGAGGATGGCACGCTGGCACTGCGCACACGCCACGATCTGGACCCCTGGGTGCTCAGCGCGGGCGTGAGCTACCGGTTCTGAGAGAAGGGCCGGTTCTGGCGCGACCTATGTGAAAACGGCTCCGGGTTCTGGTGAACCGGAGCCAGGCAAAGAAAAAGGGGGAGCCCGATGGGCTCCCCCTTTTTCGTGTCGGGATGGACCGTCTCGCTCAGTTCTTGCTGGCGAGGGTCTTGTTCCACCACAGCGCGATCAGCGTGGCGACCGCGCCCGAGAGCAGGTAGGCGCCCGAGGCCCAGAGGCCGAAATGGGTCGCCAGCGCCAGCGCCAGCAGCGGTGCGAAACCGGCGCCGACCAGCCAGGCCAGATCGCTCGTCAGGGCCGAACCGGTGTAGCGGTGCTCGGGCGTGAAGCCCGAGGCCACGACACCCGACGACTGGCCGAAGGCGAGGCCGAGCAGCGCGAAGCCGATGAACAGGAACAGCGACTCGCCGCCCGCACCGGCATTCAGGGCCAGCGGCGCGAGAATCGCGAAGATCGCGATGGCCACCGAGCAGCTGCCCAGCAGCGTGCGGCGGCCCAGCTTGTCGGCCAGAACGCCCGAGAAAATGACAGCGACGAGGCCAACGGCAGCCGCTGCCGATTCGAGCAGCAGGAAGTGGGTCGGCTCCTCGCGCGTGAACAGGAACGTCCACGAAAGCGGGAAGACCGAGACCATGTGGAACAGCGCGAAGCTGGCGAGCGGTGCCAGCGCACCGGCAACGACCGTGCGCCAGTTGTTCGACAGCATTTCGGCAACCGGCTCGGGCTGGAGGTCACGCGATTCGAACAGGTTCTCGAACTCGGGCGTGACGACCATGCGCAGGCGCGCGAACAGCGCGACGACGTTGATCGCGAGCGCCACGAAGAATGGATAGCGCCAGCCCCAGTCGAGGAAGTCGGCGGCCGGCAGTTCGGCGATCATGTAGGCGAACAGCAGGCTGGCGATCAGCAGGCCGAACGGCGCGCCGATCTGCGGGATCATCGCGTACCAGCCACGCTTGCCTTCCGGCGCGTTGAGCGCGAGCAGCGAGGCGAGGCCGTCCCAGGTGCCGCCGAGCGCGAAGCCCTGCAGCAGGCGGAAGATCGCCAGCAGAACCGCGGCATTGCTGCCGATCGTCTCATAAGTCGGGACGAAGGCGATCGCGGCGGTCGACCCGCCCAGCAGGAACAGCGCGACGGTCAGCTTGACGCCGCGACCGGCAGCGCGATCCAGCGCCATGAACGCGATCGAGCCGAAGGGGCGGGCGATGAACGCCAGCGCGAAGATGCCAAACGAATAGAGCGTGCCGGTCAGCGGGTCCACATTCGGGAAAATGACCGAGGGGAACACCAGCACCGAAGCGATGGCATAGACGAAGAAGTCGAAGAACTCGGAGGTGCGGCCGATGATGACACCGATCGAGATTTCTCCCGGCGAGATGTCGTGGCTCGACTTGTGTTCCTCCAGCCCTAGGGCTTCGCGGGGTGTCTGGGCGGTGGTCGTCATCGTTGTTGCGGACCTTGAGTGGCAAATATCGAAAGGTACGAATCGAGGCGCGTATCGTCAAAAGACGAGCGCCGACAGCGTGGCCCTATCGGCATTGACGAAGGTCAAGGGGATTGGACAAAATGTCCTATGTTCGCACCCGCAGCACCGGCGTAGCCGACCGCCATGCGCACTTCAGACTCGAGCAGGGGCAGTCGCGCCCTGCGATCCTTCCGCCTGCAGCCGCTGTTTGCGACCCTGGTCGCAACGTCCGCCCTCGCCCTGGGCGGATGTAACACGGTGGTTCTGCATCCCGCGGGCGATGTCGCCCAGCAGCAGGGCGACATGGTGGTCATCTCCACCCTGTTGATGTTGATCATCATTCTTCCGGTGATCGCGCTGACGGTTCTGTTCGCCTGGCGCTATCGCGCCTCGAACAAGGCTGCCAAGTACGATCCCCACTGGGAGCACTCGACCCAGCTCGAACTGGTGATCTGGGCCGCGCCGCTGCTCATCATCATCTGCCTTGGCGCGCTGACCTGGGTCGGCTCGCACATGCTCGACCCCTACCGCAAGCTTGGCCGCATCGACGCATCGACCCCGGTCGCCGCGAATGCCAAGCCGCTTGAGGTGGATGTCGTCGCGCTCGACTGGAAGTGGCTCTTTATCTATCCCGAGCAGGGCATCGCCACGGTGAACGAACTGGTCGTTCCCGAAGGCCGCGAGATCGCGTTCCGCATCACTGCTTCGAACGTGATGAACTCCTTCTATATTCCTGCCCTTGCCGGCCAGATCTACGCGATGCCGGGCATGGAGACGCAGCTGCACGGCGCGTTCAACCGCACCGGCACGTTCGAGGGCTTCTCGGCCAACTACTCGGGCGCGGGCTTCCCCTACATGCGCTTCAAGACGCACTCGGTTTCGGATGCGGACTTCCAGTCGTGGGCCAAGGGCGTGCAGGGGCAGTCGCTTGACCGCACCGCCTATATCGATCTCGCCAAGCCGAGCGAGAAGGTGCCCGTGATCCATTACGGCAAGGTCGACGCCGACCTCTACAACGCGATCGTCAACAGGTGCGTCGAGCCCGGCAAGATGTGCGAGAGCGAGATGATGATGATCGACCAGCGCGGTGGTCTCGGCAAGGCAGGCGTTCATAACGTCGCGATGCTGAACCACGAGCGCGCCGGTGCCAACGATCCCGCCACGCTCGCCAAGGCGCAGCAGGAGCTCGCCTGGGTGCGCGCCCTGTGCAAGGACAAGCCGGGCGAAGTGGCCGACAATTCGGTCGCCGCACCTGCCAGCCTGCGCCCGCTTACCGGTGCCGGTCTCTCGGTGCCCGGCCAGTCGCTGCGTAGCGCTGCCGCCGAACGCCGTTCCGAGACCGCCATGGCCGAGTCTGCAAAGACCGACGCCGCGGCTGCCTCGCGCAATCCTTCCTGACCTGACCCAGGACCGTATTCATGGAAACCGTAGTACATAATCACTGGAGCCCGTTACTGGGCCGCCTATGGTGGGATGCCCTTCCCACCGAGGCGATTGTCCAGGTCACCTTCATGGTTGTCGCACTGGGCGGCATCGCGCTTGTCGCGGCCGTGACCTATTTCAAGCTGTGGGGCTATCTCTGGAAAGAGTGGCTCACCAGCATCGATCACAAGAAGATCGGCATCATGTACATCATCCTCGGATTGGTGATGTTCCTGCGCGGCTTCTCCGATGCGATCATGATGCGTCTCCAGCAGGCGATCGCGTTCAACGGTTCGGAAGGCTATCTGCCGGCCTACCACTACGATCAGGTCTTCACGGCGCACGGCGTCATCATGATCTTCTTCGCGGCGATGCCGTTCGTGACGGGTCTGATGAACTATGTGGTGCCGCTCCAGATCGGTGCGCGCGACGTCTCGTTCCCGTTCCTGAACAACTTCAGCTTCTGGATGACGACGGCCGGTGCGGTTCTGGTGATGGCTTCGCTGTTCATCGGTGAATTCGCGATGACCGGCTGGCTGGCCTATCCGCCGCTGTCGAACCTGGCCTACAGCCCGTGGGTCGGCGTGGACTACTGGATCTGGTCGCTGCAGATCGCGGGCATCGGCACGCTGCTGTCCGGCGTCAACCTGATCGCAACCATCGTGAAGATGCGCGCACCGGGCATGACCCTGATGCGTATGCCGATCTTCACCTGGACCGCGCTTTGCACCAACATCCTGATCGTCGCCGCCTTCCCGGTCCTGACCGCGGTTCTGGCGATGCTCACGCTCGACCGCTACGTCGGTTTCGACTTCTTCACGAACGACTTCGGCGGCAACCCGATGATGTACGTGAACCTGATCTGGATCTGGGGCCACCCCGAGGTCTACATCCTCATCCTGCCGCTGTTCGGCGTGTTCTCGGAAGTCACCTCGACGTTCTCGGGCAAGCGTCTGTTCGGCTACTCGTCGATGGTCTACGCCACCGTCGTCATCATGCTGCTGTCCTACCTCGTGTGGCTGCACCACTTCTTCACCATGGGTTCGGGCGCGAGCGTCAACTCGTTCTTTGGCATCACCACGATGGTGATCTCGATCCCGACCGGCGCGAAGCTCTTCAACTGGCTGTTCACGATGTATCGTGGCCGCATCCGTTTCGAGCTGCCGATGCTGTGGACCGTGGCGTTCATGATCACCTTCACCATCGGTGGCATGACCGGCGTTCTGCTCGCCGTTCCGCCTGCCGACTTCGTGCTCCACAACTCGCTGTTCCTGATCGCGCACTTCCATAACGTGATCATCGGCGGCGTGGTGTTCGGTGTGTTCGCCGGCATCAACTTCTGGTGGCCGAAGGCCTTCGGGTTCAAGCTCAACAAGTTCTGGGGCCTTGTCAGCTTCTGGTGCTGGGTTGTCGGCTTCTACCTGGCGTTCATGCCGCTCTACGTCCTGGGCCTGATGGGCGTCACCCGCCGCATGCGCGTGTTCGACGATCCGTCGCTGCAGATCTGGTTCGTCGTCGCCGCCATCGGTGCCTTCGTGATCGCTGCCGGCATCGCCGCGATGATCATCCAGTTCGCCGTGTCGATCTGGAAGCGCGAGGAACTCAAGGACGTCAGTGGCGATCCCTGGGGCGGTCGCACGCTCGAGTGGTCGACCAGCTCGCCGCCGCCGGCCTACAACTTCGCGTTCACCCCGATCATTCACGATCGTGACGCGTGGGACGACATGAAGCGCAACGGCGTGGCACGTCCGACCTCGGGCTACCTGCCGATCCATATGCCCAAGAACACGGGCGCCGGGATCATTCTGGCCGGTTTCGCTACGGTGTTCGGTTTCGCGATGATCTGGTTCATCTGGTGGCTGGCTGCGGTCTCGTTCGCGGCGACCATCGGCTACGCGATCTTCCACACCTTCAACTACAATCGGGACTATCATATCCCGGCCAGCGAGGTCGAAGAGACCGAGCAGGCACGTGACCGCCAGCTGGCGGCGCTGGGAGCTTGAGCACCATGAGCACTGCAACCCAGATGAACCCGCATGCGGGCCTCGATCCGGCGCAGCTGACGGCTGCCTACTACGAGCTGGAAGAGCATCACCACGAAGAGGGCGCCAGCACGTCGCTCGGCTTCTGGCTCTACCTGATGAGCGACTGTCTCATCTTCGCGATGCTCTTTGCAGCTTACGGCGTTCTCGGCGGCAACTATGCCGCCGGGCCCGGCCCGCACGATCTGTTCGAGCTGCCGCTCGTGGCGATCAACACCACGATGCTGCTGCTTTCGTCGATCACCTACGGCTTCGCCATGCTCGCCATGGAGAAGGACAAGCAGGGCCAGACGCTGGCCTGGCTGGCGATCACCGGCCTGTTCGGTGCCTCGTTCGTCGGCATCGAGCTGCACGAGTTCGCAGGGCTGATCCACGAAGGCGCCACGCCCGAGCGTTCGGCCTTCCTGACCTCGTTCTTCTCGCTGGTGGGCACCCACGGCCTTCACGTCACCTGCGGCCTCGTCTGGCTGTGCACGCTGATGGTCCAGGTCGTGAAGAAGGGCCTGATCCCGCGAACAAGCGCCGCCTGATGTGCCTCAGCATGTTCTGGCACTTCCTCGACGTCATCTGGATCGGCGTCTTCACCTTTGTCTATCTGATGGGAATGCTGCGATGAGCGCGCACCACGACTCGCACGACCATGGCCACGGCCATGGTCACGACGATCACCACGGCGGTGCCAGCCACGGGACTTTCGGGTCCTACATGATCGGCTTTGTCCTCTCGGTGATCCTTACGGCCATCCCGTTCTGGCTGGTGGGCAGCGGGGCGATCTCGAACCACACCACGACGGCGCTGGTCATCACTGCCTTCGCCGTGGTGCAGATCGTCGTTCACATGATCTACTTCCTGCACATGAACACTAAGTCGGAAGGCGGCTGGACGTTCATGGCGATGATCTTCACGGTGGTGATCGTGGCGATTGCGCTGTCGGGTTCGCTGTGGGTCATGTGGCACCTGAACACCAACATGATGCCGTCGATGGCGGACATGGCGAAGCAGGCCCAGAACCTGCCCTGATCGGGCGGGTTCCTACCGACCAAGTTCGCACCAATGACCACTCCAACACGCAGGCGGCCCTGGGCTTTGACAGTCCTCTTGCTGCTGGCCGCCTGCGTTTTCGTCGCCCTGGGTATCTGGCAGGTCCACCGGCTCGCCTGGAAGGAAGCCCTGATCGCCCGGGTCGACGCCCGCGTTCATGCAGCCCCCGTCGCCCTGCCGCCCAGCGCGGCCCTCGATGCGGCAGCAGCCAGCGACGATAGCGACAGCATCGACTATCTTCGCGTTCGCTTTTCCGGGATCTATGACGCGTCAGGAACCGCGCTGGCGCTTGCCTCCACCGATCTGGGGCGCGGATACTGGGTGATGACGCCGATGCTGCTCGACGGCGACCGCAAGATCTACGTCAATCGCGGGTTCGTCCCCGACGGCACCAAGCCGGACAGTGCGTTGCTCGCCGTGCCGAACGATAAGGTTGAGGTTGTCGGCCTGCTCCGCTCGAACGAGCCCAAGGGCAGCCTGCTGCAATCCAACCGTCCGGCGCAGGACCGCTGGTATTCCCGCGATGTGCTGGCGATGGCGATTGCCCACAAGGTCGGCGCGGTCGATCCGGCCTTCGTCGATGCGCAGACGCCGGTTCCGGCCAAGGGCGCAGGCCCGGTTCCCGGTCTGACCGTGATTTCATTCCCCAACAGCCATCTTTCCTACCTGCTCACGTGGTTTGCCATGGCTGCGCTATCGCTCGCCGGCATTGTCGTGATCTGGCGCCGGCGTGAGCCGTGGTCCGCCTGACGCGGCCTTTTCGCGCGGCGCGCAGCGAAGCGCTGAGCTGGAGCAACGTCGAACTCCTGATGTGGCTGCGCTGGCTGGCGGTGGCGGGGCAACTCGTCACCATCCTGCTCGTGGAGACCGTGCTCGACGTTCGGCTGCCGCTGGTGCCGCTGCTGGCGGCGCCGGTGGTGCTGATCCTCGTCAACTTGGGCAGCATCGCGCTGCTCAATCGTCGCCACCGGTTCTCGCAAGGGGAACTCTATGCCGCGCTGACGATCGACGTCGAGGCGCTGTGCTGGCAGCTCTATCATTCCGGCGGCGCGACGAACCCTTTCACCACACTGTTCCTGCTGCAGATCGTCATCGGCGCGATCATCCTCGAGGCGCGCTGGTCGGTTCTGGTGGCGGTGAACACCAGCCTGTGCATGCTGCTGCTGCTCTTCGCGCACGTACCGCTGGATTTCCCGAACACGCACGCAAACGAGCCTTTCGGGCTCTACCTTGTCGGCAGCCTGCTGTGCTTCCTGCTGTCAGCCGTGTTGCTGGTCGTGTTCGTCGGCCAGCTTAATCGCAACCGCCGAACCAGCGAGCGCGAACTGTCGAAGCTGCGCCAGCAGGCGACCGAGGAGGCGCATATCGTGCGCATGGGCCTGCTCGCATCGGGCGCGGCGCATGAACTGGGCACCCCGCTGTCCTCGCTCTCGGTCGTGCTCGGAGACTGGAGCCGCATTCCGGCCATCGCCCAGGAGCCGGACCTTCTGGCCGACATCGCCGACATGCAGCGCGAACTCCAGCGCTGCAAGGCGGTGGTTGGCAGCATCCTGATGTCCGCCGGTGAGCTTCGCGGCGAAGACCCGCAGGTCGAGGGACTGCGTTCCTTGCTGGGCGATATCGTCACGGAATGGCGCCCGCGCGCCGGTGGCATCTTCCTGTACGAGGACGGCCTTGGCGAGGATCTCGACGTGATTTCCGATCCGGGCCTCCAGCAGGTGATCGGCAACGTGCTGGACAACGCGCTGGAGGCCTCGCCTGCCTATGTGCGGATGGCGGCGGTGCGCGAAGGGACCGAAGGGCTGGGCGATCTCGTGATCACGGTGGAGGATCGCGGGCCGGGCTTTTCGGCATCGGTGATCGGGCGGATCGGCCAGCCTTACATCTCGACCAAGGGATCGGAGGGGCGCGGCGTGGGCCTGTTCCTGACGGCCAACGTCCTGCGCACGCTCGGCGGCCGACTGGCGGTTGCAAATCGCGCAGAGGGTGGTGCGCAAGTACGGCTCACGATTCCGCTTGAAGCCATTGCATGGCAACCCGCAGAGGCGCAGAGGCGCAAGACATGACCGACGACAAACCCCGCCTTCTCATCATCGAGGACGACGCCACGCTGGCGCGCACTCTGGCGCGCTCCTTCGAGCGGCGCGGATACGTGGTCTCCACGGCGGCGAGCCCGGACGAGGCCGCGCGGCTGCTGGAAACCGGAAGCTTCGATTTCGCCGTGGTCGATCTCAAGCTGGGCGCCGCGTCGGGCCTCACTTGTGTCGAGATGCTGCACGCCCATGACCCGGAAACGCGCATCGTTGTGCTGACCGGCTTTGCCAGCATCGCCACCGCCGTCGAAGCGATCAAGCTGGGGGCCTCGCACTATCTGGCGAAGCCTTCGAACACCGATGATATCGAACAGGCCTTCGGCATGCGGGAGGGCAACACCGCCGTTCCGGTCGAAGGGCGGCGCAGCTCGATCAAGACGCTGGAATGGGAATATATCCACCAGGTCCTGGCCGAGTGCGACTTCAACATCTCCGAGGCGGCGCGTCGGCTCGGAATGCATCGCCGCACGCTGGCGCGCAAGCTCGAGAAGCGGCAGGTCTAGGGCCGATCGACATTCAGCCCTGACGGCCTGCAAGTGGCGATTTCCCAAGCTTCCGGTACTCACGTAAAGAAAGTACGCTGCGCTCCGGGTCTCGAAAATCACCCTTTTCGGCTCGCCATCGTCTGAATGTCGATCAAGCCTAAGGCCGTTACGCGAGCGGTTTGCGCATGCGGATAAGCGGGACGGGCGCTCCGCCGCGCGCATCCTCGATATGCTCGATGGCTTCGTATCCGCTGACCTTGTAGAGCGGAATGCCCGCCGCCGTTCCCATCAGTTCGCACGAGGTGAAGCCCTCGGCTTTCGCGGCTGCCTCGCAGTGCGCGAGCAGGGCGCTACCGATACCGCGCCGGACCCACGCGGGATCGGTGTACATCGCCCGCACACGCGCGGCTTCGGTGGCTGGATCGAGCAGGCGCGGTTCGCGAAGGCCTGCCGAGTGATCGCCGCCATAAAGAGTCGCGCGACGGCTCCAGCCACCGCAGCCGACGATCTGGCCGTCGATCTCCGCCGCGAAATAGGTTCGGTCTTCCACCAGCTGGCGGTCGAGGCCCATGACGGCCTTGCTCGATTCGATCTGTTCGGGGGACAGGAAATCGCCCTGCAGGTGCGCGATGGCCGCGTCCATGATCTGCGAAAGGCGCGGCAGGTCTTCGGGCAGGGCGGTACGGATGACGGGCTGTGTCTTGGAAGGGGCCACGGATCTTTCCTCAGGTCTTGAATGATGCCGCCATGTCATAATCGACACCGCCCAGCCAAGCGTGTAAGGCCGCTGGATGGCTGAAAAACCGGCAACCCCGCTGCTCGATACCGTTGATACTCCGGATGACCTGCGCAGGCTCAAGCCCGCACAATTGCGCCAGCTCGCCGATGAACTGCGTGCAGAGACGATCTCTGCCGTCGGACACACCGGCGGCCACCTCGGCTCGGGCCTTGGCGTGGTCGAGCTGACCGTTGCCATCCACTACGTTTTCAACACGCCTGCCGACCGGCTGATCTGGGACGTCGGCCATCAGGCCTACCCGCACAAGATCCTGACCGGTCGCCGTGACCGTATCCGCACGCTGCGTCAGGGCGGAGGACTTTCGGGCTTCACCAAGCGTTCGGAAAGCGAATACGATCCCTTCGGCACCGCGCACAGTTCGACCTCGATTTCGGCAGCGCTGGGGTTTGCCGTGGCGAACAAGATCGCGGGCAAGCCGGGGCGCGGCATCGCCGTGATCGGCGACGGCGCGATGAGCGCAGGGATGGCCTACGAGGCGATGAACAACGCCGAGGCCGCCGGAAACCGCCTTGTCGTGATCCTCAACGACAACGACATGTCGATCGCGCCGCCGGTCGGTGGGCTTTCGTCCTACCTCGCGCGTCTGGTGTCTTCCGGCAAGTTCCTGGGTCTGCGCGAACTCGCGCGCAAATTCGCCCGCCGCCTGCCGCGCCCGCTGCACACGGCGGCGCGCAAGACCGAATCGTTCGCGCGCGGTATGGCCATGGGCGGCACGCTGTTCGAGGAACTGGGCTTCTACTACGTCGGCCCGATCGACGGGCATGACCTCGATTCGCTGGTGCCTGTGCTCGAAAACGTGCGCGATGCGGGCGAAGGCCCGATCCTCGTCCATGTCGTGACGCAGAAGGGCAAGGGCTACGGCCCCGCCGAACAGGCGGCGGACAAGTATCACGGCGTCCAGAAGTTCGACGTCATCACCGGGGAACAGGCCAAGGCGCCTGCTGGTCCGCCCAGCTACACCGGCACCTTCGCCAAGGCGCTGCTGGCCGAAGCCATGGTCGATCCGACGATCTGCGCGATCACTGCGGCGATGCCGTCCGGCACCGGGCTCGACAAGTTCGCGCAGACCTTCCCCGATCGCAGCTTCGATGTCGGCATTGCCGAACAGCACGCGGTGACGTTCGCGGCAGGGCTTGCGGCGCAAGGGATGCGCCCGTTCTGCGCGATCTACTCGACCTTCCTCCAGCGCGCCTTCGATCAGGTGGTGCACGATGTGGCGCTCCAGAACCTGCCGGTGCGCTTTGCGATCGACCGTGCGGGCCTCGTCGGCGCCGATGGTGCCACGCATGCCGGTTCGTTCGACGTGACCTATCTCGCTACGCTGCCCAACATGGTGGTGATGGCCGCTGCAGACGAGGCGGAACTGGTCCACATGGTCCATACCGCTGCGAAGCACGACAGCAGCCCGATCGCCTTCCGCTATCCGCGCGGCAACGGCGTCGGCGTGGCGCTTCCCGAGGTTCCCGAACAGCTGGAGATCGGCAAGGGCCGCGTGGTCCGTGAAGGCTCCAAGGTGGCGATCCTATCGCTCGGCACGCGTCTGGCCGAAGCGCTCAAGGCCGCCGACACGCTCGATGCCAAGGGGCTTTCGACGACGGTTGCGGACATGCGCTTCGCCAAGCCGCTCGATACCGACCTGATCCGCCGCCTGATGCTGAGCCATGAGGTGATCATCACCATCGAGGAAGGCTCGGTCGGTGGTCTTGGCGCCCATGTCCTCACCATGGCGAGCGACGAGGGGCTGACCGATGCGGGCCTCAAGATCCGCACGATGCGGCTGCCCGACGTGTTCCAGGACCACGACAAGCCCGATGCGCAGTACGACGAGGCGGGCCTCAATGCGCCGAATATCGTCGATACCGTGCTCAAGGCGCTGCGCCACAACAGCACCGGCGTTGCCGAGGCGCGCGCCTGAAATCGGCCCTCAGAGCCTGCTGGTCATGCGGGCTCTTCGGGAATGAAGCGCAGGACACCGGCAAGCCGCGCTGGCTTGCCGGTGTCTCTGGTGTGATTGATGCCATCCGTCACCGGCACTTCGGCAAAGTCGAAGGGGCTCATGCCGTCGAGGCAGGCGACGTTCACGCCATATTGGTTGGGGTTCGAGCGGCGCTGATGGTGCGTGTAGATGCCGCAGCGTGAACAGAAGAAGTGCTCCGCTTCCCGTGTGTTGAAGCGGTAGCTCGTCAGCACGTCTTCGCCTTCGATGATCTTCACGCCGCCCATCTCGGCGGAAACGGCGACGGCACCGCGCATCCGGCAATAGGAGCAGGTGCAGCGCCGGATGGAGCGGAAGCCGTCGCTCAAGGTCGCCTCGAACCGGACCGCGCCGCAGTGGCATTGCCCTCCATGTGTATCCGGTGTCTGGGTGCCCTGTTGATTGTCGGATGTCATTGTCGGCTCTCCCGTTTTTCAGCTGGAGCAGGAGTATGGCGGGCTGCGTTCATGGCGCCAAGAGCCTGCGCGGCTGACAGCAAAAGGCCCGGAAGATCGTTTGATCCTCCGGGCCTTTGTTTGTCAGTGCTTTGTGACCGGGTGCATTCCTGCCTCGCTGGCCTCCAGCCCGGCTTCCGTCGCGCCGAGCGGCGGCTCGTCGGGCTGACCGGCGCCCAGCGTGCCAAGGTGCATCCAGCGCCGCACCAGCGGCGAGAGCGCCAGCACGACCACCGCGATGCCGATCGTCACCCAGCCGATGCGGGTATAGACGTGGAGCGTGACGGCCTTGCTCATCTCGCCGCCGGCACCGCTCGTCGCCTCGCCGATCTTGCCGGCGATGAAGTTGCCTGCCGCCGTCATGTAGAACCACGCGCCCATCACGAAGCTGCCCAGATGCAGCGGCGAGAGGCGCGTCATGGCGGAAAGGCCGACCGGCGAGAGGCACAGCTCGCCGGTGGTGTGCAGCAGGTAGATCAGGAACACGAAGACGACCGAGGTCATCACCGCAGGGTTGTCGGTGCCTGCGCCCCACACGAAGACGAGGAAGCCGAGGCCGACCTGGATCAGCGCGTAGCCAAACTTGGCAGGCGCCGAAGGCTCCCAGCCGCGCCTGGCGAGCCACTGCCACAGCCCTGCGAAGACCGGACCGAACAGCACGATGTAGATCGGGTTGATCGACTGGAACAGGCTGGTCGGCACCCCGCCGCGATCGACGAACTTGTCGGTATAGAGGCTGAGCGAGCCGCCCGCCTGCTCATAGAGCCCCCAGAAGATCGGGTTGAGCAGGACGAGGAAGATGACGGCATATAGGCGATCGCGGGGATGATGCTGGATGCTCCGGCTTTCCACCAGACAGACGTAGAGGGCGATCACTATGCCGGCGAGAATACCACCATACCCAATGGTCGACTCAACGCGGCCCGTGGAGAGCGCAAGCGCTGAAATCAGCAGCACGGTAAGCCCGGCCGCCATCGTGTAGACCCGTCCTCGCGGTGCCTCGGAAATGCCGCCGTAGGGAAGCGTGAACACGGCCTGGAACAGTGTATAGGCCAGCATCGCGATACCGCAGACGATCAGCGCGGTCTGGATCACGTCGAGGTACTGGATAAGCAGCCAGATCACGCCGACAGAGGCCACGCCGATGCCGTAGAGCATCCATTCGCGCGCCTTGGCGAGCGGGACGGGGGGCTCGCCGTTGCCGCGCAGGGCCGGTTTGCCGAAGGCGAAGATCACCATGCCCAGCACCATGCCGATGCCCGCAAGGCCGAAGCCCCACGACCAGCCGATGGTCTCGCCCAGATAGCCCACGAGGATCGTGCCGAGCGCCGAGCCGGTGTTGATGCCCATGTAGAAGATCGTATAGGCGCTGTCGCGGCGGATGTCGGTGATCTTGTAAAGCTGGCCGACGATGACCGAGATGTTGGCCTTCAGGAAGCCCGAGCCGACGATGATCAGCGCCAGTGCGAGCCAGAACACGTTGATCGCCGGGTCAGCCTGCTTGGTGGCGGGATCGGTGATCCCGTGCAGCCCCTCATAGGCCATGGCCAGGTGGCCAAGCGCCAGCACGATGCCGCCGAACAGCACCGCCTTGCGCTGCCCCAGCCAGCGGTCAGCCAGATAGCCGCCCAGCACCGGGGTGATGTAGACGAGGCTGGTATAGCCGCCGTAGATCAGGCTGGCATGGCCATCGTCGAACAGCCAGAACTTGGTGAGGTAGAGGATCAGCAGCGCGCGCATGCCGTAGTAGGAAAAGCGTTCCCACATCTCGGCATAGAACAGCACGAACAGGCCGCGCGGGTGGCCTGCGAATTCCTCGCTGCGGCGTGCGGCGATCAGGCCGCCCACCATCAACACCACGAAAAGGGCAACAGCGGCAATCGCGCCGATCCAGTCCCCCTCGTTCCACATTTCCATCGGCTTCATGCGAAGTCCCACCATCCCTGTAGCACGTCGGCGGTTCGCCGATCTGAAACGGGGAGGTTATCAACCCGCGCGACGGTGTAAATGGGAGCGAAACCGGACCTTGTGCGTTCCAACTATGGCACAGGTATCGGAAAACGTGGAAATACCTTGCCCATTGCGCAGTTCAGGGTCCAGTGGCACTTTGAAAGCGCGCAGGATGTAGCACTCGCGCAAGATAATGATTCGCGTGGCTTTGAAACTTTTTTGGGGGTGACACCGATGATCCGCTCGGAACTGCTGCATGTGCTGGCAAAGGAAAATCCGGAACTGCGCATCGAGGATGTGGAGCGCGCACTCGATACTTTCTTCGAAGAGATCACCCAGCGACTGGCCGATGGCGGCCGTGTCGAGCTGCGTGGCTTCGGCGCGTTTTCCACGCGGGAACGCGAAGGTCGTACCGGCCGCAACCCCCGCACGGGTGACAGCGTGGAAGTGCCCGCCAAGCGCGTACCTTATTTCAAGCCCGGCAAGGAAATCCGCGAGCGCCTCAACGCCGAATGATACGCTAGGCGATTTTCCGTGTCTGGGGGGCAGGGCACTGGAGAATTGCATAAAGTGTGTGATTTTGACGGATTTTCCGTGAACGCGTTTGCGGTCTGCGCAGACGCTGGTATGGGCTGCCAGCCGTGCCCGGCATCGGGCAGGCAATCACCGGGCGGGCGTGGCGGAATGGTAGACGCAGCGGACTTAAAATCCGTTTGGGCTTCCCAGTGCGGGTTCGAGTCCCGCCGCCCGCACCAGTGGTTTTTCAAAGCCTTGTGCAAGTTCTGACAGCTGTCCTGCGAAGTGCTCCTGCAAATATTAATACTTTTTAAATTTGCGATACCGTAAAACACGGGCTGCGGCATCAGCATGTAGTTTCAAAGAATCGGGTGGCCATGCGTTAGTGGACCGTTTTTTCGTCCGCACCGCTGTGCGGATGGGCAAAGGGGTATGGCAAGGTCATGGAGCACGTCGGTGGTTTCGATCCGGTTTACCCGGCCGAAGTCGCGCCCAGCGGTGCGGAGCTTCGCGAGCGGCCGCGCTTTGCGCTCTTGCTGCGTAGCGCGAAGCTGATAGGCGATCAGGGCGAGTTCCTCTGTATCGTGCGCGACGTATCCGAAAGCGGCGTGCGGCTGAAACTGTTCAACGACCTCTCCCGGATGACAGGGCTTTCGCTGGAAATGGCGACCGGCGATCTTTTCGCCCTCGACATGGTATGGGCCCGCGATGGCGAAGCCGGGTTCCGCTTTCTCGATCCTATAGACGTTCAGCGCTTTATCGGTGAGGGTGGCCCCTATCCCAAGCGCCCGATCCGCCTGCGCCTGCGTCATCCGGCCCGGTTGATGATAGCCGGAGAACCGCACGCGGCGATGATCGTTGACCTTTCGCGGCAGGGCGCCGGGGTCGAGACCCAGCGCCATCTCGCCATCGGTCAGCGCATGCGGCTGGAAGCGGAAGGCCTGCCACCCTTCGACGCCACCGTCTGCTGGCGCCGTCATCCGGGTTATGGGCTCGTTTTCACGCAGTTGATGAGCCTGGAGGAACTGGCCGAACGTTCGGCTCGCGTGCAGGCGATGAGCTTTACCGAGGCGCCCTGATACCGTGGGAGTTTGGGTTCAGCCCGGAGTGAAGATCATCGCTGCGCCGTTCATGCAATAACGCTTGCCGGTTGGTGGTGGCCCGTCGTCGAAAACGTGGCCCAGATGGCCGCCGCAGCGCGAACATCGCACTTCGGTTCGCACCATGCCGAAAGTCCGGTCGGTCGCGGTCAGCACTGCGCCGGGCAGGGGTTTCCAGAAGCTGGGCCATCCGGTGTGACTGTCGAACTTGGTCTTTGATGAAAAGAGCGGGTTGCGATCTGCAGGACAGACGAAAGTGCCGGATCGATGCTCGCCGTTGAGCGGCGAGGAATAAGCGCGCTCGGTGCCGGCTTTTCGCAGAATTGCGAACTGCGTGGGCGTAAGGCGTTGTCGCCATTGGTCTTCGGTGAAGTTGACCGGATAGCTGCGCGCCTTTGCCGGAGCTGCGATGGCGAGCGCACTGGCAGAGCCCATGGCTGCAAGCAAGGTGCGGCGGGACAGCGATATTTGATCGAATGATCGGGGCATGGCGCGATCTCCTCGTTACAGGAGATCGCGTCGCGCGGCGCGAAGTCAATGGGGCGCAGGTTTTTTGCTGGCGGAGCGCCCGACGATCATACGTAAAATGCGTGCGGCAAGGCTCTTTCGGACAGGTGCCGGGCCCGATTTCATGACTCTCTTGCGGAAGAGGCGCGCGCCGAACCGGATCAGGACGATCACCCAGGCGATTTGCCATGCGATGGCCAGCAGATGCGGCCAAAGCCTGGGATCCTGCGCTGCGCGGGCGAGCATCGCATAGGGGGAACTGAACGGGAAGAGGCAGATGGCGATCTCGCCGGGGCTGCCGGGCACGGTAACCGCAAAGGTCGCCAGAAAGAAGATCACCAGTTGCATCATCGAGGCGGGCATCGACAGCGTCTGCACTTCGCGCACCGTTGTCGCCATCGAGCCTATGGCCAGGAATACCGATCCCAGCAGCAGATAGGCCAGCATGAAATAGATGGCGCCAAGCGCGAAGAGAGCGGGCCAGCCCACGGCAGGAGTAGGCAGTGTCAACGAGACATGACCGCCGATCAGGATCGCGCCGGCCAACGATCCCCAACAGGCAATGCCGACCAGCGATATTCCCAGCATCGCGAACAGCTTGCCCATGAAGACCGCATCCATCGGAATGGCGGCCGCCAGAACTTCGATGATCTTGTTTCCTTTTTCCTCCACCAGATTGGAGAGGACCATGCCCGCCAGCAGCATCGTCAACAGGAACAGAAGGGTCTGTGCGCCTTTCGCGGTCGCCAGCTCTCCGGCATGCTGGCTGGCGCCCGATGTCGTGGTCGTCACCAGCGTAACCGATGGGTAACGGGCATCGGGCCCGGTTTTTGCAGCCTGTGCCAGCAGCGCCGTTGGACCGCGCCAGTCTTCGAGGCGGCCTCGCGTGCCGGTGAGGCGCGGGGCGGCAGGTGTGCCCGAGAGGATCGCGGCGACTTCGCCCTTGCCGTTGCGCAGCGCGAGACCGGGATCGAAATGTTGCCCCGGTGCCAGCCGCTGCACCACTGTCAGATCCGGCAGGACGGCAGCGAATTCTGGCTTCAGGCGATCGTATGCGCCCAGTACGGCGTCCACGTCGGCAGACTGCATGGCGATGCCCAGTTGAGGCGGTGACACGCTCTTTTCTGCATGCGAGCCCAGTCCATGGGCGAGGGCGAGGATAACGACCGGGAACAGCGGCCCGCACAGGAACCAGAGGAAACTGCGGCTGAGCAGGATCGCAAAGAAGTCGCGCCGCGCAACTACGAAGGCGGCGGAGAGGATCGGCAGGCGGCCCTTCATGCGGCGTCTCCTTCGGTGGCGGATTGTGTGAGCGCCCGCGCGGCGGCCTCTCCGGCGATGGAGACGAAGGCATCGTGCAGCCCGGCCCGCTCGATCGACAGCGAGAGGATACCGGCATCGCCCTCGATCAGGGCACGCAGCAGCGGCTCGATGCCGCTCTCGGGCAGGGCGAAGAGGTGATAGCGCCCCTCGCGCCGGGTATCGGCGGGCAGGACGTGGCGCCAGGGGCCTTCGGGATCGCGGGTTTCCAGCCGCACGCGCGGGCGGATACGGTCGCGCGCGACATCGACCGGTCCGGCGAAGGGAACGCGGCCGCCCGCAATGATCGCGACATCGTCGCACAGGCGCTCGGCATGGGCGATGACATGGGTTGAGAAGATCACGGTCGTGCCGGCTGCCGCCAGCGCGCGCATGGTCTCTTCGAGCCGCCCCTGATTGATTGCATCGAGGCCGGAGAAAGGCTCGTCGAAGATGACGAGGCGGGGATGATGGACCAAGGTGCCCAGAATCTGCACCTGTTGCGCCATGCCCTTGGAGAGCTGGCGGATCTGCCGGTCGGCGGCATGGCCAAGGCCGTGCTCTTCCAGCAGGGCCCGGCCGCGTTCGCGCCCGATCTTCAGGGGCAGGCCGCGCAGTGCGCCCAGGAAGGCGATCGCCTCCACCGCTTTCATGGCGGGATAGAGGCCGCGCTCTTCGGGAAGGTAGCCGATCAGCCGCGCGACATCCTGCGGGTTTGCGGCGCCCAGCACACGACGCGAGCCTTCGTCCGGGTCGATGATGCCCAGCAGCATCCGCAGCGTCGTGGTCTTGCCCGCGCCGTTGGGGCCGAGAATGCCGTAGAGCGCCCCTTCGGGCACGGAAATGTCGACACCGTTGACAGCAGTGGTGCCCTCGAAGCGCTTGATCAGGCCCCGCGCTTCTATCGCGAGCGGCCGGTCGGAGGGGGGCGTTTCTGCCAGCATCGCATTGCCCGGCCCATCTGCTACGTTGTCGCTCACCGTACTATCTCCTATGGGCCGCCGCCGGGTGCCCGATAAGACGGTGCCCTGTGAAAGGAACCCTTGCAAGCGTGACGACCACCGCGCTCGAATTGCTGGCGAAAGACCTTGAGGCAGAGGCGCGTGCGCTGGGCTTCGCGGCTTTCGGTATCGCGTCGGCGCGCGAGGACGAAGTGCGGGCGGCGCGACTGGAAGAATGGCTGGCAGAGGGCGCCTATGGCTCGATGGAGTGGATGGCCGATCGCCTCCATCACCGCCGCTCGCCGCAGGGCCTGTGGCCGCAGGCGCGCAGCGTCATCGCGCTGGGAATGAGCTATGCCCCCGCGCTCGATCCGCTGCGGCTGGAGGCTGAGCCGCAGGTCGGACGCATCTCGGTCTATGCGCAAGGCGCGGATTACCACGATGTCGTGAAGAAGGCGCTCAAGCATCTGGCGCGCTGGCTGGTGAGCGAGGCTGCGAAGCGGGGGATACCCGATGCCGAGGTGAAGGTGTTCACCGATACCGCGCCGGTGATGGAAAAGCCGCTGGGGCAGGCAGCAGGGCTGGGCTGGCAGGGCAAGCACACCAATCTGGTCAGCCGCGAGGAAGGCTCGTGGCTGTTTCTGGGCGAAATCTACACCAGCCTCGATCTGGCCCTTTCAACGCCGGGTCGCGATCGCTGCGGATCGTGCAGCGCCTGTCAGGACGCCTGCCCGACAGCGGCGTTTCCGGCGCCCTACCGATTGGATGCGCGGCGTTGCATCAGCTATCTGACGATCGAGCACAAGGGGCCGGTGCCCGAGGAATTCCGGGCAGCGCTGGGTAATCGTATTTATGGCTGCGACGATTGTCTGGCGGTCTGCCCGTGGAACAAGTTCGCCGACACCGCGCATCGCATCAAGGCGTTTCTGCCGCGAGCCGAACTGACCGCGCCGGAGCTTGCCGATCTGCTGACGCTGGACGATGCGGGCTTTCGCAAGCTGTTCTCGGGCTCGCCGATCAAGCGGGTGGGGCGCAACCGGTTCGTACGCAACTGCCTCTATGCGGCAGGCAACAGCGGTCTGGCAAAGCTGTCGCCGCTGGTGGAAGCACTGCTCGGCGACGAGGATGAAGCCGTCGCCGATGCAGCTAAGTGGGCCTTGGAGAGATTGCAGGATCGGCAGAAGGCCTGAGAGTCCGTTACATCAGGTCCTTGAGGTTGGTCTCGATGTCCGCCAGCGCATCGGGATCGACTTTCGTGCCCGCCTCGATCAGCTTGCGACCCTGCACGTAGTCCTTCACCCGGTTGACGGCATCGATGGCGAGCACGCGGCCGTCTTTCAGGTACACCACCGAGAACGCCCGCGTGGCCGGATCGCCGCGCAGCACGGCGGTGTCGTGACCCGCACCGATCCCGGCGGTCTGCAGTTTCAGGTCGTACTGGTTCGACCAGAACCACGGGAAGGCCTTGTAGGGGGCAGGCTCGTTCGCGCCTCCTTCATCGGCCTGCGCGGCGCAGATCGCCTTGGCCACGCTGGTCGCCATGTCGTTGGCGTTCTGCACCGATTCCACGCGCATCACGCGCCCGCCCGCAAAGTCGCAGGCGAAGGCCGCGCAGTCGCCGATGGCATAGATGTCGGGCAGCGAGGTGCGGCAGAACTCGTCGACATCGACGCCGTTCGCCCCGCTCGCGCCTGCCAGGATCAGCGGGCCGACGGCAGGCACGATGCCGATGCCCACGATCACGGCGTCGGCGGGCAGGACCTCGCCATCGGCCAGGCGCACGCCGGTCACGCGCTTGCCGTCGCCTTCGAGGCCCTCGACCGCCGCGCCGATGCGCAGGTCTACGCCATGGGCGCGGTGCTCGTCCTGATAGAACGCCGAGAGCGCCTCTCCGGCCACGCGCGCCAGCACCCGGTCGAGCGCTTCGAGCAGCGTCACCTCAAGGCCCAGTTTGGCCATCACAGCCGCCGCCTCCAGCCCGATATAGCCGCCGCCAATGACGACGATCTTCCTCGCGCCGGCATCGACTTCGGCCATCAGCGTATCGCAATCCTCGCGGGTGCGCACGGCGTGAATGCCTGCGAGTTCCGCGCCCGCACACGAGAGGCGACGCGGATCGCCGCCGGTCGCCCAGACGAGCGTGCCGTAGGTCATCGTCTCACCATCGGAGAGCGTCACCGAATGCCCCGCCGCATCGACCTTCACCACTTCGATGCCGAGGCGGAAGGTCACGTCCTTCTCCGCCCAGAACGTCGGCGGGCGGATATAGAGCCGGTCGAAGGTCTTCTCGCGCGCGAAGTATTCCTTGGAGAGCGGCGGGCGCTCGTAAGGATACTCCGGCTCGCGCCCGATCACGGTCACGCTGCCTGAAAAGCCGTTCTGCCGAAGCGCAATGGCGCACTGCGCACCGCCATGCCCCGCGCCCACGATGATTACGTCTCTATGCGTCATGGCCGGGGTGTAGGCCGCAAATGCGCGGCCCGGTCAATGCCCGTAATGCGAACGGGCTGTTTCAACTGTGTTTCAGTGCATCCATGGTCAATTCCAGCGAGCGGATCTGGGCCTGTGGATCGTAGGTCGCGCAGGCGCAGATCACTTCATCGGCGCCGGTGCGTTCGACGAAGGCCTCGATGCTTTCCCGCACGTCCTGCGGGGTGCCGACGGCGCGCACGGAGCGGACCTGCTCCAGCATGGCATTCGCGGCGGCAGGCAGGCTGGCGCGATAGTCGCGGATCGGCGGCGGCAGGCGCAGCGGCTGGCCCGAGCGCAGGGCAACGAAGCTCTGGTCGGTGGAAGAAGCGAGATATTCGGCCTCTTCGCGGGTATCGGCGGCCAGCACGTTGATCGCGGCCATGAAGTGCGGCTTGTCGAGCGTGGCCGAGGGCTGGAACCGCTCGCGATAGATGCGCGCGGCCTCGTCGAGGTGCGTTGGCGCGAAGTGCGAGGCAAAGGCGTAGGGCAGGCCGAGCACGGCGGCGAGCTGCGCGCCGAACAGGCTGGAGCCGAGCACCCAGATCGCCACGTCCGCGCCCGAGGCCTGCGGCGAGGCGACGCCGCCCACCGCCTGCCCACCGAAGCGGGCCTGCAGTTCGACGATATCGTTGGGGAAGCGCTCCGCCGCGCCGACGATATCCTTGCGCAGCGCCTGTGCGAGGCGCCCATCGGCGCCTGCTGCGCGCCCGAGTCCAAGGTCGATACGGCCGGGAAACAGCGCCGCGAGCGTGCCGAACTGTTCGGCGATCAGATAAGGCGTATGGTTGGGCAGCATGATGCCGCCCGCGCCGATGCGGATCGTGCTGGTCGCATTGCCAAGATGTGCGAGCACGACCGAAGTCGCGCCTCCCGCAATCCCGTCCATCCCGTGATGCTCTGCCACCCAGAAGCGCGAGTAGCCGGCTTTCTCGGCAGCCTGCGCGGTCGCGGTGGTTGCAGCGAGGGCCGAGGAGATGCTCTCGCCCTCACGGACGGGAACGAGATCGAGCAGGGAGAGGGGAATTGTCATTTCGGTTTCGCGGGTGTCCCTTGCTGGGCGGGAGCGGCGGTCTTGGCGGCTGCAGCGCTTGTCGCCGGTCCCTGCGCATCGATCTGGTCTAGCTGGCTGAGGTAATCGCGCGCGGTCTGCGCCTCGTCGCTGTCGGGATCGGCCTGGATCACCGACTGCCAGCTCTTGCGGGCGGCATCCTCGTGCTTGGAGAGCATGGCGATGGCGCCTGCCTCAAGTCCGACGGCGGCGCCATAAGGCGACTTGGGCGGGGAAAGCGCCCCGGCCTTCTCGATCTGGGTCTGGGCTTCGGCGAGGTTGCCGAGACGGCGCGAAAGCGTGGCCGAGAGCAGCCAGACTTGCGCGTTATTCGGATCGGCCTGACGACGCTCCGCCAATACGACTCCGGCCTGTACAGGTTGTCCCACGGCGACCAGCGCGCGGGCACGGTCGAGGTCGATCGAGGTGACGAGGCTGCCGTCGCTGCCCGCCTTGGCGTCGGTTTCGGCATCGCCGAGAAGGGCGAGCGCAACGGTGGGGTCGTTGGCCGCGAGTGCCGCGTTGCCTGCCATCGCGCCAAGCCGGGCGCGGCTGGCATGGTCGCTGGCATCGGCCGCATCGCGTGCCTGCGTGAAGGCGCGCTGGGCGTCAGGCCACTGGTCGAGCGCGGTGTAAGCCTGGCCCAGGCACATCCCGGCGCGTACACGGACGGCGCCGGTCGCGCTGGACATGGCCTTTTCGGCAACGTCCACGGCCTGCTCGGGGTCGGCATCGACCGCGTCGATACAGCCTGACGCCGCTTTGGGCTGCGGCAAAAGCGGCGCCGAAGCGGCGGCATCTGCCGCGTCCTGCTCACGCTTGCGGGCCTGATTGGCCTTCTTCTCGATGATCTCTTCGGGCAGCGCCGAAGGGCCGGTCTGCATGCCGGTGATCGGATCGACCTGAAGCATCATCAGCGGCGCGAAGAGCAGGGGGAACGGCATGGCGGGCAGGTCTTTCGGGTCAGGTCGCGGCTGGTTCGTGCGTCAGGATCAGGTGCGCAACGGTGCCCAGCAGCAGACGGATATCGGATTCGCGCGAAAGGCGATGATCGCCGTCCTTGATGAGCGTGACCTGCACCTCGGATGAACGCAGGTGCTCGGCAAGGCGCAGGGAAATGTCGAAGGGCACATCGGTATCGCGCTGGCCGTGGAGCAGGCGCACCGGGCCGTCGAAAGCGATTTCGCGATCGAGCATGAGGTTGGCCTGACCGTCCGCCCAGAAGCCGGGATGCGTCGGCGTGGGCTCGGGGCCGTATGGGTTCTCTTCCCAGAGCGTTGCACCATCGGCCAGCAGCGCCTTGTCCATCTGCGCAATGCCCCAATCGGTATGATCGGGCGCAGGCGCGATGCCGACCAGACCGCGCACGCGATCGGGCAGGGCTTCGGCCACCAGCAGCATCAGCCAGCCGCCGGTCGAGGAGCCGACAAGGACGACCTCGTCCAGTTCCAGCGCCTCGATCAGCGCGATCACCTCGTCCCGCCAGCGCGAAAGGGTGGCGTTTGCAAATTCGCCGCCGCTTTCGCCGCAGCCCGAATAGTCGAGCAGCAGGCAGGCGCGCCCGTTCGCCTGGGCCATCGCGAAGAGGGCCAGCGCTTTCGATCCGGTCATGTCGGAAAGGTATCCGGGCAGGAACACGATGGCGGGGCCGGCGCCGGCCGTGAAGCGATAGGCAATGCGGCGCCCGTCGGCGAGGGTGAGGTATTGCGGCGGGAAGGGAACGACAGTCTCGGTCATGGCCCGCCATCTGGGGATGCGCGGCGGCAAGGGCAAGTCTCGAAAGGTAAGCGATTGTACGGGAGGATCAGATGTCTGCTGCGTCCTCGCGCAGGAAGATCGCCTCGATGGCGAGGTCGAACAGGTCGGCGATGCGGAAGGCCAGCGGCAGCGAGGGATCGTATTTGCCGGTCTCGATTGCGTTCACGCTCTGGCGGCTGACGCCGAGACGCTCGGCGAGGTCCTGCTGGCTCCAGCCGCGTTCGGCGCGCAGGACTTTGAGGCGGTTCTTCACTTGGCGCCTCCGCGCGTGCCCCATGCGTTGGCCGCCATACCGGCGAACAGGCAGACCGCCCACAGCGGAAAGACGAAGAACAGCGGCAGGCGTGGGACGTTGGTATAGATTTCCAGAATGCCCCAGACGCTGCAGATCGCGAGGGTCAGGCCGGTGGCGATCATCGCCTTGCGCACTTCGAGCATGCGCAGATATTCGTCGTCGAGTTCGAGGAACAGCCGCGCGATCGACCAGAGCATGCCCAGCACCGCAAGGCCCGGCAGCAGCGCGATGGCGATCGTGCCGACCGAGGCCGTGCTGTGCTTGTGGAGCAGAGAGGACGCCGCAACGATGGCACCGGTATAGAGCACGGCACTGACGGCCATACGGCGCGCATAGCGTTTGTAGGCGGGATTCCTGGGTTGCGTGAAAGGATTGCAGGATGTCATGACAAGCCTCCTTGTTTGTTGGTAAAGTAAACTTGTCATTTTGATGCAACGATGTCAAGTGTCATTGACATTAGGTGAGGGCTTCGGCCTTGGATGCGCCAATATCCTTGGATTCCTGCCGCATTGGCGCTACATCGCCCGGCATGACGCAGGCGCGCCCTACCCAGACCACTACCACCACCCGGTGCCACCGGGCACGGTCGGTCGCGGTCTGAAGTCGCCGCGCTGCCGTCGCCCGGAATTTCGGGCGGGGCTGGCGTCTCTCTCCCCAAACGAAGCCGTTTTAGACGACGCCGCACCTTCACCCGGCGGCGCGCCTGTGCCATGGCGCGCTGCAAAGCCCGGTTCCTGAAAGAGTCCGGGTCCATGACGCTTTGACGCCCACATGCCGTTGGTATGGCATGGGGCAAACGAAAGATGAGTTCGCACATGTCCGAGATGTTCAAGATCAGCCTGCCCGACGGTTCCGTCCGCGAGATGCCCGAAGGCTCGACCCCGGCAGACGTCGCCGCCGCCATCGGCCCCGGCCTTGCCAAGGCGGCCATCGCCGCGCGGATCGACGGGGAACTGGTCGATCTCACCCGACCCTTCGCAGGCGATGCGAACCTCGCTCTCGTGACCTCGCGCGATGAGGCGGATGCGCTGGAACTGGCGCGGCACGACTATGCGCACGTTCTGGCCGAAGCGGTGCAGGCGCTGTTCCCCGGCACGCAGATCACCTTCGGCCCGGCGACCGACGACGGTTTCTATTACGATGTGATGGCGCCCGAAAGCCGCGAGCCGTTCTCGATGGACGATCTCCCGGCGATCGAGGAGAAGATGCGCGAGATCATCAAGGCCGACAAGCCGCTGGTCCGCGAAGTCTGGAGCCGTCAGCAGCTGATCGAGCGCTGGACCTCGGAAGGTGAGCGCTTCAAGGCCGAATGGGCTGCCGAACTCCCTGAGGGCGAAGAACTGACCGTCTACTGGTCGGGCCAGCCCGGCTCGCAAGGTGCCTGGCTCGACATGTGCCGCGGTCCGCACCTGCCCTCGACCGGCAAGCTCGATCCGGCCGCCTTCAAGCTGACGCGCGTCTCGGGCGCCTACTGGCGCGGCGACCAGAAGAACGCGCAGTTGACGCGCATCTACGGCACCGGTTGGCTGAACAAGAAGCAGCTGAACGAGCATCTGACGCGCCTTGAAGAGGCCGCCAAACGCGATCACCGCCGTCTGGGTCAGGAGATGGACCTGTTCCACCTCCAGTCCGAAGCGCATGGCTCGGTGTTCTGGCACCCCAAGGGCTATGTGATCTGGCGCGAGCTGGAAGCCTACATGCGCCGCGCCATCGATGGGGCGGGCTACAAGGAAGTGAAGACCCCGCAGGTCATGGACGCGCGCCAGTGGGAGCAGTCCGGCCACTGGGGCAAGTACCGCGAGAACATGTTCGTCATCCCCGACGAAGTGCCCAACGTCGAGGACGAAGGCCCGATCGTTTCGGACGAGGCCGAGTGGATGGCGCTCAAGCCGATGAACTGCCCGGCGCACCTGCTGATCTTCCGTCAGGGCATCAAGTCTTACCGCGAACTGCCGCTGCGCATCTACGAGAACGGCTGCTGCCACCGTAACGAGCCGCACGGCGCGCTCCATGGCCTGATGCGCGTGCGCCAGTTCACGCAGGACGATGCGCATATTTTCTGCCGCGAAGACCAGATCGTCGCCGAAGTGCGCGCGTTCTGCGAACTGGCGGACCGCGTCTACAAGGACTTCGGTTTCACCTACGCGATCAAACTGGCACTGCGCCCCGAAAAGCGCTTCGGCACCGAAGAGATGTGGGACATGGCCGAAACGGAGCTGCGCAACGCGGTGTCCGACGCCGGCCTTGCGACGCCGGAATACGGCTGGGAGGAGCTGCCGGGCGAAGGCGCGTTCTATGCGCCCAAGCTGGAATGGCACCTGACCGACGCGATCGGCCGTACCTGGCAGGTCGGCACGATCCAGTCCGACCGCGTGCTGCCCGAGCGTCTCGACGCCTCGTACATCGGCGAGGACGGCGACCGTCACCGCCCGATCATGCTCCACCGCGCGATCTTCGGCTCCTACGAGCGCTTCATCGGCATCTTGATCGAGCACTTCGCGGGCAAGTTGCCGGTCTGGCTCGCGCCGGTGCAGGCGGTGGTCGCCACCATCGTTTCGGACGCCGATCCCTATGCTTACGAGGTGATGGAAAAGCTGAAGGCGGCGGGCGTTCGTGTCGAGACCGATCTGCGCAACGAGAAGATCAACTACAAGGTGCGCGAGCATTCGCTGAAGAAGGTTCCGCACCTGCTGGTCGTCGGCAAGCGCGAGGCCGAGGAAGGCACCGTCGCCCTGCGCACGCTGGGCGCCGAGCACCAGAAGGTCATGTCGCTCGACGAGGCGATTGCCCTGCTCAAGGCCGAGGCAACCGCGCCTGACCTTCGCGGAAAGGACGCCTGACATGATCCAGCGCGAACTCCTCGACGCGGCCTGGGTGCCGGGTGGTGAGAAGCTCGAACTGTTCCGGCACGACAAGGACTTCATGATCGTGCTGGGGCACAACGAACTGATGAGTTCGCGCCAGTGGGGCTCGGAAGAGGCGCTGGCGGTGCAGTCGATCGAACGCATCGCCCACGCCAAGCGCCCGCACATTCTGATCGGCGGCTATGGCATGGGCTTCACACTGCGCGCAGCGCTCAAGCTGCTGCCCGCTGATGCGAAGATCACGCTGGTCGAACTCGTGCCAGAGATCATCGAATGGGCGCGCGGGCCGATGGCGGACCTCGCTGCCGGTTGCCTCGACGATCCGCGCGTGAACCTCGTGATGAGCGATGTTGCGCAGATGATCGACGGCGCGCGCGGCGAATACGATGCGATCCTGCTCGATGTCGACAACGGCCCGGACGGCCTTGTGCGCGAGGACAACAACGTGATCTATTCCAAGGCAGGCCTGCGCGCCGCCCGCGCGGCACTGACGCCCGGCGGGGTGCTGTCGATCTGGTCGGCAGGCCCGGACCCGGCCTTCGCCCGCCGTCTGGAGCGCAACGGCTTCACGGTCGAGGAGCGCCGCGTCCACGCCCGCAGCAACGGCAAGGGCGCCAAGCACACGATCTGGTTCTCGAAGGTCGCCTGAGGTCGGGTCTTATACCAAGGCGCTGAGATGCTGGCGCATCACGCCTTGGAAATGTTCAAGCGCCACAAGGGCTTGACCAAAGCTGCGGTGAGTAAAGCTCATCCCAGCTTTGGTATCACCAGGGCACGACCTTGCCGAAGCGATCAAGATATTCGAGGCCGGGGCGCTGGCGCTTGCCCTCGATGATGTCGGCCAGGATCGGCAGCGAGTCTTCCAGCGTATAGGGCGCGTCTGCACCGCCGAGATCGGTGCGAATCCATCCGGGCGCCAGTGTCAGCAGCGCGCGGGAGGCATCCTTCTCGCGTGCGGCGAAGCTGCGCATTGCCATGTTGAGCGCCGCCTTCGAGCAGCGATAGACCTCGCGCAGGCCCACTTCGTTGTTGGCGATGCTCCCCTGCCCGGACGACATGACACCGATGAGGCCGCTTGCCGGGACAAGGTGTTGCAAGGCCTCGATCACCCGCATGGGCGCAAAGGTGTTGGTCAGCATCACGTGCTGGAAAACATCGACGGATACGTCTCCGACCGGTGTGTCGGGTTCTTCGTTGGTCGTGCCCGCATTGACGAACAGCATGTCGAGCGTCTGGCTGACCAGCCGTTCGAGCAGGGCATCCGTTTCATCGGCGGAGTTGATGTCCAGCGTCTCGACGATCAGACGTCCGGCGCAAGTCTCGGCCAGATCGTGCAGGGGCGTGCGCGAGCCGCTGCGCACGGTGCCGATCACGCGCCAGCCGCGCGCCAGAAATTCACTCGCAAGGCCAAGGCCAAGCCCGCGCGAAGCGCCGACGATAAGCAGGGTGGGTTCGGTCATGGCAGGCTCCTGTCTCCAAGGTTCCCTGCTATCTGGGGACGGCTATCACCGTCCGCCAGTTCCGTTTTCCAATTCCCTAAGCCACTTACACCCAACTGTCGGTAAGCTTCGTTGCGACTTCGATGTCGTTGAGGAAGTCCACCTCGCCCCAGCCGAGGCCCTCGATCGAGACGGTGCCGACCTGCATCGTCGGCGCGATCCAGTCGATCACTTTCAGATACCAGTGCTGGACGCCCTCGGGCGTGCGCATGACCTTGCGCACGGTCTCGCGGAACAGGTCGACGCCCTCGCCCCGGAAGGCGAGGAAGCCGATGGATTCGGCGTTGGACTGGGCGGCGGTCAGCGTCTTGCCGATGTGGACGAGGCGGCCATCGGCCTCGCGCTCCACTTTCATGTCGTCGCTGTCGTAGCCGTCGGCCTTCACGTCCACGGTGACGGTGATCGGCCAGGGCTTGCCGTCCGGCGCCAGTGCGCCTTCCTGCACCTTGGCGACGATCTCTTCCGATACCAGCGTGTCTCCGTTCAGGATCACGAAGTCGCCCTGCATGCGGTGGCGCACGATCCAGCACGAGCCGAGGTTGTCGGCCACCTTGAAGAACGGGTTGTAGAAGGTCTTGATCTCGACGCCGGGGATCTCGATCGCGGCGAGATGCTCGTCGAGCATGTCGGTCATGAAGCCGGTGACGATATCGATCCGCTTGAAGCCGCCGCGCGCCAGCATTTCGATCTGCCATGCGATCAGCGATTTGCCGGAGAAGTCGATCATGCACTTGGGCCGCTCGGCGGTGAGCGGCAGCAGGCGCGAGCCCTGTCCGGCGCTGAGAAGAATGGCGTGTTCGATCATAAACGGGTGCCTCGGCAGAGAACCTTGCGCCACAGCGCCGGTACTCGGGGAAAATCGGGTGATATGTTGCAGCCCTCTAACGCTTGATGTTCCGCGAGGAAAGGCCGGGGCGGTGTACCGAAGCAGGTCAACGGGCGATCAGGAGGCAAAAGGCGCGGCTTGCCTCTGCCGGTTCGCTCGTCCACATGCCGGGTCATGACTGCCACTCGCGAAGCCGACGCGGAATCGACTCCGCTGCGCCGGATCCTCAAGAACACCGCATGGCTGCTGGGCGGCAAGGGCTTTGGTGCCGTGTGCGGGCTTGCCTATCTGGCAATCCTGACCCGCACGCTGGGGCTCAAGGACTTCGGACACTTCTCGCTGATTTTCGGCACCGCGCAGGCGTTGATCGCGATCGCGGGCTTCCAGACCTGGCGCGTGGTGGTGCGCTATGGCAGCGATCACGTCCATAACCGGGACTGGGGGCGCTTCGGGCGGCTGGCGATGCTGTGCGGTATGCTGGACCTTGTCGGCGCGGTGATTGGCTGCGGCATCGCGGCCATCGTGATCTACGGCTTTTCGCACCAGCTCTCGCTCAATCCCGAATATATCGACACGGCGTTCTGGTTCAGCTGCGCCTCGCTCTGGGCGCTGGTGTCGGCGCCGACCGGCATCGTGCGTGCGCTGGACCGGTTCGACCGCTCGGTCTACGTCGAGGCGGTGGTGCCGGTGGGGCGCCTGCTGGCTGCGCTGCTGATCTGGGCGACCGGCCCTTCGGTGCAGCGCTACCTGCTGGCCTGGGCGGTGATCGACCTGATCGAGGCGGCGCTGTACTGGATCACGGCCAGACGGCTGTGCCCCGAGGCGATCAACCTGGCCAACCTGTGGCGCTGGCGCGAGGCGTTGCGCGAGAATGACCGGGTGGGGCACTTCTTCTTCGTGACCTTCTGGGGCTCGACCGTCGATGCCCTCACCCGCAACGGGCCGTTGCTGGCGGTCGGCGCCTTCGTCTCCACCAAGGCGGCGGGTCTCTATCGTCTGGCCTCGCAGATTTCGCAGGCGCTGAGCAAGCTCTCCAGCCTGCTGACGCGCACGGTTTATTCCGAAGTCGCGCGGGTCCATGCCGGTGCCGATCTTCGTCAGTTCCGCCGCCTCGCCTTGCAGACCAGCCTCTATGCGGGCCTCGCAGGCCTTGTCGTGGTGGGCGTGGCACTGACGGCGGGGCGCTCGCTGCTCGAACTGATCGCGGGTGAGGCGTTCGAGGGCGGTGCGGCAATTCTCGTGCCGCTGACGCTGGCCTCCAGCTTCGATCTGGCGAGCGTGGTGTTCGAGCCGGTGCTGCACTCGACCGGCAATGCGCGCCTTTCGCTGACCGCGCGGGTGATCGCGCTGGGCGCGCTGGGCGTGGGGCTCTACCTGTTCCTGCCGATGGGCGCGGTGGGGGCGGCCTGGGCCGTGGCGCTGGGCGGGTTCGTCTCGTACCTCGCGATGGGCGTGATGGCGTGGAATACGCTGCGGGGATGGCACGGCGCGCGATACCGGCTTCGGCGGACTGACACGCGGCCGCGCGGCCCCCTCGACAGTCGGCCCCTGAGGGGTATCATGCCCGGCATGAACGCCCCCGTCACCGATCTCGTCTCTCCCTCGCTGCTCGCCGATGCACAGGCGCTGGCGCCGGACATCGTGGCGCTGCGCCGCGCGATCCATGCCGAACCCGAACTGGGGCTGCATACGCCCAGGACGCGCGACAAGGTGCGGGAGGCGCTGGCCGACCTGCCGCTCGAATGGGTCGAAGGCCCCTCGACCACAGGTCTCGTCGCCACGCTGAAAGGCCGCGCGGGTGACGGCCCCTGTGTGCTGCTGCGCGGTGACATGGACGCGCTGGCGATGCCCGAGGAGACCGGGCTGGACTTCGCCTCGACCCTGCCCGGCAAGATGCATGCCTGCGGACACGATGCTCATACTGCTATGCTGGCGGGCGCGGCGCGCGTGCTGTGCGGTCGCGCCGATACGCTGGCGGGCGAGGTCCGTTTCATGTTCCAGCCGGGCGAGGAAGGTTATCACGGCGCGCGCTTCATGCTGGAGGACGGACTGCTGGGCGGCGAGGGCACGGACCGTGCGCTGCCCGATGCCGCATTCGCCTTTCACGTCATGCCCAATGCCCCGCATGGCTCAATCTCCGGGCGCGCCGGGCCGCTGATGGCAGCGGCGGACGAGATCGGTATCGAGGTGTCTGGTGCGGGGGCCATGCCTCCACGCCCCATCTCACGCAGGACCCGGTGCCGGTCGCCTGCGAGATCGTCGCGGCGATCCAGACGATGGTGGCGCGGCGCTATCCGGTGTTCGATCCGGTGGTGGTGACGATAGCCAAGATCGAGGCGGGCAGCGCGCATAACGTGATCCCCGACAGCGCGAAGCTGGTCGGCACCATGCGCACGCTGTCGCCTGCCAATCGTGCGCGCCTCAAGGCCGAGTTGCCCCGTCTGGCCGAGGGCATCGCTGCGGCGCATGGCCTCAGCGCGAAAGTCACCATCAAGGACGGCTTCCCGGTGACGATGTGCGATGCGCGCGCGGTCGATTTCGCGCAAGGGCTGGCGGGCACGATGTTCGGCGCGGACTGCTTCCGTCGCCTGCCCGATTCGATCATGTGGGCGGAGGACTTCTCCTATGTGCTGGAGAAAGTCCCCGGCGCGATGTTCTTCCTTGGCGTGGCGAAAGAGGATGCAGACTGGAGCGCGGCCAGCGGCATTCATTCCACCCGCATGATGGTGGACGAGACGGTCCTGCCGCGCGGCTCGGCATTTCTGGCAGGCCTTGCCGAGACGTTCCTCGCCAACGGCGGGTTCTGATGGCGATCAGGCCTTCACGTCGTCCCATTCGGGATGGCGCTTGAACATCGCGGCCACATAAGAGCACGTCGGCGCGATGCGGAAATGGTTCTCGCGCGCGTCGGCCACCAGCGCTTCGACCAGTCTTGCCGCCACGCCGCGCCCGCCGATCTCGGTCGGGACCAGCGTGTGATCGGCGTAGTGAACGCCGTCCCGCTTGGTCCAGGTGAGCAGGCCGAGGGCATCGCTGTCGGCCACATGGGCGCGATATTCGCCGCCGCCGGGCTTTTCGTGCTTGGTGATCGTCACGCCGACCATGGGCAAGATCCTTGATTTTGTTGCTGCAATACCGTGCTGCAGTGCAACCGGACGCTTGACGGCGCCGCAGCACTGCCTAACCCATATGGCCATGCAGTTCCTTTCCGACAACGCCGCCCGAGTTCACCCCAAGGTCTGGGAGGCGATGCAGGCCGCCGACGCGCCGCAGCCGCCATACGATAACGATGCGCTCAGCCGCGAGTTCGACGCGCGGTTCTCGGCGCTGTTCGGGCGCGAATGCGCCGCGATCTGGGTGGCGAGCGGGACGGCGGCCAACTGCATCGCGCTGTCGACCATGGTCGCGCCGCACGGCGGCGTGGTCTGCCACGCCGATGCCCATATCGAGAACGACGAAGGCGGAGCGCCCGGCTTTTACCTCCATGGCGCCAAGCTGCTGCTCGGCGGAGGCGAGAATGCCAAGCTGACACCCGATTCGGTGCGCGCGGTGATCGAGGCGATCAATCCCAGCGTTCATCAGGTCCAGCCGCACGCCATCTCGATCACGCAGGCGAGCGAGGCCGGCTGCGTCTATACTCCCGCCGAACTCGCCGCGCTGACCGGTCTTGCGCGCGAGCGCGGCCTCAAGTTCCATGTCGACGGCGCGCGCTTCGCCAATGCAGTCGCCTCGCTGGGCGTTTCACCTGCAGAGGGGGTGGGCGATGCCGATGCGCTGAGCTTCGGTTTCGTCAAGAACGGCGGGTTCTGTTCCGAAGCCATCGTGTTCTTCGACACCGGCCTTGTCGAAGTCGCCCGCTATCGCCGCAAGCGCGCGGGGCACCTGCAATCGAAGGGGCGGTTCCTTGCCGCGCAGATACTGGCGATGCTCGACAACGACCTGTGGCTCGATAACGCCCGCGCGTCGAATGCAGCGGCAGCGGAAATCGCCGCCTCGGCTGCCGGGCGGCTGGTCAATCCGGTTGAGGCGAACGAGGTGTTCCTGCGTCTCAATGCCGATGAGCGGGCGATCTTACGCGGACAGGGCTTCTCGTTCTACGACTGGGACGAGACGACCGCCCGGATCGTGACCGCGTGGGACACCGTTCCCGAACATGCGACGGCGCTCGCGCGCGCCATCGCTGCGCTCTAGGGGGCTGGCGACAATGCGCGAGGAGGGGGCCTCGCTGCTGCGGCCACAGGTGGCGCTGCCGTTCCTGCTGGTCTGCATGATCTGGGGATCGACCTGGTGGGTCATCACCGGGCAGATAGGGCAGGTGCCGTCGGCGTGGTCGGTGACCTATCGTTTCGCGATGGCGACGCCCGCGATGTTCGCAGTGGCGCTGATCATGCGCAAGTCGCTGTCGCTCGGCATGGCTGGGCACCGGCTGGCGCTGATGATGGGCGCACTGCAGTTCTGCGGGAACTACAACTTCGTCTATCTGGCCGAGGAGCACCTGACTTCGGGCATCGTCGCGGTGATGATCTCGCTGATGCTGGTGCCCAACGCGGTGCTGGCGCGGCTGTGGCTGGGGCAGCCGGTGACGAGGCGGTTCCTGCAAGGCAGCGCCATCGCTATCGCCGGGATAGCCCTGCTGCTGATCCACGAGGCGCGCGATGCGCCGATGGGCGGCGGCGTGATCTCCGGCATCGTCTTCGCGGTGATCGCCATGCTCTGCGCCTCGTTCGCCAACGTGATGCAGGCGAACGAGACCGGGCGCTCGCTGCCGATGGTCAGCCTGCTGGCCTGGGCGATGCTCTACGGCACGCTGATCGACGCGGTGCTGGCCTCCGTCACGGTCGGCGCGCCGGTGATCCCGCAAGGCGCGACCTTCTGGTGGGGCACGGCCTACCTTGCCTTCGCAGGCTCGGTCGTGACGTTCCCGCTCTATTACACGCTGGTGCGCCAGTTGGGGCCGGGGCGTGCGGCCTATAACGGGGTGGCGGTCGTCGTCGTCGCGATGCTGATCTCGACGGTGTTCGAGGGCTATCGCTGGACGCTGCTCGCCGGGCTTGGCGCCGCGCTGGCGACAGTCGGGCTGGTCGTGGCGCTGAGCGCGCGCAGGCCTGCCGCGAAATCGGGATAGCGCGGGGACCAGCCGAGCACGCGCCTGGCCTTGCCGTTGGCGACGCGGCGGTTCTCGGCATAGAACGCCCGCGCCATCGGCGAGAGCTGGGCCTCGTCGAGCGGCAGCACCGGCGGCGGGGCGATGCCGAGCAGGCGGCAGGCTTCCTCGACCACGCGGTTCTGCGGGCACGGCATATCGTCGGCAAGGTTGTAGGCCCCTGACGGCGCGGCAAACCCGGCCACGACGCCGCGTGCGATGTCATCGACATGGACCCGGCTGAACACCTGATCGGGCAGGTCAATGCGATGCGCGCGGCCTTGCGCTGCCCGCTCCAGCATATTGCGTTCGGGGCCATAGATGCCCGGCAGGCGGTGGACCCGCGCGCCCAGCGCCAGCCATGCCGCATCCGCCTCGCTACGGGCAGAGCGCCGCCCGCCGCCCGTGGGCGCGCTTTCGTCCACCCAGGCGCCGCCGGTATCGCCGTAGACGCCGGTGGAGGAGAGATAGCTCAGCGCTTTGCCTGCCAGCGCCGCGCCGTAGCGCTCCAGCACCGGATCGAGCGGCTCGCCGCGCCCCTCGCGTCCCGGCGGCACAGAAGAAAGCACATGGTCCGCATCCGCCAGCGCCAGCCGCACGCTCCCCTCGTCATCGAAGGAAAGCGTACCTTCGCGACCGGTCGAGACCACTTCCCACCCCTGGGCCGTCGCATCGCGGGCGATCCGCGTGGCGGTATAGCCGAGGCCGAAGATGAACAGGCGGGGACGGGGGGAGGTTGCAGGCATGGCGTCGTCCATGTCCCCGCAAGCGAGCCCTTCCGTCAAGTCACGGCTGGCAATCGTGTGGCGATGGCCTAAGTACGAGGCATGGATATCGCCAGCAGACCCTCGCAGCCCGAAGACACCCAGGTCGCGGACGCCGCTCCGCCGCCGCAGACCCCGGCGGTGATCCGGCGCGAGGATTATCAGCCGCCCGCGTGGCTGGTGCCCGAGATCGCGCTCGATTTCGCACTGGGCCTCGATGCGACGCGGGTGGTCGCGAAGCTTTCGGTCCAGCGCAACCCCGCCGGGAACGGCACCTCGACGCTGCGCCTCAATGGCGACCAGATCGTGCCGGTGGCCGTTGCGGTCGATGGCGAGGCCGTGAACGACTGGCGCCTCGATGGAGACGATCTGCTCGTCGAACTGAGCGGCGATGCGCATGAAATAACCGTGGAAACCGCGCTCAATCCGGCGGCGAACAGCCAGCTGATGGGGCTCTATGCCTCGAACGGGATGCTCTGCACCCAGTGCGAGGCGGAAGGCTTCCGCCGCATCACCTTCTTCCCCGACCGCCCCGACGTGCTCTCCACCTATTCGGTGCGGATGAGTGGCGACAAGGCGACGTTCCCGATCCTGCTGGCCAACGGCAACTGCACCGCGAGCGGTGAGGGCGAGGACGGTATGCACTGGGCCGAGTGGCATGACCCCTGGCCCAAGCCGAGCTATCTTTTCGCGCTGGTGGCGGGCGACCTGATCGCCAATCACACCACCTTCCAGACGATGGGCGGACGCACGGTGGACCTCAACGTCTGGGTTCGTCCGGGCGATGAGGGGCGCACCGATCATGCCCTCGAATCGCTGGTCAACTCGCTGAAATGGGACGAGGAAACCTTCGGTCGCGAGTACGATCTCGACCTGTTCAACATCGTTGCCGTGTCCGATTTCAACATGGGCGCGATGGAGAACAAGGGCCTCAACGTCTTCAACACGCGCTATGTTCTGGCCGACCCTGACACTGCGACCGACGGCGATTACGATGCCGTCGAAGGCGTGATCGGGCACGAATACTTCCACAACTGGTCGGGCAACCGCGTGACCTGTCGCGACTGGTTCCAGCTTTCGTTGAAGGAAGGCTTCACCGTCCTGCGCGACCAGTTGTTCAGCGCCGACATGGGCAGCGAGGCGGTCAAGCGGATCGAAGACGTGCGGATTTTGCGCAGTGCCCAGTTCCCCGAGGATTCCGGCCCGCTCGCGCATCCGATCCGTCCCGATTCCTATCAGGAAATCAGCAACTTTTACACTGCGACCGTCTATAACAAGGGCGCCGAGGTGATCCGCATGATGCGCACCATGGCGGGCGCAGAGCGGTTCCGCAAAGGCACCGATCTTTACTTTGAGCGGCACGATGGCGAGGCCGCGACCTGCGAGGATTTCGTCAAGGCGATCGAGGACGGCGCCGGGCTGGACCTGACGCAGTTCCGCCTGTGGTATTCGCAGGCAGGCACGCCGCAGGTGCGGGTTGAACAGGTACAGAACGGGACAGAGACGGTGCTGACGCTGACACAGGCGGTGCCTGCCACGCCCGGCCAGCCCGAAAAGCAGCCGATGCCGATACCCCTGCGCGTCGCTCTGTTCGACCGTGCCACCGGCACCCATTCGGGCGAGCAACTGATCGTGCTGACCAAGGCCGAGGACAGCTTCGCGTTCGCCGGTTTCAAGACCGCGCCTGTCGTCTCGATCAATCGCGGTTATTCCGCGCCCGTCGCCATCGAGATGGACCGCGACCCGGCGGACCTCGTGTTCCTGGCCGCGCACGATGACGATTCTTTCGCGCGCTACGAAGCGATGCAGAGCCTCGTCGTCCGCCACCTTGTGGCCGCCGTCGATGGGGCACTGTCCGACGAGGCGCGCGAGGCCGGGCAGCAGGCGATCGGACAGGCCTTCGCGGCCGTGCTCGCCGATGAGGCGCTCGACGATCTGATGCGCGGCGAACTGATGATCCTGCCTTCGGTCGCCTATCTGGCCGAGCAGATCCTCGTCAGCGATCCCTCCGCGATCCATGCCGAGCGCGAGGCGCTGAAGGCGTGGCTGGGCCGGACCTGTGCCGAGGCGCTCGCGGCGATGCACGACCGCGCCAGCGCCGTACCCTATTCGCGTGAGGCTGCCGCTCGCGGCGCGCGCAAGGTGAAGACGCAGGCGCTGGTCTATCTCGCGGCGGGCCAGCCGCAGCAGACGGCGGCGCGCGCCATGGCGCAGTACCGCGCGGCGGACAACATGACCGACCGGCAGGGCGCGCTGATGGTGCTCGCCGGGCTCGATGCGCCCGAGCGCGAGGAGGCGCTGGCCGACTTTTATGCGCGCTATGCCGACAATGCGCTGGTGGTGGACAAGTGGTTCTCGCTTCAGGCCGGATCGCTGCACCCGCGCGTGCTCGACCACGTCCGCGAACTGGCAAAGCACCCTGCGTTCACCATGGGCAATCCCAACCGCGTGCGCGCGCTCTATATGGCATTGGCGGTCAATCCGGGCGCTTTCCACGATGCCAGCGGCGAGGGCTATCGCACCATCGGCGATCTGATCCGCCGCCTCGATCCGGTGAACCCGCAGACGGCGGCGCGCTTCGTGCCTGCGCTGGGGCGCTGGCGCCGGATCGAGCCGGTCCGCGCCGCGCTGATGCGCGAGGAGCTGGAAAAGATCGTCGCGCAGGCGGGCCTGTCGCGCGATGTCTTCGAGCAGGCGAGCAAGAGCCTTGGTTGAGGTCGGAGGCGAGATCGGAACTGGCGCGATGAAAAGTGCAGATATCGACGTGTCCGGCCCGGTGCAGGTCTTTCAGGCGCCGTGCCTCGAAGGCGTGCCGCATGGCTTCCTCGGGCGCCGGGGCGGGGTGAGCGGCGGCGAGATCGCCGGGCTCAACTGCGGCCTCGGGGCCAACGACGATCCGGCGCTGGTGGCCGAAAACCGCGACCGTGCGGTGATGGCCGTGGCGCCCTGGGCGCGGCTGCTGGGCGTCTACCAGATCCATTCCGCTGATTGCGTGATGGTGGGGGACAAGCCGTGGAACGAGGTCCAGCGCCCCAAGGCCGATGCGCTGGTGGTCGACCGCCCCGGCATCGTGCTGGGTATCCTGACCGCCGACTGCGCGCCGGTGCTGTTCGCCGACCGCGATGCGGGCGTCGTCGGGGCGGCCCATGCCGGATGGAAAGGTGCCTTTGCCGGGATCACCGATTCGACCATCGCCGCGATGGAAGCGCGCGGCGCGAAGCGCGAGCGGATCGTCGCTGCCGTCGGCCCGTGCATTGCGCAGGCCTCCTACGAGGTCGACAGCGGTTTCCGCGACCAGTTCCTGCGTCGCGATCCCGCCACCGAAGCCTTCTTCGTGGCCGGGCGCGAGGCGCACTATCAGTTTGATCTCGAAGGTTTTGTTGCATCGCAACTAAAACGCGCCGGGATTGCACGGGTGGAAGGCCTTGGACTGGATACTTATGCCGATCCCCAGGCGTTCTATTCGTATCGCCGCGCCACGCATCTTGGTGAGGCCGACTATGGCCGCCAGATTTCGCTGATCGCCCTGCCGCAGGACTGATCGGATTTACCGTGCCAACTGGTGCCTCCGAACTCGAATAGTTGGGGGCAAAAAGCCGGTTGGCACTTTAGTCTTTCCCGTATAACCATAGGGGCCAAGGTCTCCTCGGCTGATCGCGCGAATGTGCGGTCAGGTGAAAGGAAGACCAAGATTTTTGGGAGCAACCGGGCTATCGGGTCGTCATTGGCCCCAAAGCTCGGCTGTGTTCCGGGAGTGGGCTGTCTGGAACAGGACAAGGCAACCATGGCAGAACAGGGTGGCGTGCGGCGGCGCGATTTCCTCAACGTGGCAGCGGTCAGCGCGGCCGGTGTCGGAGGGCTGAGCCTGTTGGTGCCCTTGGTCGGCCAGATGTCCGCCTCTGCCGATGTGCGCGCGGCCTCTTCCACCGAAGTCGATATTTCCGCGATCAAGCCGGGACAGGCGATCAAGGCGGTGTTCCGCAAGCAGCCGGTCTTCGTGCGCAACCTGACCCCGCACGAGATCCAGATGGCCAATGCGGTGCCGCTATCCAGCCTGCGCGATCCCGAGACGCTGGCGCAGCGTACCAAGCCCGGCCACACCAACTGGCTGATCACCATGGGCGTGTGCACGCACCTTGGCTGCGTGCCGCTGGGCGCGGGTGAGGGCGAGCCGCGCGGCGAGTTCGGCGGCTATTTTTGCCCGTGCCACGGCTCCAGCTACGATACCGCCGCGCGCATTCGCAAAGGTCCGGCGCCGCTCAACCTGCAGGTGCCGGATTATCAGTTCGCCTCGGCGCATGTGGTGAAGATCGGCTGAGGGTGGGGAAGGTGAAGGACATGAGGAGCAGGTTGCCATGAGCTTTCCCTGGGCCAAGCACTACGAACCCAAACATCCCGCGATGAAGTGGCTGGACGAGCGCCTGCCGCTGCCGCGCCTCGTCTACAATGCGGTGGGCGGCGGCTATCCGGTGCCGCGCAACCTCAACTACTGGTGGAACTTCGGCTTTCTGGCGGGCCTGTGCCTGATGATCCAGATCGTGACCGGCGTGGTCATGGCGATGCACTATGCCGCCAATACGCAGGTCGCCTTCGACAGCGTGGAAATGACGGTGCGCGACGTCAACTGGGGCTGGGCGTTCCGCTATGCCCATGTCAACGGCGCCTCGGCGTTCTTCGTGGTGATGTATATCCACATCTTCCGGGGCTTCTTCTACGGATCGTACAAGGCCCCGCGCGAGATGGTGTGGCTGCTGGGCGTGGTCATCTTCCTGCTGACGATGGCAACGGCGTTCATGGGCTATGTCCTGCCCTGGGGGCAGATGAGCTACTGGGGCGCCAAGGTCATCACCGGGCTGTTCTCGGCGATACCGCTGGTGGGCGACCCGCTGCAGCAGTGGCTGCTGGGCGGTTATGCGCCGGACAATGCCGCGCTCAACCGCTTCTTCTCGCTGCATTACCTGCTGCCCTTCGTGATCGTGGGCGTGGTGATCCTGCATATCTGGGCGCTGCATATCCCCGGATCGTCGAACCCCACCGGGGTCGAGGTGAAGCAGGAGAGCGACACGGTGCCGTTCTACCCGTTCTACATCGCCAAGGACGGCTGGGCGATCGGCGTGTTCGCGATCATCTTCTCGGTCTTCGTGTTCTTCGCGCCCAACCTGCTCGGTCACCCGGACAACTACATTCCGGCCAATCCGATGAGCACGCCCGCGCATATCGTGCCCGAGTGGTATTTCTGGCCGTTCTACGCGATTCTGCGCGCCTTCACCTCGAACTTCTTCTTCATTCAGGCCAAGCTGATGGGCGTGCTGGCGATGTTCAGCGCGATCCTCGTCTGGTTCTTCCTGCCCTGGCTGGACCGCTCGCCGGTGCGCTCGGGCAAGTATCGCCCGGTGTTCAAGTGGTTTTTCGCGGTGCTGGTGGTGGACGTGCTGGTGCTGGGCTGGTGCGGCGGTGCCCCTGCGGCAGAGCCCTACGTGATGATCAGCCAGCTCGCGGCGATCTATTACTTCGCGCACTTCCTGATCGTGCTGCCGCTGGTCTCGCTGCTGGAGCGCCCCGATCCGCTGCCGTTCTCGATCACCGAATCGGTGCTGGGCAAGGATCATGAGGTGCCGCTGGTTTCGCCGTCGACTCCGCCGCCTGCTCCAGCGAGCGAGGAGGTCACGGCATGATCCGCCTCGTCTCGATCCTCGTCGGGCTGTTCTTTGCCGCAGGGCTCGGCTGGTCGTTCTACAACGGCGCGATGACCGCCATCGAGGACCCGGCGGCGCAGACCGTCGAGCAGGCCTATCACCGTGAGCCGAAGGAAATCCACTTCGCCAGTGACGGGCCGTTCGGACGGTTCGACAACCAGCAGCTCCAGCGCGGCTTTCAGGTCTATCGCGAGGTCTGCTCCGCCTGCCATTCGCTCAGCCATGTGGCGTTCCGCGACCTTTCGCAGATCGGCTATTCCGAGGCGGAGGTGAAGGCCATCGCGGCAGGCATGCAGGTGCCCGGCATCGATCCGGTGACAGGCGAGGCGAACATGCGCCCCGGCACGCCGACAGACTACTTCCCCAAGCCCTTCGCCAACGATGTGGCGGCGCGTGCGGCGAACAACAATGCGATCCCGCCCGACCTCTCGCTGATCGTCAAGGCGCGGGAGGGCGGCGCGGCCTATGTCCACTCGCTGCTCACCGGCTTCCGCGCCCAGCCCGCCTCGCTGCTGCGCCGCTTCCCCGATGCAAAGACGCCGCAGGGTCTGCACTACAATCCCTATTTCGCGAACCTCAACCTCGCGATGGCGCCCCCGTTGGTGGCCAACGGACAGGTGCAGTACGGGCCGGGCAATCCGAAGCCGACGGTGGACCAGATGGCCACCGACGTCGCCGCCTTCCTGATCTGGACGGCGGAGCCCAAGATGGACAAGCGCAAGCAGACCGGCTGGGTCGTGCTCGGCTTCCTGCTGTTCGCCACCACCATGGGCTATCTCTCGTATCGCCAGATCTGGTCCGGAACAAAGCACTAGGGCCTGTCGACATTTAGCCCTGACGGCCTGCCGATAACGCCTTGACCCTCGCCGGAGCGGGGGCCATCCGGGCCGCATGACCCAGAATGGCATGGCATCCAACCCTATGACACCCAGTGGCATGACGGAAGCGGACTTCAAGGCGCTTATCCGCACGATCCCGGACTTTCCCAAGCCCGGAATCCTGTTCCGCGATGTGACCACGCTGATCGGTGACGGCTCCGGCTTTGCCGCCGCCGTGGCTGCGATGGCCGACCTTGCACGCGCCGCCGGTGCCGAGGCGATCGCCGGGATCGAGGCGCGCGGCTTCATCTTCGGCGCCGCGATGGCCGCGACGATGGGCCTGCCGTTCATTCCCGTGCGCAAGCCCGGCAAGCTGCCGGTTGCGGTCCTCGCCATCGACTATGCGCTGGAATACGGCACCGACACGCTGGAGGTCGATCCGGGCGCCGTGGGCGAGGGACGCCGTGTGGTGCTGGTCGATGACCTGCTGGCGACCGGCGGCACCGCGATGGCAGCGGCGGAACTGCTGCGCCGCGCGGGTGGGGTAGTGGAAGAGGCGCTGTTCGCGGTCGAACTCCCCGAACTCGGCGGTCGCACGCGACTGGCAGGGGCGAATATCGTCTGCCGTACGCTGATGACGTTCGAAGGCCACTGACAGGCGCGCTTGTAAACGGGGGACGTGTAAAACTGCCTCCCGGTGCGCAAAGCGGATTGACTGCGCGCCTGCTCCCGTGGCAAGCGCTGTTTCCCGATGTGCAGGCGACAGCCTGCCATACGGCATGAGCGGGTATAGCTTAGTGGTAAAGCTCCAGCCTTCCAAGCTGGCTATGCGGGTTCGATTCCCGCTACCCGCTCCAATTTCCTGTCCGTCGATGTTCGTATTCGTCTAGACAGCCCCGGAAAATCCAAGGTAATTAGCGGTTATCAGGCCGCAAGCGTTCACCCGCGTTCGCATTTAGCCACCAGCCGGTGGGGGTATGATTGGGGGGTATCTGCAAACGGCCAATTCGATACCCCCACGTCTGGGGGTGTTTCGGGGGCTAGGCCCTGGAAAGGCTGGCAGCATATGGCGCTTACAGACGTGGCAATTCGGAACGCTAAGCCGGGCGCAAAGGCAACCAAGCTGGCGGACGGGGCAGGCATGTTCCTGCTGGTCACGCCAGCAGGCGGAAAGCTCTGGCGGCTCAAGTATCGGATCGACGGGCGGGAAAAGCTGCTGGCGATTGGAGCCTACCCTGAAATTGGGCTGAGCGAAGCGCGCAAGCGGCGCGAGGAAGCGCGGGCGATGATTGCGCAGGGCCAAGACCCGTCGCGTGAAAAGCAGCGCGAAAAGGTTCGCTCGCGCATCCAAGCGGCAGACACGTTCACCGCCATCGCCAATGAGTATTGCGCCAAGCGCAAGCGCGACGGCGAAAAGGGCTGGTCGCCCGCCACCGCCACGCGCAGCGAATACCTGCTGTCACTGCTGAACCTCGGCATCGGCAAGTTGCCCATTGCCGAAATCGAGCCTGCCGATGTGCTGGTGGCCGTTCGCAAGATCGAAGCCAAGGGCAATTTAGAAAGCGCGCGCCGCACCCTGCAACTGGCCAGCATGGTTTTCCGCTATGCCGTCGCCACCGCGCGTTTGCGCTCGGACCCTACGCGCGATCTGCGCGGGGCGCTGACTGCGCCCAAGGTGACGCACTACGGCGCAATCACCGAAGCGAAGCGCGTGGGCGAATTGCTGCGGGCCATCGATGGCTACGAAGGCAGTGGCATTACCAAGCTGGCCCTGCAAATCGCCCCGCACGTGTTCGTTCGCCCCGGCGAACTGCGCCATGCCGAATGGAGCGAAATCGATCTGGATGGCGCGCTCTGGATCATCCCGGCGGGCAAGATGAAAATGCGCAAGCCGCACCACGTTCCGCTTTCACGACAGGCCTTGGAACTGTTCCGCGAAGTGCAGGCAATCACTGGCCCGTCCGGCTACATTTTTCCTTCCGTGCGCACCCGCACCCGCCCGATGAGCGAAAACACAATCAACGCCGGACTGCGGCGGCTGGGGTATGCGACCGATGAAATGACGGCACATGGCTTTCGGGCGATGGCTTCCACCCTGTTGAATGAAAGTGGCAAGTGGCACCCGGACGCCATCGAACGCGCTCTGGCCCATGGCGACGACGACAAGGTGCGCGCAGCGTATCACCGGGGCGCGCATTGGAAAGAGCGCGTCGATATGGCGCAATGGTGGTCGGACTATCTGGATCAGTTGCGCGAAGGGGCAGAGGTCATCTACCTATCCAAGCGTGAAGCCTGACAAAGATAAGCTCGCGGCATTCTCTGCCGAAATCGACAGTTTTGTCGCAGAACTTCAGCGCCCGATTGTGCTGGAACCCGCGTCCGGTGACTGGGTGCCAGCGCGCGAAGCCAAGGCAATAGTCCAAAAAATTTGCGGGGTCGGCAGTGACGACGCCATAAGAGCAATTTGCCGCAGGGCTGTGATTATCATTCCTGTGCAGGCACTGACATGGGCGCGGTCCGAAGACCCGCACGATTATATCAATCGGTTTGACTATTTTCGTGATCGGGAGACTGACTTAAGTCACTTCCATAGGACTATCTTTCGCACCGCCTTCAGTGAGATTTCCGGTTTTTTTGAAGTCTTGGAGACAGCCAGCCAAGGAGGCGATTGTTCCGGGATCGAACACGCAAACTGGCAGACAGGCGATTTCAAGCTGACGGTCGAGCACGATTTTTCGGACGTAACGCTTACAATTGTGGGCCTACAATTTGACAAGGTTGCATTGGTGCAATCTTTCGCGGGAGTGGTGCAGACGCCTGCCCCGGAACCGCTCGAACGGGCAAGTGCAAGGAAGGGGCGTCCGCCTAGTCCTGCTTGGCCGGACTGGATTGCGGAATTGGTAGCATACATTCACGAGCATGGTTTTCCGGCGGGTGAAGGCTCGCAAGGCCAAGAGGCGCTGATAACGGCCATCGCTGATCGACTTGCTGAAAGGGGGCTGGAAAGCCCGTCGCGCGCCACTGTGCAGGCTGCTGCGCGTTCGGTTCTGGACCGCTTGCGATCCCTAGAAGGGTGATTTCCGGCATTTCTGGCACTAACCGGCAGCTTATCTTGAGCGAATGCCGATGATTGTCACCGCCCATTAACGGGCTGGAGACATCGAATGGAACGCCTTGTTTATTCTGTAAACGAAACCGCCCGACTGTTGAGTATGGGGCGAACTTCCATTTACGCCATGATCGCAGACGGGCGGCTGGAATCCTTCAAGCTGGGCCGCCGAACATTGATAAGGGGCGAATCAATTCGCCGTCTGGTGGACGGGCAGGCCTGATCGCCATGCCGTCGCAACGGTCTACTCCGCGCCGGGTCAAGCTTCACCGTATTTACAGCACGGAGGAGCTGGCGGTCTGTTGCGGTGTCCATAAGAACACCGTGCGGCACTGGCAGACCAAGGGGCTGGAGCCTGTCAGCAAGGGCCGCCCTACCTTGTTCGACGGGGCAACGGTTCGCGCCTTCCTCGCCAAGCGCAACGCCAGCCGTAAGCAGCCCTGTCCGCCGGGCACGCTCTATTGCTTCAAGTGCCGTCAGCCGCGCGCGCCTGCCATGGGCATGGTCGAAGCCACCCGCCAGAATGCCACCACGGGCAACCTGAGCGCCATTTGCGAAGTCTGCGGCACAATGATGCACCGCCGCACCCGCTTGGCCGCAATCGCCGCGATCATGCCCAATCTGGCCGTCCAAATCAGGGAGGCAGGTTCACGCATATGTGAGCGCACCGCCCCTTCCCTGAATTGTGACGATCGAAAGGACTGACAGACCATGGCAAAACACAATGCCGCAAACGCCCGGATCAAGCGGGAATACTTCACCTATCTGAAGGAAGCACAGCGCCGGGACGAAGCATCGATCGATGCCGTAGCGAAGGCGCTGGCGCGCTTCGAGGAGGCGAACGGGCACAAGGACTTCAAGACCTTCTACCGCGCGCAGGCCATGGCCTTCAAGCACAAGCTGGACAAGCAACCGGCAGTGCGCACCGGAAAACCACTCAGTCGGGCGACGGTCAATTCCACCCTGTCAGCCCTGCGCGCGTTCTTTGTCTGGCTGGCGGGCCAGCCCGGTTACAAGTCCCGCCTGTCCTACGCCGATGCCGACTATTTCAATTTGGCTGAAAAGGACGTGCGGATAGCCAAGGCGGCACGGCACAAGGCGTTCCCGTCGCTGGATCAAGTCCACTACGTCATCGCCACCATGCCCACCGGCACCGCGATAGAACTGCGCAACCGGGCGCTGGTGGCCTTCGCCCTGCTGACCGGCGCGCGGGACGGGGCGCTGGCGTCGTTCCGGCTCAAGCATATCGATCTGGTGTAAGGCCGCGTCGATCAGGACGCCCGCGACGTGAAGACCAAGGCCAGCAAGACCTTTGCGACGTGGTTTTTCCCAGTCGGCGGCGATGCGCACCAGATAGTGCAGGACTGGTGCGAGTATCTGCGCGCCACCCTGCTTTGGGGCGATGGCGACCCGCTGTTCCCGCCCACGCAAATCGGGCTTGGCAAAAATGGCGGCTTCGCGACCGTTGGCCTGCACCGAGGCGAATGCTGGCAAGGAGCCGGACCTATCCGTGACATTTTCCGCAAGGCATTCGAGGCGGCTGGCCTGCCCTATTTCAACCCGCATTCGCTGCGCGATACGCTGGTGCAGCTTGGCGAACAGGTCTGCACCACGCCGGAGCAATTCAAGGCATGGTCGCAAAATCTGGGGCACGAGCGCGTGATGACGACGCTGACCAGCTACGGGACCGTTGCTCCGCATCGGCAAGCGGAGTTGATTCGGGGCATGAGCGCGGCAAGCAAGCTGGCGGCAACGATCGATCCAGCGTTGGTGGCCCAAGTGGTCGCAGTGATGCAGAACTTGCCGGGCAACGGGCCGGGCGGCTCCTGACCCATCCGTTCAGAACAGGGCGGTTAGATGACCAGCCCAATCTGCAAGCGTTGATCCCGCTTCAGTTAGTACGTTCCAGAACGCTTGCGGGTCTTTCGTAATTTCTTCGCCGATATGCTTGCCCGCGCCGCCGATAATCCCGATCACAAGTGCGCCAGCCCCGGCTTTGATCCAGCCGAAAATCTTGTTGGCCAGCCGCTTGAATGCGCCTTCGGCCTTTTCGATCACTTCCGCATTGGCCGTGTTGGCCCGGTCTGGCTTCGCCAGTTCAACCCGGACTTGGGCAACGCTGGCTTCCGCCGCTGCTAGGTCTTCATCATCGGGTTCAAGGCGGAATTCGTCGGGCGGGCCGTTGTGCCCCAATTGGGGCGCACGGTTGCGCCAATAGGCAATGTGCTGTTCGATCCGGTCCAGTTGCCCGCCAAGGGCTTCAAGCCTTGCCTCTAGCGGCTGGCGGTAATCGTCATCGTCGGGTTCGTCGTCCGGCTGGATTCGCAAGTCCGATGGTGCCCAATCAAAGAGGCCGTCAGACTGAATTTCGTCAGCGGCGCGCGCTATCAATTCTTCCGGCGCATCCGGGAACGCATCCCAAAGTTCTTCATCGGCGTGATAGGGGCCACCCCATATATACTGATAGCCGCCTTCTGCGCTTTCGTATGGCGTATGTTGTGCCGGGTCTTCAAAGTTCATGTGAAACCATTCAACCATGGCTTCAACTGCCCCGTCTTCATCGGACCAATCGATTTCCGGCGGCTGAAATGTGGGCTTCAACCCAAGACCGGAACTCATGTTGAACAGCTAACCTTTGCTTTTCCCAGACACTGCCATGTTTGCACAAGGTTTGCCTTCAATGCAATCCGTGGCGCGCTGGCGCGGCGGCTGCTAGGGATGGTGAATTGAAGGGGAATAATGCGTGCCGGAACTGAATTTTAAGGGCAAGGAATTTGTCTATAATCACCATTTGACGGTGCCCTTTCGCCCGCTGGAGATGCAAGCGGACAAGTCCATTGGGGAGTTGGATGCGAAATTGCCCGCCGTGATTAGGGGTGGCGATCAGATTGCGGGAGCGGTGCAGGCATGACTTCACTTCGGCCAAATCTCGTAAAACGCATTGACCGCCTGCCCAAGCCCAAGAACCTGGCGGCGGCCATGCAACCGCTGTTTGAGGCGATCAGCAACGCGATTCATTCCGTGCAAGGCCGGTTTCAAGAAACCGTCAGCACAAACGGCAAAATTTACATCACCGTCAGCACAAATCGGAACAAGGACAATGTTTGGGCCACGGTTGAAGACAACGGCCTTGGATTGGATGAAACCAATTGGGAGGCCTTCACCGAAACGGATACGGGGAACAAGATTTCGATTGGCGGCAAAGGGGTTGGGAGGCTCCTTTGGCTGGATTGCTTTCAGAAGGTTAGCGTTGTCAGCACATACAAGTCGGACAGCGGCATGGAGCGGCGCTCCTTCGATTTCGTGTTGAAGCAGGACGATCAGATTCAGAACGAAAAGGTCGAAGCCGTCGCAGACAGTGAAGCGCCCTCATTCTTCGTTCGGTTCGATGGTTTGCGGGACAACGGATACCTTTCCAATTTTCCCGGCAGAGACAGCTTCGTTTTCCAGCACTTAACGTCGCACTTCCTGCCAACCTTCATCGGCAAAAAGTGCCCGCAAATCTCGGTCTATGTCGGGGATGAGACCCGGAATTATCCAGCCGAAATCGATAACATCGTTCATCGGAAGCAGGCCGATATTCGGCTTGAAACTGAAGATTACGGCCTGCTGCACCTGACATTGATGGAATGCGACAAGGTAGCCAGCGCCGATCTGAAGGGGCACCATTTTGTCCACTTCATCGCCCATGACCGAACAGTTCAATCTCAAAGCATCGACGGCAAACTTGGCCTGAAATACTTCGGCGATGATGGGGACAGGGTGTTCCACGCCATTCTGACAGGCGAGTTCTTGGACAAGAACGTGAATCAGGAACGCACCGCCTTCATGTTTGAGGATGTGGTCCTGGACCGCATCATCAACGATGTCTGCACCGCGCATATCGAAGAGTTCCTGAAGGCACCGCTGGAAAAGTTGGGCGGCGAACAGCGCGAGAAAATCGAACAAATCACCGAAAGCTATCCTTCAGTGGCGTTCGGCAACACCGATGAACTTCAGTCCAAGATTCCGTCCGGCGAATTGAAAGAGGATGCGATATACGGCCACTTGGCGCGGGAGCGGTTCCGGCGGGACCAACGGCAAGCGGAAAAGATTAGGTCGGTCCTAAGCCGGTTAAGGGGTGGAGAGGCGGACGCGGCGACATTCGCCGCCACCATTGTTGAAGCCGGGAAAGCGATTGAAGATGCTGAACAACGCAGCCTTGCCGAATACATTGTGCGCCGAAAAGTCGTTCTCGATTTCATCGAAATTCTGCTTGAAAAGGTCCGCGACGACACGCGGGATAGCTCCTATCAGCGGGAAGATATCCTCCATTCGTTCATCTGCCCATTGCGGGTAAGCACGATTGCCGATGGCTCCAAGAAGGTGGAATCGGCGGCGTCCCACGATCTATGGATCATAGACGAGCGGCTTACGTTCGCACAGTATTTCAGCTCCGATGTGGAATTTTCGGCGTTGTCGCAAGCAGTCGAAAGCGACGACCGACCCGACGTTCTGATATTCGATTACGTTCATGGTCTGCGCCAGACAGAGGAGCCATCCAAAGTCCTTTTGGTGGAGTTCAAGCGCCCTGGCCGCACAAACTACGCAGACAATGAAAATCCTCAAACGCAGGTCGAACGCTATGTCCGGCAATTGCAGGCAGGGGGATTGAATGATGTGAAGGGGCGGCCAATCAAGTTGGACAGCCATACCGTTTTCCATTGCTTTGTGGTCGCTGATATCGTCGGGAAGCTCGACGATTGGACCTACACTTGGCAGCGCACGGCGGATGGCCGGGGCGGCTCTACCAACCGCGAAACGGTTTCCAAGGTTCGATAGAGCTGATTGGATGGGATGCGCTGCTGGGCGATGCGCGGGCGCGAAATCAGGCATTTTTTGATCGTGCCGGGATTTCGGGCAAGAGCTATTTTACTCCTGAGTAAACCCCATGCGAGCGAGCAAAGCCTGGCGGCGGTGACAATTTTGACCCTGTCCAAACTCAAACTTCTAACTCCAACCAGTTCAAAATCATGGGGGGCGCATGAGATATGCGGTTCGCAAGCGCGTAGGGCTTCGAAACTACGTGGGTAGGACCCGCGTTTTTGATTTCACCGGTTGAAGCGGAGCAAGTCGTTTCCGGGTCAAGGGCAAGTAGGTAGACACTGCCTGACTGTGCAGCGTTTCCGGGCCTTTGCCAGCGTAGCGACTTAGAATTGATTGGCTAAAATTGTGTCAGTCAATTCTGACGGTGAAGCTGCCAAAGCCACAATCGAGGCGTATCTATCTATTAAATCGCCAATCTTTTCCGAATCTCCGAGCGATTTGTCGCGTACGGTGTGGGGGTCTAATCGGCAATTCTCCGGCCGGTAAACGCACCCGGATCGGATTGCCGGTTCTGCTCCGCAGGGGGCCTTGGGATTGGTGAGCCTGGCGGCCCTCCAGCCGCCCGGAAATGCGCCTAGCCAGCACATTTGGGGGTATGATTGGGGGTATCCCGTTAAATTCGCCGACCTTGAATGGCGTAAATCTGATCTTTTTAGGCAGATTTGCGGTTCCCGCTACCTTTACAGCATGGCTGCGTAGAGAAATTCATCGTCGCGATGACTGCCGACCATGAAGAAGATGTCGGCGATCTTTTCGCAGCCGTAGCGTTCGTAGAAACGGTGCGCGCCGGTATTTTCGCTGTAGACGGAAATCTGCATCTCGCGAGCCTCGCGTGAGCGGGCAAGGTCGAGAGCCCATTCCATGAGCCGCCCGCCAATGCCCCTGCCGACCGCCGCGGGATCGGTATAGAGCTGCTTGAGTTCCACCACACGGGACGGATCGACACGGGCATGTTCGGGCCATCCGCAGGCCAGTTTTACCTTGCAGTAGCCCATGAGCACGCCATCCTCGATGGCCAGGCTGGTCCTGATTGCCGGATCGACGATTTCCCCTGCAACCTTCGCCTCGTCATACATCTCGGCGAGAAAATTCGACAGGTTTTCAGGGCTGTAGAGGTGCCCGAACTTGGCCACGAAGCTGCGGCGGCCAAGGTCTGCCAGCGCGGTGGTATCTTCAGGGGTCGCGTCGCGATAGTCCATCACAGAATCCGGGTCATACAGAGAGAAAAGTCATCGGGAAGATAGTTCCCGAACGGCGGGCATTCGGCAAAACCATGCTTGCGGTAGAGCGCATGGGCGGCATGGAACGGGGCAGGGCGGCCGGTCTCCAGGCTTACCCGCTTGCAGCCGCGCGCGCGGGCTTCTTGCAATAGATGCAGGAGGATTGCTTCTCCCACCCCCTGCCGAAGGAAGCGCGGATCGACGCGCATGGATTTCAGCTCGGCGTGGTGCGGCGCGATCATGCGGATCGCCCCGCAGCCTGCCAGATCCTCGGCGGTCCAGGCTGAGAAGAAGTCCACATCCGCAGCCCGCAGCATTTCGGCGGGCATGGCGTGGATGCTTTCCGGTGGCGACCAGCGGTGCATCTGGTCGAGGTGGAATTGCAGGAGGGAGAGGATTTGCGCGCTGGTCAGATCGTCACGCTCGATACGCAGGGAAGGTAAGGTCATGAAATATCCGAATACTTGTCCGCCTTGCGTTGCCCCATACGCATCCCCGTTTCCAGACGTGCGCGAAGCTGAAGGTAATAATCCTCGAGAAACGCGCGTTCGTCGCCCCAGCCGTCCTGACGCTGAATCTTGCGGGCGATGGTCTGATAGACCGAATCGAGCGCCTTGTCCCCGGATTCGCGCAGAACACGTTCCAGCGTCTGCAATTCGAATTCGCCATAGACCGCCAGTTCGGCCCTTGTGAAATCGTAGCGGCGGCGTTCCGGCGCGGGCGTCTCCCCTGCTTCTGATGGCGCTGTCACGGCGGCCCCGAGCACTGGTTGCAGCCGGTGTCGTGGGCGTTCGAGCACCCAGGTTCCGGCTACCACGTCTCCTGCGCGCAGGGCATCGCGATTGAAGAAGGGGAACAGCATGAAGATCGCGAACCAGCCGGTTGCCGCCAGCCACGCGGCGCCGCTTTCCACGCCTGCAGACGCGACCAGCAGCACCGGCAGGAACAGTTCGATATCGCGCAGGAGATTGCGCGCGATGACCATCTCGGCGCTCAGCCGCCCACCGTCGCGCGCGGCGATGCGGATACCGGCGATGCGCTTGCCTGGCGTCGCCCCTCGAGCGCCCAGCTCGAAGAACAGGAAATAGGCGTTTCGCAACAGGAACATGAAGACTATCCAGACGATGAAGATCAGCATCATCGCTTTGCCCAGAAGCGAGCCGTCCTTCATCCGGTCCGCTGCGACGCCTGCCCCGCCCAGCAAGGACATCAAGGCAAAACTGACGCCCGCCATGATCAGGCCGATGAACAGCAGGTCGATGACAAGAGCCCCCATCCGTGCGCCACGGGTCGCCACTTTCACCGGCAGGGAAATGCCCTCCGGCGTCACCAGCACACGGTCACGCGTCTTCGGAGGTGCCGGCTGACGCGGCTTGCGTTTCAGGCGAAAGGGCGGGCGCAACGCCATCAGGAGTGCCTCCCGTAACCGCGCCGGAACAGGTAGAAATAGCTCGTCCACAGCGCCAGCATGAAGCCGCCGATCGCATAGCGCCCCGCCGTCTCATCCACCATCTGCCGAGCGAAACCTTCGAGCAGGGCCGCGCAGACCAGCATCAACACGACGCCCGCCATCACCACGGCGGCACGTCTTCCCGCTTCGGCGGCGGCCTGCAAAACGGGGCGCTCTCCGGGAACGCCATGGCCCGCCCGACGTGCAGCCCGGCGGCGCCTGCCAGCAGGATCGCGAAGATCTCGGTGGTCCCGTGGACCGCGATCCAGCCCATGAAATCGACCGTCAGACCGGCGCCGTGATAGAGCCACAGCAGGGCGCCCAGCAGCGCCATGTTCTGCACCAGCAGCAGCAGCGTCGGCACGCCAAAGGCAAAACCGAAGGCAAAGGCAAGAATCGACACTTGCGCATTGTTGCTGAACAGCTGTGCGGCGAACACGCTCAAGCCGTTTTCCTTCGACTGCCCGAACAGCGAGCCGTGCAGCGCCTCACGCGTGGCGCCGGGCACACGGACCTCTCCGTCACCACCGGGCATCAGCGCATAAAACCAGGACGGATCATGCGCGACGAGCAGCCAGCCGACCGCAACACCTGCCACCATCACCGCCAGCGCGATCAGGGTATCCTTCCAGATCGAGCGCACAGCCGCGCTCCAGCCGCCGCCGAGAAAGCCGGTCAGCCACTCCCATAGCGAGGTGCGCGGGCCGTAGACGACATACCAGGCGCGCTGCACCAGCGATTCGAGGTACGCCAGCGTGGCCGCATCAAGCGAGGTCTCGCGCGCGATCGAAAGGCTGGAGGCAACCGCGCGGTAGAGACCGGGAAGCGCCAGCAGGTCTTCATCGGGCAGCTTCTTCCAGCGCCCTTTTTCGACCCGCACGACGATCTTTTCCAGCCGCGCCCAGTCTCCCTCGCGTTCCAGCCGGAAACGGTCGGAGCGCAAGGCAGCGCGTTCGACCGCAGCGTCACGGACGAGGATATCTGTCATCCGATCACTCCCGAACGCTTGATGGCAAGATAGGCGTCGATCAGCCGCGTGTCGACCCGATCCCACGATGCCTCGATCACGTCGACGCCGATCTGCCGCAGGCGCCGGGTCACGGCCATGCGCTGGCGCAGCAGCGTGTCCGCCGAGACGGCCATCGCCAGCGTATCGAGATCTTCCGGCTCGGCCGCCGCCATCGTCTCCAGTTCCTCGTCCACCAGAGACACGAACAGCACGACATGGTGGTTGACCAGCCGTCCGACGCTTTCGATCATCAGTTCGGCGCCGGTGGGATCGGAGAAATCGGAGAACACCACGACCAGCGACCGGCGCTGAAGCCGCCCGGCGAGCGTGGCCAGCGCCAGCGTGAAGTTCGGCTCCTCGCTGCGATATTCCAGCCCGGCAGCGGCGCGTTGCAGGCGGTGGAATTCAGCAGAGGATGTGACGAAGGGGCTCGACACCTCTGGGCGCGAGGCAAAGCCGAACAGCGCCACCCGATCTCCGCCGCGCAGCGCGACGTAGGATGTCGCCAGCGCCGCCGAAATCGCCCGGTCGAGCCGGGGCATGCCATGGACCGGCTCGCACATCGCCTGCCCGCAATCGAAGGCGAAGACGATCTGGTTGTTGCGCTCGGTCTCGTATTCCTTGGCATAGAGATGGACGTGACGGGCCGAGGCCTTCCAATCGATCCGGCGCCGGTCCATGCCGGGCTCGTACTCGGCCAGTGCCTCGAACTGCGCGCCTTCGCCCCGGATGCGGCGGGCGATCACGCCATACTGGGCATCGCGCAGATAAGTCTGGAACGCGGGCGAGCGGATCGCAGCGACATTCGGCCAGACGCGCACCGCACGGGCGATCGCACCGCGCGTCTGGCGCGATGCGAGCCCCAGCGGCCCGGTCCAGCGCAGCCACAGGCCATCGATGCTGCCAGTGCCACGACGAAGCGCGGCGAAACGGGCTTCGCCGTGCCAAACGCCGCCTTCCTGTCGCAGGGGAAAGGTCATCCGCCCGCCCTCGGCCAGACGCGGGTCGCAGCCGAGCGCCGCCTCCATGCGCGAGATGCGAGGACCTGACAACTCTGCATCGACAGCGATCACGGCGGGCAGGCCGACCTCGACATCGTCGGGCACGGTCACCCGCAGATCGGTCAGGCGCCCTGCGACCAGCGCGTCGGCAAGGATCGCGCCCAGCACGAACAGTCCCAGCACCGGCGCAGCCAGCCATGCCCCGGCGCCAGCGCGCCGACCAGCACCGCCAGCGGCGCGGCGACGGCCAGCAACGTGACCGCGCGGGTGGTCGGCACGACCATTGCCGCAGAAGGCGGTGGCATCGCCGCAGAAGGGGGAGGCGTGGCAGGCACGGAAGCTTGGTTTCCCTGCCTCAGCGCGGCGCGGCGGTCTGTTCGACCAGCCGGGCGACGATCTCCTCGACCTGACGCCCCTCGATCTCGGCCGCCGGGCTCAGCGTCAGGCGGTGGCGCAGCACGGCCCCCGCCAGCGCCTTCACATCGTCGGGCACCACATAGTCACGCCCGTCGAGCGCAGCGCGGGCGCGGGCAGCAGCCGCCAGCAGTACCGCCGAACGCGGGCTGGCGCCCACCACCAGATCCGCGCTCTCACGGGTCGCACGCACCAGCCGCACCACGTAATCGGTCACGCTGTCGGCCAGCGTCACGGACGAAACCGCGCACGTGGCGGCATCGAGCAGCGCCGGAGTGACGACGCTCCGGATACCGAGTTCGGCAGGCGTGGGCGCCCCGCGATTCTCGCTGTAGCGTGCGACAATCCGCGCTTCTTCCTCCAGCGAGGGATAGGGCACGGCCAGCTTGAACAGGAAGCGGTCGAGCTGGGCCTCGGGCAGCGGATAGACGCCCTGGCTCTCGATCGGGTTCTGCGTGGCGACGACGAGGAAATGCTCGGGCAGCGCGTGGCGTTCGCCGTCCAGCGTCACGCGGCGTTCCTGCATGGCTTCGAGCAGCGCGGCCTGTGTCTTGGGCGGCGTGCGGTTGATCTCGTCGGCCAGCAGCAGGTCGCAGAAGATCGGCCCGCGCGTCAGCGTGAACTGGCTGGTCTGGAAGTTGAACAGGTTGGAGCCGAGAATGTCGCCCGGCATCAGGTCCGGGGTAAACTGGATGCGCCCGAAATCGAGGCCCAGCGTGGCTGCGAAGCACTGCGACAGGAAGGTCTTGGCCGTGCCCGGCGGCCCTTCGAGCAGGACGTGCCCGCGTGCCATCAGCGCGATCAGCAGGTGCTCGACGACATCCGCCTGCCCGATCACGCCCTTGGCGATTTCGGAGCGGATCGCATCGGCAAGGCGTGCCACGTCCGGCAGCGAAAAAGCATCGGGCAGCGGGAAGTGTCGGTCTTGGTCATCGCAGGATCGTCCTTTCGAGCGCGTGGATCGCGCGCGCGGCGCTGAGGATGGCATGATCGCCGCGCGCGCCTTCAAGGCGGGCTACGGCATCGGAAAAGGGCGTATCGGAGGCCTGCCCGCCGTCCGCAGCGCCTTTCGCGACCAGCGCGGCATCGATCATCGCATCGGTCGTGGCCGGATCGGCGAGGCGCAGGCCAAGGTCGTTGGCAAGGCGGCGGCGCATCCGCTCGGCATAAGGCCTGCCCAGCAGGTGCAGGCGGCGCGAGCGGCGGATCATCCCTGCCGTATTCACCACCAGCGCCCGCTTGCCGAATGCGAGCGGGCGCGCGGCGGTCAGCGGCGGGCCGAAGCGCAACAGCGCGCGCCATCCGATCAGCCCGGCCGCCATCAGCAGGCAGAGCGTGGCGGCGAGGAACGGCGGCTCGAACGCCAGCGTCAGCAGGTTCTGCGTGCGCCCATAGCCGTTGAGCGTCATGTCGAACGTGATCGTGCCGCCCGGCGCTACCCCGCTGGCCCGCACCAGAGCTTCGGCCAGTTGGGCGTTCTGGACATGCGCGAAACCGTAATTATCGAGCAGGTCCGGCTCGAACACGAGCACGACGGGTTGCAGGCCCTTCGCCTCGCCCGAATGCAGCACGCGGTCGAGGGCCATCGCTTCGAGGCCGGGCCACGAACCGCCATCGTCCATGAAGCCCGCCAGCGTGTACCGATCACCGGCTCCGGCGACCAGCCGGACGAGGCCCGTACCGGCGCCCGATTCCACCACGCGAGGGGCGGCAAGCGGCGCGGAAAGGTTCTTCGCGCTCCAGCGAGCGCCAGGCCTTGCCGGGTTCAGTTCGACGCCGATCTGGTCGAGGAAGCCATCCCACTGCGGCAGGCCGACACCGCCAAGGCGAACCCAGCCGCGCTTGATGCGCCAGCCGCCCTGCATCTTGCGCGCCTCCATCGCCTGCCATTTGGGCGCGATGATCAGCGTGGGGCCAATATGACGGCGCTGTGCGACGATCTTGTCGATGTCCTTGCCCTTGGCATCGGCGGGCGGGGTCAGCACCAGCAGGCCGGGCTTGGCGAGGTCGCCCTTGTTCTGGCTGCGCACCACGGTGTAGCCGCGCGCTTCCAGATATTGCGCCATCGCCGCATAGCCGTTGAGCCCGCGTCCTCCGACGTGCGCCTGCCCATCGTTGGTCGAGCCCGAGCCAAGCCCCGTCCCGACCAGCCAGAGCAGCAGCACGAACAGCGCGGTGCCGAGCCCCAGCAGCAGAAATACCGCGCGGCGCGAGAAGGGATCGGCGCCTACCGGAACCGGCGCGGCGTGCAGCGCAGCGCTTCTCATGATGCCTCCATCATGACGGCAGGCCTACACGCGCAAAATCGGCATAGGCGGCACGGGCCGCCTGCCAGTCATCATCGTTCAGATTGCGCAGGGCATAGCGGCTGCGCTCGACGCGGCGCGCGATTTCGCCGAAAGCGCGGCGACCGCCCTCGGGCAGCATCGGCAATGCGGCGATCTCGCGCGCGGTATTGGCAGGGGCGATCCATTGCGGGCGACTGCGCGCGATCTGCTGGACGCTGCGGCGCAGGAGAAGATGCACGGCCTCGGCAAAGCGCCCTTCGGCGGCGAGTTTCTCGGCATCGGAGAGCAGCGCCTCGGCTTCGGCCTGATCGGGTGTCCAGACATCGGCCTCAGGCGCGCCCCCCTTGCGGCGGCGCTCGAAGATGCCCCTGGCGATCTGCCACAGGATGAAGGCGGCAAGCAGCGCGGCAAGCCCGATCAGCAGCCACTTGAACGCAGGCCAGGACATGCCGAGAAGTCGGGCAAGGGGGGCGAATATCGCCTCGATCAGCCGACCGATCGGCGCGAACAGGCTCTCCAGCTGCCGCATCAGCCATTCCAGCCATGCGGGCGTGTTGTGCTGCGTCTTCGCGATCGGGGGGAGCGGAGTGAATTGCAGGTCGGTGTTGTCGCGCACGGATTGCCATGCGCGGGCGGCATCGCCTGCCGCCTGTTGTCCCGAAATCTGGCCCCCGCTTGTCGTCACACAAGGGTGATCGCACGGCCCGCGACAGGGCGCAAGCCGCTGCGATCATGACAATTCCGTCACCCTCCCCGCCGGCGGATCATCGCCAGGAAAAGGGCCAGCGATCAGCCCCGGACGCGTGCCTGCGGGTACGTGCCCAGAATGCGCAAATCCTTGCAGTGGAACGCCAGTTCCTCCAGCGCCAGATCGACGGCAGCCTCGCCCGGCGCGCCGACGATATCGGCATAGAACCGCGTCGCCGAGAAGCTGGCGCCCTTCTGGTAGCTTTCCAGCTTGGTCATGTTGATGCCGTTGGTCGCCATGCCGCCCAGCGCCTTGTAAAGCGCGGCGGGTACGTTGCGCACCTCGAAGACCAGCGTGGTCATCGCCGGAACACCCACCAGTTCGGCGGCATCGAGCGGCTTGTTCGCCAGGGCGACGAAGCGCGTGGTGTTGTCCGCCGCGTCCTCGATCCCCTCGTCGAGGATCTTGAGGCCATAGAGTTCGGCAGCGATGCGCGGCGAGATCGCGCAGGCCTTGGGATCGCCCATCTCCTTGACGTAGGCAGCGGCGCCTGCGGTATCGGCATAGGCCATCGGCACGATCCCGCGATTGCGCAGATAGTGCCGCGTCTGGCCCAGCGCCTGCGGGTGGCTATAGGCGGCCGAGAACGGCCCGTCCGACAGCGCCATCAGCGCATAGGAGATCGGGAGGAAGTATTCGCCAGTGATGTAGAGCCCGCTTTCGGGCAGCAGGAAGTGGATATCGGCCACGCGCCCGTGCTGCGAATTCTCGATCGGGATCAGCGCGCGCGCGGCGCGGCCTTCCTTCACCGCATCCAGCGCATCCTCGAAGCTGAAGCATGGCAGCGGCAGGCACTGCGGATCGTATTCGAGCGCAGCGCGATGGCCGTTGCAGCCGGGCGCGCCCTGCAGCGCCATGGCGCGGGCGGGATCGGTAGCGGCGGCGGCTTCCATGTCGGCGACAAGCGCCAGAGCGGGCTGAGGATAGGAATGCATGACGACTGCGCGCTTAATGCCCCGCCGTTCCCGGCGCAATCTCTCTTGCACGCCCGACCGCCCCCCCGTACACCCTTGCCAACGGAGAGGAATAACTGAACAGGCGGGGTTCTGATGGACGACCGTTTCAACACCATTGCGGGATGGACGCTGCTCGCCGGAATCGTCGGGCTGGGCCTCAACGCCGTGAGCGATCGCTATTTCCATGCCGACAAGCCCGAACGGCCCAAAGTAATGGGCTATGCGATCGCGGGCGTCGTCGAGGAAGGCGAAGGCGCGGCGGAAGTGCCGCTGGCAACGCTGCTCGCCGCTGCCGATCCCGCCAAGGGGCAGTCGACCTTTGCCAAATGCGCCTCGTGCCACACGATCACGCCCGGCGGCGGCAACAGCATCGGCCCCAACCTGCACGGCGTGGTGGGCGAGGCGATCGGTCAGGGCGTGGGCGGCTTTGCCTTCTCCGATGCGATCAAGAAGGTCGGCGGCACCTGGACGTTCGACAAGCTCAACGACTGGCTGAAAAGCCCCAAGGCCTTCGCGCCCGGCACCAAGATGACCTTCGCAGGGCTTTCCAGCGCCGAGGACCGCGCGAACGTGATAGTCTACCTCAATTCACAAGGCTCCAACCTGCCACTCCCCCCGCCACCCAAGGAAGGCGCGAAAGCGGATGCGGGAGCGACTGGCGCGAGTAGCGATGCGCCTTCGGACGGGGCCAGCGATGCGGCGGACGCAAAACCGGAGGCAAGCAGGCCGTGATGGGGCGGCGTTTCAGGGAATTGGCTTGCCTGTTACCACTTCGCTATCCGCCTGCGTGCCGACCAGCTTTGGCCAGACGAGGCGCAGTGCGCGATAAATCAGGATGGCCCCGGACGAAACGGCGGTCGTAGTTGCCACCACATCCAGCATTTCCCAGCCGACCAACAAGTACCAACTGGCACAAACGATCGGTGGTCCGGCAATAGTGAAGACCAGGACATGCGCGTCCAGCCATCGCCCTGCCCGCCAGATAACCAACAGCAGTAGGCCCAGCCATGGCAGGGACAGCATCGCGCCGATCAAAAAGGCAGCGCCCGCTGCGAGCAGGTCTATGCCACGCGAACCGATCATCCCGACAGCCAGCAATCCGAGACCATGCGCAAGCAATGACTGCTTCAGCAGCCTGTATCGGGACGGGGGGTATTGCGCCATCGCCCAATACTGAGGCTTTCCGGTTTTTCTGACAACTCGAATAGCGTGGAGTCCGACAAAAGGCCGGATTCCCACAAACAGCCCTTAGATCCCTACGACAAAACGCTCCAGCAAAGCCCGCCCTTGTGGCCAGTCGCCCAGCGCGCTGTCGGCATTGATGTGGCCGAGCGTACCCGCATCGACGAACTCGGCACCCCAGCGCGATGCCCGCTCGCGGGCATGGTCGAGCGAGGCGTAAGGATCGTCACGGCTGGCGAGCAGCATCGCCGGGAATCCCAGCGACAGATCGGGCGCATCCTTGAACTCGGCGGCCTCTACCGGGAAGCGCGGGGCTGACGTATCCGGCGGGGCAACCAGAAACGCACCCGCCACCGGTGCATGCGGGCGCTGGCTCCAGTGCGCGACGAGCGGACAGGCAAGGCTGTGCGCAATCAGCAGACAGGGGTGGTCAAACCCGGCAACCGCCTCGTTAAGCGCGGCAATCCACTCCTCCAGCTTCGGCGCGTCCCAACTGGGCGGCGCAAAGCGACGGATCGCCGGGTCGAGCGCCTGCCAGTGCGATTGCCAGTGGGCCGGACCGGACCCGCCATAGCCGGGCAACACCAGCAGCGGCAGGTCGGGAAAGTCCGGCAGAAGGCTCACGCTGCGCGGCCCTTGAAGCCCTTGGCGATCACGTACCATTCCGAGGAATCCTTGCGGCTCGCAGGCGGCTTGGCATGCTTCACGCTGGCGAAGTTGCGCTTCAGGATCGTGAGCAGTTCAGTATCGGTGCCACCGGCAAAGACCTTGGCAACGAACGTGCCGCCGGGCGCCAGATACTGGATCGCGAAATCCGCCGCCGTCTCGACCAGCCCCATCGTGCGCAAGTGGTCGGTCTGCTTGTGGCCCACCGTGTTCGCCGCCATGTCCGACAGCACAAGGTCGGGCGGACCATCCAGCGCGCCTTCTAGAGCCGCCGGGGCCTCGTCCGCCATGAAGTCCATCTCGAAGATGGTGACGCCCTCGATCGGGTCGGTCGGCAGCAAATCGATGCCCACGACTTTCGCCTTGGGGCTCTTCATGCGAACCACCTGACTCCAGCCCCCCGGCGCGATGCCGAGGTCGACCACGCGTTCGCAGCCTTTCAGCAGGCCGAACTTCTCGTCCAGTTCGACCAGCTTGTAGGCCGCGCGGCTGCGATAGCCATCGGCCTTGGCCTGCTTGACGTAAGGGTCGTTCAACTGGCGGGTGAGCCAGCGGGCCGAACTGGTGGTGCGCTTCTTGGCCGTGCGCAACCGCTCCTTGGGATCGCGGCCGGACCGGGTCATGACTTGCTCATCGGGGCCGATGCCTCCTGTGAAATGTTCGGGGCGCCTGCCGAAAGGGAAGCGCCGTAATCGGTGCCGGGACCATGCGCGGCCATCAGGCTGCGCAGGATGCCCTCGCGAATGCCGCGATCGGCCACGCCCAGCCTTGCGGCAGGCCAGAGGTCGAGGATGGTATCGAGAATCGCGCAGCCCGCCACCACCAGATCGGCGCGCTCGCGGCCGATGCAGTTCAACTCGCGCCGTTCCTCGATGGGCATGGTCGACAGGCGCGAGCAGATCGCCCGCATCGATTCGGCCGGAACCACCAGCCCATCGACCATGCGGCGATCGTACTGCGCCAGTTCCAGATGCAGGCTGGCGAGCGTCGTCACCGTGCCGCTGGTGCCGAGCAGGCGCAGCGGCCCGCCTTCGGCAGCGCCCTCCCGTGCCGGTGCAATGCGGCGATTGAAGCCCGAGAAACTCTCGGCCACGATTTCGCGCATGCGGGTATAGCGACGCAGGCGGTCTTCGGGGGTCTGCCCCTCGCCCTCGCAGCTTTCGGTCAGCGAAACGACGCCCCAGGGGACCGACTGCCAATCGAGGATGCGCGGCACGGTGTCGGTGCTCTCGATCAGCACCAGTTCGGTCGAACCGCCACCGATATCGAAGATCATCGCGGGCCCCATGCCCTCTTCCAGCAGGACATGGCAGCCCAGCACGGCAAGGCGTGCTTCCTCGCGCGCGCTGATGATGTCGAGCTGGATGCCGGTCTCGGCGCGCACGCGTTCGATGAAGGCGCGCCCGTTGCTCGCACGGCGACACGCCTCGGTCGCCACCGAGCGGGCGAGATAGACGTTGCGGCGCATCAGCTTGTCGGCACAGACCTTGAGGGCGGCCAGCGTGCGGTCCATTGCCGCTTCAGACAGTTCCCCGCTCTGCGCCAGCCCCTCGCCCAGTCTGACGACCCGGCTGAAAGCGTCGATCACCGTGAAGTTCTCGCCCGAAGGACGCGCGATCAGCAGGCGGCAGTTGTTGGTGCCAAGATCGATGGCGGCATAGGCCTGCCGACCGCCGCCGCCCGGTACGCGAGCGGGAGAGGATGCGGCAAGCGCCGAAGCGTCCTGTCTGCCGGTTTCCGACTTGTTGGCGTCCGACCTTCCGGTATCCGGCCTGCCACCGCGACGTGACGGAGAAGATCGGCCTTCGCCCACTCGCCCGCGCTTTGTACGCCCACCGGATTCACGGGCGTCCTCCCGGCCTGCGTCACGCGGAGGCCGTTTGCGATTTCCTGCCTTGTCTTCGCGCGGCTCGGCGTTGGTCTTGCGGGAGCGGCCTGCACGCGCGGTGTCTCCTTGCGGAGTTTCGCGGGCTTCCTGCGCTGAAATACCTTGCGGTTCCGCGTTGGAAGCTGGCTTGCCTGGGCCTGCGGTGCGCGTTGCGCCCCTGCGGCCTCTACCCTTGCGCGTCCGGCGACGCTTGGAACTGCGCCCGGACACATCGACTTTCGCTGCCGGCGGATCGTGCTCCGCCATCGTATCAATCTCGTCTGTAATCGTGACCGCCTCTTGGGCGGATAATGTGGGACGATGCTAGACGGCTGCGGGACATCGCGCAAGTTCATCGCCAGAATATGAAAAAGACGACTTGACCCGAATCACGAGCCCGCCTAGAGGGCGGCTCCTCCGATGCCCCGTCGTCTAATGGTAAGACTACGGATTCTGATTCCGTCTATCGAGGTTCGAATCCTCGCGGGGCATCCAATCTCTCCCACATCGCTGATAAAAAGCTACGGGGCCTAGCCTGAAGGCTGTTCGTCCGGCGTGGACATGCGCGCGGTTCCGCGCCAGCTGATCGCGCCGCGTCACGTTTGGTCCGGGGTATGCTGCGGGGGCGCAGCCTTATGGGATTATCTGGTCCCTGCGCTTGGTTCAGAACCACTTCAGCTTGCGCAGGATCGCCAGTTCCAGTCCGAGCAGCGCCACGCACAGCCCGCAGATCACCCAGAACCCGTGATCGCCTTCATGCGCCAGCGGAATGTCGCTGACGTTGATGCCGAGCAGGCCGGTCAGGAAACTCAGCGGCAGGAAGATGCCCGCCATGATCGCCAGCAGATACTGCGTCTTCTGCGAGTTGGCGGCGGCGCGGGCGCGGATGTCGTCTTGCAGGACGACCGCGCTTTCCTTGCTGATGTCCAGATCGTCGAGATAGCGGCGCAGGCGGGCGATGGTCTCGGCGATCTCGCGCCGGTCATGCTGCTCGAACCATGCAGGCGCGCCGTTGGCGATGGCCTGAAGCGCCTCGTGTTGGGGCGACATGTGGCGCTTGAGCGCAAGGCAGTTGCGCCGGATGCTGGCGATCTTGTCGAGCAGCCCGTCGGTGTCCTGATCGACCGGGGTATCTTCCATCTCATCGATCACCTCGTTCATGTCGATGATCGAGTGGCTCATGCGGTCCACCAGGTGTTCGGTCAACTGGGTGACGAGCGCGCCCGCATCGACTGCCCCACGCCCGGCATCGAGATCGTTGCAGGCCATGCGCGGGGTCTGGAGCGGCAGGCGGCGCAGCGTGACTACGCGCTTGCCGTCGCTCCACAGCTGCATCGAGAGCATGTCCTCGGGCTCGGCGCCGGAGTTGAAGTTGATGCCCCGCAGCGTCGCCACCAGCGCATCGCCTTCGCGAAAGGCGCGCGGGCGCGTCGAATCGCTGGTGAGCAGTTCGGCGGTCGGCTCCGAGACGCCCAGCGTGTGCTCCAGCCAGTGGGCGACGCCGGGATGCGTGCGCAGCAGGTGAATCCACAAGGTCTCGCCCTCCACGCCGGGGCGCCAGTGCTGGACCTCTTCCCAGTTCAGCGGGCGTCCGCCGCCTTCGCCATCGAGCACGCGCCCGAACAGCAGGGGCAGGGCGCCATGGTCGTCGTCAGCAAGAGTCATGTCGAACATGCGCCCGCCATGCCGCAAATTGCGCGCCTCCTCAATCAATCGTGCTTCAAACCGTCACGCCAAGGGCCTATAGGGGGCGCATGTCATCCGTACGTCCCTGGCGCGATATCGAGCGCCGCAAGAGCCGCCAGATCATGGTCGGCAGCGTTCCCGTCGGCGGCGACGCCCCGATCACGGTCCAGACCATGACCAACACGCCCACCACCGATGCGGTGGCGACGATCGACCAGATCCGTCGCTGCGAGGATGCGGGCGCGGACCTGATCCGTGTCTCGTGCCCAGACGTGGAGAGCACCACCGCCTTTCGCCAGATCGCCAAGGCGGCACGGGTCCCGCTGATCGCGGACATCCATTTCCACTACAAGCGTGCGCTCGAAGCGGCGGACGCGGGCGCGGCGTGCCTGCGCATCAATCCCGGCAACATCGGCTCGGCCGAGCGCGTGGCCGAAGTGGTGCGCGCCGCCAAAGCCAACGGCTGTGCGATCCGCATCGGCGTGAACGCGGGCAGCCTTGAGCGCGACCTGCTCGAAAAATACGGCGAGCCCTGCCCCGAGGCGCTGGTCGAATCCGCGCTCGATCATATCAAGCTGTTGCAGGACCACGATTTCCACGAGTTCAAGGTGGCGGTGAAGGCCTCCGACGTGTTCCTGGCGGTCGCCGCCTATCAGGGGCTGGCGGACGCGGTGGACTGCCCGCTGCATCTGGGCATCACCGAGGCGGGCGGGCTGATCGGCGGCACCGTGAAGTCCTCGATCGGCATGGGCATGCTGCTGTGGTCGGGAATCGGCGATACCTTGCGCGTCTCGCTTTCGGCAGAGCCGGAAGAGGAAGTGCGCGTCGGCTTCGAGATGCTCAAGACGCTGGGCCTGCGCACGCGCGGCGTTCGCGTTGTCTCGTGCCCCAGCTGCGCGCGACAGGGTTTCGACGTGATCCGAACGGTGGAAGCGCTCGAATCGCGCCTCCAGCACATCAAGACGCCGATTTCGCTCTCGGTGCTCGGCTGCGTGGTCAACGGCCCCGGCGAGGCGCGCGAGACCGATATCGGGCTGACCGGCGGCGGCAACGGCAAGCACATGGTGTACCTGTCGGGCGTGACCGACCACACCGTGAACGACGAAGCCATGCTGGAGCATATCGTCTCGCTGGTGGAGACCAAGGCCGCCGAGATGGAAGCCGCCGAAGAGGCAGCCGCGCTGGCGAGCGCGCAGGCGGCGGAGTAGGGGGCTGTCGCAGCCACGTCGCTGTTTTACGGCATCGGAGAAGGGCTGTGGGCTTCAGGATTTCGTGGATCGCGGCACAGGGAATGGTCAAGGTCGATTTCCTGAAGCTGTTCGATCTGGAAGATACCGGCGAAGCGGACGAGGCTAACAGGCGCCGTTTTCCTGCGCCGTACTGCCCACGGGATGGACAGTGCTTTGGTCGAACGATTTCGAGTTCGCTGGACCTGCGCGCCTTGCCGAATTTTCACGGGACAGGCCTCTGCTCGGCTGTCGTGTGCATGAAGGCATCATGGTCACGACAGCGATGTACTTCGATCGGGGTGAGATGCGCTGGGCGCTTACTCATATCGCAGAGGAGGGGCTCGACCACCTTTTGGTCGAGGGAGAGCCGCCGCAGGATTACGTGGCGCTGCGCGATGCGGCTCTGGTGGCGCAGGCGGACGACGATCAGGTAGATTACATGTCTGACGTTCCATCCCAGGTCGCCCAGCAGATTTGCGGCTTCAAGCATGACAAGTGGCGTTTCGAATGGGGCGAACCCGAATTTACCGTGGCGTCAAAGTGCGGGCGGTTTCCTCGATTCCTCCCCCCTTTGCGTTGGCGTGGCAGGTGAGGAAGGGCTTCCTTCCCCGGTTTACCGCCGCTTAAACCCTCGCGCGTAGCTTTGCGGGCATGCGCATTGCCCCCATCCTCGTACTGGTCGCCAGTCTTGGCGTGATCGTCTGGCTGGCGCCCGGCCTCAAGGGCGGCGCGAGCGCGCCTGAGGCCCTGTCGAGCGCTTCCCCAACATCAGACCTCGCGACTACGCAGCCACCCGCTCAGGCAGCCGCCGGGTGGGGCGGCGATGGCACCACGCTCACCCGTGCGCCCGATGGGCATTTCTACGCCGATGCGACGCTCAACGGGCAGCCGGTGCATATGCTGGTCGATACCGGCGCCAGCGTGGTGGCGCTGACCGGGGACGATGCGCGCGGGCTTGGATTGTCGTGGAGCGACAGTGACGTGCGCGCGATCGGGAAGGGCGCCAGCGGCACCGTCTATGGGGTGCCGGTCACGCTCGACCGGGTGGAGCTGGGCACCGCGTCCGCGCGGGGGATCGGAGCGGTGATCGTGCCCGAAGGTCTGCCGGTCTCGCTGCTCGGCCAGTCGGCGCTGGAGAAGCTGGGCAACGTGCATATCGATGGCGACCGGATGGAACTGGGCGGCAGCTGACCGGCATCCCGAAGCCTTCCAGATACGAAAAAGCCCCGCCGGATCGCTCCGGCGGGGCTTTTTGTTGGCTTCCCGTCAGGGGAGACGATGCAGCTTACTCGGCTGCGTCGTCGTCGCCTTTCAGCAGGTAGTCACCGGCATCGGCGTCGGTGCCGTGGGTGGGGCCTTCGACCGACGCAAGCGGGTCGTTGCCGAGAGCGGCTTCGGGGCCCTGCGCCAGTTCAGCGGCATGTTCTTCTTCCGCTGTGTTGGCGGCGATGAGCGCCTCCTGCATGCGGCGGGTAGCCGCGCGCAGCGCCGCGTCGCGGCTGGAGGCGGCCACGCGGACGCGGTTCATGCCCGCGCCGGTACCGGCGGGGATGAGGCGACCGACGATGACGTTCTCCTTGAGACCGATCAGCGAGTCCTTCTTGCCTTCCACGGCCGCCTGCGTGAGCACGCGGGTGGTCTCCTGGAACGAGGCTGCCGAGATGAACGAACGGGTCTGCAGCGAGGCCTTGGTGATGCCCAGCAGCACCGGCTTGCCTTCCGCGGGAACCTTGCCCTCGGGAAGCTTGCTGTTGATCTCGTTCATTTCCTCGTAGTCGACCTGCTCGCCCGGCAGCAGCGTGGTGTCGCCACCCGCCGTGATCTCGACCTTCTGCAGCATCTGACGAACGATCGTCTCAATGTGCTTGTCGTTGATCTTCACGCCCTGCAAGCGGTAGACTTCCTGGATTTCCGCGACGAGGTATTCCGCCAGGGCCTCGACGCCGAGAACCTCCAGAATGTCGTGCGGATCGGGCGAACCCGAGATCAGGTTGTCGCCCTTCTTGACGAAGTCGCCTTCCTGAACGTCGATCACGCGGCTCTTGGGGATCAGGTACTCGATCGGATCACCCTCTTCCGGAATGATCGCGATCTTGCGCTTGGCCTTGTAGTCGCGGACGAACTCGATGCGGCCCGAAACCTTGGCGATGATCGAGTTGTCCTTCGGCTTGCGGGCCTCGAACAGCTCGGCAACGCGCGGCAGACCACCGGTGATGTCGCGGGTCTTGGCAGCTTCGCGCGAAGCACGCGCGATGATGTCGCCCGCTTCGATCGTCTGGCCGTCCTCGACCGAGAGCGTGGTGCCCGGTGCCAGCATGTAGCGCGCCGATTCACCCGAGGCGTCGTCGAGAAGGGTGATGCGCGGACGCAGGTCCTCCTTCTTCTTCGAACGGTTCGAACGGTCCTCGGTGACGACACGGCTGGACATGCCGGTGGCATCGTCGACATGCTCGGTCAGCGTGCGCTGGTCGATCAGGTCCTGATACTTCACGACACCGGCGGTTTCGGTGATGATCGGCAGGGTGAACGGGTCCCACTCTGCCAGGCGTTCGCCTTCCTTCACCTTCGCGCCGCTGGTGTGGAGCAGCACCGTACCGTAAGGCACGCGGCTGATCGCACGTTCGCGACCTTCGGTGTCGAAGACCACGACTTCGCCGTTGCGGGCGAGCGACAGGCGACGACCGCGCTTGTCGACGATCGTCGGGATGTCGCGATACTCGACCGTACCGTCGCACAGCGATTCGAGGTGCGAGGTTTCGTTGAGCTGCGCCGCACCACCGATATGGAAGGTACGCATGGTCAGCTGGGTGCCCGGCTCACCGATCGACTGCGCGGCGATGACGCCGACAGCTTCACCGATGTTCACCGGCGTACCGCGGGCAAGGTCACGGCCGTAGCACTTGCCGCAGACGCCCTGGGTCGCTTCGCAGACCAGCGGCGAGCGGATGCGGGCGGCCTGAGCGCCGGTCGCCTCGATCGCGGCCACGGCGGCCTCGTCGAGGAGCTGGCCCTTGGCGGCAACGACGCTGCCGTCCTTGGCCAGCATGTCCTCGGCCAGGGTACGGCCCAGGATACGCTCGCCCAGCGAGGCGATCACCGAACCGCCCTGCACGATCGAGCGCATTTCCAGCGCGCGTTCGGTGCCGCAGTCCTCGATCACGACGACGCAGTCCTGCGATACGTCGACCAGACGGCGGGTCAGGTAACCCGAGTTCGCCGTCTTGAGCGCGGTATCGGCCAGACCCTTACGGGCGCCGTGGGTCGAGTTGAAGTATTCAAGAACGGTCAGACCTTCCTTGAAGTTCGAGATAATCGGCGTCTCGATGATCTCGCCCGAAGGCTTGGCCATCAGGCCGCGCATACCGCCCAGCTGCTTCATCTGCGCCGGAGAACCACGCGCACCCGAGTGGCTCATCATGTAGATCGAGTTGATCTGCGCCATGCGGCCCGTTTCCGGGTCGATCGGCTGCGCCTTCAGCTCTTCCATCATGGCGTTCGCCACCTGGTCGCCGCAGCGGCTCCAGGCATCGATCACCTTGTTGTACTTTTCCTGCTGGGTGATCAGACCGTCCTGGTACTGCTGCTCGTAGTCAGCCACCAGTTCCTTGGTCTCGCCGACCAGCGCTTCCTTGCTGTCCGGAATGATCATGTCGTCCTTGCCGAACGAGATGCCCGCACGGAACGCGTGGCGGAAGCCCAGCGACATGATGGCGTCCGCGAACAGCACCGTGTCCTTCTGGCCGGTGTGACGATAGACCTGGTCGATAACCTCGCCGATGTCCTTCTTCGTCAGCAGCTTGTTGACGACGTCGAACGGCACGGTGTGCGACTTGGGCAGGCATTCGCCCAGCAGCATGCGACCCGGCGTGGTCTCGAAGCGCTTCATGTACTGCTCGCCGTTCTCGTCGGTCTGCGGCACGCGGGCCTCGATCTTCGAGTGCAGCGTCACGGCGCCGACGTGCAGCGCCTGATGGACTTCGGCCATGTCGGCGAACTTCATGCCATCGCCCGGATCGCCGGTGCGGTCCATGGTCAGGTAGTAGAGACCCAGAACCATGTCCTGCGACGGCACGATGATCGGCTTGCCGTTGGCGGGCGAGAGGATGTTGTTGGTCGACATCATCAGCACGCGCGCTTCCAGCTGGGCTTCCAGCGAGAGCGGGACGTGGACGGCCATCTGGTCACCGTCGAAGTCGGCGTTGAAGGCCGAGCAGACGAGCGGGTGCAGCTGGATCGCCTTGCCTTCGATGAGGACCGGCTCGAACGCCTGGATGCCCAGACGGTGGAGCGTGGGCGCGCGGTTCAGCATGACCGGGTGCTCGCGGATCACCTCGTCGAGGATGTCCCAGACTTCCTTGCGCTCCTTCTCGACCCACTTCTTGGCCTGCTTCAGGGTCATCGAGAGACCCTTGGCGTCCAGACGGGCGTAGATGAACGGCTTGAACAGCTCGAGCGCCATCTTCTTGGGAAGACCGCACTGGTGCAGCTTGAGCTCAGGGCCGGTCACGATGACCGAACGGCCCGAATAGTCGACGCGCTTGCCCAGAAGGTTCTGGCGGAAGCGGCCCTGCTTGCCCTTGAGCATGTCGGACAGCGACTTGAGCGGACGCTTGTTGGCACCGGTGATCACGCGGCCACGGCGGCCGTTGTCGAACAGCGCGTCGACCGCTTCCTGCAGCATGCGCTTTTCGTTGCGTACGATGATGTCGGGCGCGCGCAGCTCCATCAGGCGCTTGAGGCGGTTGTTGCGGTTGATGACGCGGCGGTACAGGTCGTTGAGGTCCGAGGTCGCGAAGCGGCCACCGTCCAGCGGCACCAGCGGGCGCAGCTCTGGCGGGATGACCGGCACGACTTCGAGGATCATCCACTCCGGACGGTTGCCCGAATCGATGAACGATTCGACGACCTTCAGGCGCTTGATGATCTTCTTCGGCTTCAGTTCCGACTTGGTGGTCTCAAGCTCCTGCAAGAGGTCAGCGCGCTCCTGCTCGAGGTCGAGGTTCATCAGCATGTGCTTGACGGCCTCGGCGCCGATCCCGGCCGAGAACGCGTCTTCACCGTACTCGTCCTGCGCGTCGAGAAGCTCGTCCTCGGTCAGCAGCTGGTACTTTTCGAGCGGGGTCAGGCCCGGCTCGGTGACGATGTACGATTCAAAGTACAGCACGCGCTCGAGCAGCTTGAGCTGCATGTCGAGCAGCAGGCCGATGCGCGAAGGCAGCGACTTGAGGAACCAGATGTGCGCGACAGGCGCAGCCAGTTCGATGTGGCCCATGCGCTCGCGGCGCACCTTGGTCACGGTCACTTCGACGCCGCACTTCTCGCAGACGACGCCCTTGTACTTCATGCGCTTGTACTTGCCGCACAGGCACTCGTAGTCCTTCACGGGACCGAAGATGCGCGCGCAGAACAGGCCATCACGCTCGGGCTTGAACGTGCGGTAGTTGATGGTTTCCGGCTTCTTGATCTCGCCGAAGGACCAGGAGCGGATACGCTCGGGGCTCGCCAGACCGATCTGGATCTGGTCGAAGGTTTCCGGCTTCGCCATCTGGTTGGTGAACTTGGTCAGGTCGTTCATAGTTCAGTCCCTCTGGGGGTGAATTCTTTCATGCGGCGTGAAGGAGCGCTGTCTTCGGGAGACAGCGCCCCGAATTTCACTCCGCCGCCAGGGCGACGCCGTCGTCGTCCTCGTTGTCGTCGTGGCTGGTGAGCTCGACGTTGAGGCCCAGCGAGCGCATTTCCTTGACGAGAACGTTGAAGCTCTCGGGAATGCCGGCCTCGAAGGTGTCGTCGCCCTTGACGATCGCTTCGTAGACCTTGGTGCGGCCGACCACGTCGTCCGACTTCACCGTCAGCATTTCCTGCAGGGTATACGCCGCGCCGTAGGCCTGGAGTGCCCAGACCTCCATCTCACCGAAGCGCTGGCCACCGAACTGCGCCTTACCGCCCAGCGGCTGCTGGGTGACGAGCGAGTAGGGCCCGATCGAACGCGCGTGGATCTTGTCGTCGACAAGGTGGTGCAGCTTCAGGACGTACTTCATGCCCACCGTGACCTTGCGGTCGAAGCAGTCACCGGTGCGTCCGTCGTACAGGTTCACCTGACCCGATTCGTCCAGACCCGCCAGCTTGAGCATGTCGGAGACGTCCTTCTCGATCGCGCCGTCGAACACCGGCGAGCCCATCGGCACGCCCTTGCGGACGGACTCGGCGAACTCGACGATCTGCTGGTCATCGCGCGAGGCGATGTCGGCAGCGTAGTTCTCGCCGTAGATCTCGGTCAGCATCTCGCGCACCGCTTCCGGCGGCTGGCCGGCAACGGGGTTCGGGTTGGCTGCACGCCAGGCGTCCAGCGCGTCACCGATGCGCTTGCCCAGGCCGCGGGCAGCCCAGCCAAGGTGCGTCTCGAAGATCTGACCCACGTTCATGCGCGAAGGCACACCCAGCGGGTTCATCACGAAGTCGACAGGCGTACCGTCCTCGAGGAAGGGCATGTCTTCCAGCGGCAGGATGCGGCTGATGATACCCTTGTTGCCGTGACGGCCGGCCATCTTGTCGCCCGGCTGCAGCTTGCGCTTCACCGCGACGAAGACCTTGACCATCTTGAGCACGCCCGGAGCCAGCTCGTCGCCGCGCTCCAGCTTCTCCTTGCGATCCTCGAACTTCTCCTGGATCGCCTTGACGGTCGCGTCGTACTGGGTCTTCACCGCTTCGAGCTGCGACTGCATGTGGTCGTCGGCAACGCCGAACTTCCACCACTCGTGACGCTCGGCTTCGGCGAGCACCTCGTCGGTGATCTCCACGCCCTTCTTGACGCCCTTGGGAGCTGCCGTGGCGGTCTGGCCGAGCAGCATGTCGCGCAGACGGTTGTAGGTGGCGCGGTTGAGGATCGCACGCTCGTCCTCACGGTCCTTGGCGAGGCGTTCGATTTCCTCGTTCTGGATCGCGCGGGTACGGTCGTCGACCTCGATACCGTGACGGTTGAACACGCGAACATCGACGATCGTGCCCGAAACGCCCGGCGGCAGACGCAGCGAGGTATCGCGCACGTCCGAGGCCTTTTCACCGAAGATGGCGCGCAGGAGCTTTTCTTCCGGCGTCATCGGGCTTTCGCCCTTCGGGGTGATCTTGCCGACCAGGATGTCGCCCGGATGCACTTCGGCACCGACGTAGACGATGCCCGCCTCGTCGAGGTTGCGCAGGGCTTCCTCGCCAACGTTCGGGATGTCGCGGGTGATGTCCTCGGGCCCCAGCTTGGTGTCGCGGGCCATGACCTCGAACTCGTCGATGTGGATCGACGTGAACACGTCGTCCTTCACGATGCGCTCGGAGATCAGGATGGAGTCTTCGTAGTTGTAGCCGTTCCAGGGCATGAACGCGACGAGCACGTTACGGCCCAGCGCCAGTTCGCCGAACTCGGTCGACGGACCATCGGCGATGATGGTGCCGGCCTGAACCATTTCGCCCACCTTCACCAGCGGACGCTGGTTGATGCAGGTCGACTGGTTCGAGCGCTCGAACTTCTGCAGACGGTAGATGTCGACGCCCGACTTGCCGGCCTCGATGTCACCGCTGACGCGGATGACGATACGGGTGGCGTCGACCTGATCGACCACGCCTGCACGGCTGGCAGCAATCGCAGCGCCCGAATCGCGCGCCACGGTCTCTTCCATGCCGGTACCGACATAAGGCGCATCGGCCTTGACGAGCGGCACGGCCTGACGCTGCATGTTCGAGCCCATGAGGGCGCGGTTGGCGTCGTCGTTTTCCAGGAACGGAATGAGCGAGGCGGCGACCGAAACGAGCTGCTTGGGCGAAACGTCCATCAGCGTGACCTGATCGCGCGGGCTCATCACGAATTCGCCGTTCTGGCGAGCCGAGACGAGTTCCTCGACGAACGAGCCGTCGGCGCTGAGTTCGGCCGAAGCCTGCGCGACGGTGTGCTTCTGCTCTTCCATCGCCGACAGGTAAACGACGTCGCCGCTGACCTTGCCGTCGAGAACCTTGCGGTACGGCGTCTCGATGAAGCCGTACTTGTTGACGCGCGCGAAGGTCGAGAGCGAGTTGATCAGACCGATGTTCGGGCCTTCCGGCGTCTCAATCGGGCAGATACGACCGTAGTGGGTCGGGTGAACGTCGCGGACTTCGAAGCCGGCGCGCTCACGGGTGAGACCACCCGGCCCGAGCGCCGACACGCGGCGCTTGTGGGTGACTTCCGACAGCGGGTTGGTCTGGTCCATGAACTGCGAGAGCTGCGAGGAACCGAAGAACTCGCGCACGGCGGCCACGGCGGGCTTGGCGTTGATGAGGTCGTTCGGCATGACCGTCGACACGTCCACCGACGACATGCGCTCCTTCACGGCGCGCTCCATGCGCAGCAGGCCGACGCGGTACTGGTTTTCCAGCAGCTCGCCCACCGAACGCACGCGGCGGTTGCCGAGGTTGTCGATGTCGTCGATCTCGCCCTTGCCGTCCTTCAGGCCGACAAGCTCCTTCACCACGGCGAGGATGTCCTCGACGCGCAGCGTGGTCACGGTGTCCTCGGCATCGAGGCCGAGGCGCATGTTCATCTTGACGCGGCCCACGGCCGAGAGGTCGTAGCGGTCGGCGTCGAAGAACAGGCCGCCGAACAGCGCCTCTGCGGTTTCCTTCGTCGGCGGCTCGCCCGGACGCATGACCTTGTAGATCGCTTCCAGACCCATGTCGCGATTCTCGGCCTTGTCGGCCTTCATCGTGTTGCGGATCCAGGGACCGGTGTTGACGTCGTCGATGTCGAGCAGGGCGATCTGGTCGATGCCTGCCTGATCCAGCGCTTCGAGGTTCTCGGGCGACACTTCGTCACCGGCCTCGATGTAGATGCGGCCGGTCGACTCGTTGATGAGATCGACAGCCGAGTAGCGGCCGAAGATTTCCTCGGTCGGGATCAGCAGCTCTTCGAGGCCGTCCTTCTGCGCCTTGTTGGCAGCGCGCGGGGAGATCTTGGTACCGGCGGCGAACACGACTTCGCCCGACTTGGCATCGACGATGTCGAAGGTCGGCTTCGCACCGCGCCAGGCTTCGGGCGAGTAGGGCAGGCGCCAGCCGCCTTCACCGCGCTTCCAGGTGACGGTCTGGTAGAAGTGATCGAGGATCGCTTCGGAATCGAGGCCCAGCGAATAGAGCAGCGAGGTGACCGGCAGCTTGCGCTTGCGGTCGATACGCACGTTCACGATGTCCTTGGCGTCGAACTCGAAGTCCAGCCACGAACCACGGTACGGGATCACGCGGGCCGCGAAGAGGTACTTGCCCGAGGCGTGGGTCTTGCCGCGATCGTGGTCGAACAGGACGCCCGGCGAACGGTGCATCTGCGAGACGATCACGCGCTCGGTGCCGTTGATGAAGAAGGTGCCGTTCTCCGTCATCAGGGGCATGTCGCCCATGTAGACGTCCTGCTCCTTGATATCGAGGACCGAGCGGGTTTCCGTCTCGGCATCGACTTCGAACACGATCAGGCGCAGCGTGACCTTCATCGGGGCTGCATAGGTGATGCCGCGCTGGCGGCACTCGGTCACGTCGAACTTGGGCTCTTCCAGCTCGTAGTGGACGAAGTCCAGCTCGCTGGTGCCGGCGAAGTCACGGATCGGGAAGACCGAGCGCAGCGTCTTTTCGAGACCCGAGACGTAGCCCGTCTCAGGGTTCGAGCGCAGGAACTGCTCGTAGCTTTCGCGCTGAACCTCGATGAGGTTGGGCATCTGCACGACTTCGTGGATGTCCCCGAAGATCTTGCGGATGCGCTTCTTGGCGGAACGCACCGCAGTATCGATAGGCTTGGTGGCCATGAGAAGGTCTTGCCTCTTCGCTTTTGAGACGCGCGACAGGCTGATTCGCCGGGCACGCGCCATCGTGAATTTCGTCTTGCGAGGACGTCGCCCCACCCGAAGAATGGAACGTCACCGAAACGCCTAAAGGCCGCACGGCACGGCGGTTTTCACGGGTTTCCCCATGCCGCGGCCTGCAGCCTTTCGCGTCAGATGAATGCCGTAAGATCGCTTCCTTTCGGAGCAGGCCCCCGCGCATGGGCCTGCCTTGCTCGAAGCGTCGGGCTCCCGCGATATAGGAAAAGGTGCGGGGTCTGTCAAAGGGGTGGCGTACGGATTTCTGCGGTGCGGGACTCGTTTCGGTGGAGCGAAATTATCGAATTTCGATATTATCGATTGACGATATGGCGACTCGATATTATTGAAATTCGATATGAGCCATATCGGAGAACGGAACATGCGTGTTCGTATCCCTGCTTCTGACATCACCACGCTGCCCCTCTGGGCTGCGATGCTGCTGCTGACCGCCGCGTTCGGCGGGACGTTCGTCTCGGCCCACGCTTTCGGGTGCGCGTCGGTCGCGTCGCCCGGCATCGCGGTCCCGCTTTATTGAGTTCTTGCCAAGGAATTTGACGATGAGAGCTATTCCCCGTGACCCGCTGCTCGCCATTGCGCGGGGGCTGCTGTGGTTTCTGATGGGCGTGTTCGCGCTGGCGGGCGCGGCCTGTCTGGTTGCGGTGCTGCCGGTCCTGATCTTTCGCAGTGACATCGCGGCCGGTCTTGCCGTCGATGCGCCGGACGTATCGTCGGGGCACCTGATGATTGCCCTTGTCGGTCTGCTGCTTGTCACCGCGCTGATGATGGGCCTGCTGCTGCGGATGCTCTACCATCTCAAGCGGATCGTCGACACGGTGGGCGAGGGTGATCCCTTCGTGCCCGAGAATGCAACGCGGCTGACCGGCATGGCCTGGCTTTCGCTCGACGTGCAGATTCTCGGCATTCCGCTAGCGGGGCTGGGGCAGTGGCTTGCGCATATGGCTAAGGCCAGCGGGGCGATGCATCTCGATTTCAGCGACGGCAATGTGTCGGGTAACGGCCTGCTGCTGATGCTGGTCCTGTTCATCCTCGCGCGGGTGTTCCGCAAGGGCGCGGAAATGCGTGCCGAACTGGCGGAGACGGTGTGATGGCGAACGCAGCCTGGAGGCTTCTCACAACCGACCGCCCGTCGAAGGAAAATGCGCGCCGCATCTTCGAGGACCCGCTGCTGGCGACGGCGACGATCGTGCTGGTCGTGGCATTGGTCGGGGTCACGATATCGCAGGTGGTCGCGGTCTTCGGACTGATCTCCACCCTGATCGCCAGCCGACCCTTCGGGCACGGGCTGCTCGACCCGGTGTGGGCGCCCGTCGGTTCGCTGCTGCTAGCGATCGGCGCGCTGTCGGTGACGGGCAAGGCCATTGGCAAGGTTCTGGCGATCATTGCCACCGTAGCGGAAAAGTGTCCGTTTGCGCCCGCTAATGCAGGCCGTATCGAAGGTCTGGCCATGTGCGTGATCGAACTGGCGGCGATCCAGTTCTTCGCAGGTCTGGTCGGCTTGCCGATCGGCGGGACGGTGGCGGGTTTTGCCGTGTCGGTGGACTTCGGCGGCGGCAACACGCTGGCCTTCGCGCTGGTGCTGTTCGTCCTCGCCCGCGTCTTTCGCCATGGTCATGCGCTGGAGCAGGACGTAGAGGGCACCGTCTGATGCCCCCCTCACCGACCCTTCCGATACCGCTCCCTCCGATGCTGCCGCGACCGACGCGACCCGCATCGTCGTTCGCCTCGACGACTTGCTCTACGAGCGGCGCATGACGCTGACCCAGCTGGCCGAGCGGATCGGGATCACGCTGGCGAACCTGTCGATCCTCAAGACCGGCAAGGCCAAGGCGATCCGCTTCTCGACGCTGGAGGCGATCTGCCGCGAACTGGAATGCCAGCCGGGCGATCTGCTGGGCTATGCGCCGGAAGGCGGGGAGAGCGAGGGTAGGCCCGGCTGACGTCAGTGTCAGTTTAAGTTGACTCTGCCCCCGCTTTGCGCGAAAGGCGCCGCCGAACCGCATGGGTTTCGACTCATGGTTCATCCGTCCGAGACAGTTGGTGCTCCCGTTTGGGGGCTTAATTTCCAGCCTAGGCGGGGAACAGGATAAATTCCGGCCCTTCGCTCTTTACTGGAGTGTGGTGCCCGCCTCGTGATCCGCGTCCTCAGGGACAGGCACAGGCACTCCTTCCCCTTCGAAACGGACTCGCCCGGCTGGCCTTGCGTCTGCCGGACAATACGTAGCCGGCTGTCGGGGGCTCGCCCCTTGCAGCCATTGTGAAGGAGTAAGGCATGGATCGTTCGCAGAAAGCCGATTCGGTCGCCCAGCTCAACGCGGCGTTCAACGAAGTTGGTGTGGCAGTTGTCACGCGCAACCTCGGCATGTCGGTGGCGCAGTCCACCGATCTGCGCAACCGGATCCGCGCAGCTGGTGCAACCTATAAGGTCGCGAAGAACAGTCTTGCCAAGATCGCCATCGACGGCACCGACTATGTCGGTCTCGGCGACTTCCTGACCGGCCCGACGGCCATCGCCACTTCGGTGGACCCCGTCGCAGCCGCCAAGGCAGTGGTCGACTTCGCCAAGACGACCGACAAGATCGAGATCGTCGGCGGATCGATGGGGTCGCAGGTTCTGAACGCGGACGGCGTCAAGGCTCTCGCCTCGATGCCCTCGCTCGACGAACTGCGCGCCAAGCTCATCGGCCTCGTCCAGGCTCCCGCGACGAAGATCGCCCAGCTCTCGACCGCTCCGGCGGCCAAGCTGGCCCGCGTCTTCGGCGCCTACGCCGACAAGGCTGCCTGAGTTTCGCCTCGGCAATTCGAATCGAAGAAACGATTTATCCCGGCTGCGGCATGAGGCCCTGCCGGGACCACAGATCAGGAGTGTATTATCATGGCTGACATCGCCAAGCTTGTTGAAGAACTGTCGCAGCTGACCGTCCTCGAGGCCGCTGACCTCGCCAAGGCCCTTGAAGAAGCATGGGGCGTTTCGGCTGCCGCTGCTGTTGCCGTTGCCGCTCCGGCTGCCGGTGGCGACGCTGGCGCCGCTGCTGAAGAGAAGACCGAGTTCGACGTGATCCTCACCGGCGACGGTGGCAAGAAGATCAACGTCATCAAGGAAGTCCGCGCCATCACCGGTCTGGGCCTGGCTGAAGCCAAGGCTCTCGTCGAAGGCGCTCCGAAGGCCCTCAAGGAAGGCGCTTCGAAGGCTGAAGCCGAAGAGATCAAGAAGAAGATCGAAGAAGCCGGCGGCACTGTCGAGCTCAAGTAATCTTCTTTCCGGGATTTCCCGGACAGGATTTCAGGGAAAGGGCGGTGCCGCAAGGCGCCGCCCTTTTTCTTTGGGCTGCCCCGAGCCGGGATGCGATGGGCTGTTCGGCGCTGTCATCCGGGGTTCAGGTTGCGACAGGCAGCTTCCCTGCCATTGCACAGAATCTTGAAGGAGTGACATCCCCATGCGTCTGCCTGCCATGCGCCTGCCTGAGCGCAAATATCTGATCGGTGCCGCCGTATTGGCGCTACTCGCGGCTGGAGCTGCCGAGGCGGCGACCGCCAAGCTCCACACGATGAACGTCAAGGCGCCGGACGGGTCGGTGGTCGAAATTCACTATGCCGGAGACGTGGCGCCCCAGGTGCAGTTCGTCCCGGCCATGCAGATGGACCCGGCCGCTTACGAGCAGGCGGCGATGGACGATCCCTTCGTGCAAATGGATCGCGTTTCAGCGATGATGGACGCCCAGATGCACATGATGATGCAGCGCGCGGCGGTGATGCAGCAGCAGGCCGCGCAGATGCAGCAACACATGGTGGCAGCCTCGGCGAACGGGCAGGCCAGTGTTGGGAGCGGTGCTCCGGGCTTCACCGTTGTCGGTGACATGCCCAGGGGCAGCCACTTCAGCTATGTGTCGAGCACGACCGATGCCAATGGCTGCACGCGCACGGTCTCCTACAGTTCTGAAGGACAACAGCAGGGGCAGGGCGGCAAGCCGCAACTGACCAAGGTCTCGTCCGATTCCTGCGAGGCGGCAGGTTCGGGCGCCGCGGCAAAGGCTGTTCCCGTGAAGGCCGAAGCGCCTGTCCAGCAGGATGGACCGACGCCCGGCCAGAAGGTCTGAGGGCTACAGGTCTGAACCCGTCCCGCAAGGGTCGCGCATGGAAGGGCGGTCTGCGTGTCAGGCCGCCCTTTCGTCTATTTACTTCAGCGTCTTGAGATACGCGATCACGGCCTTGCGACGCGCCGGATCGGAGACGGAGATCACCATCTTGGTGCCCGGAACCATCTGCATCGGTCCTTGCAGCCAGGTATCGAGCGATTTCTCGTCCCAGACGATGCCCGAGTTCGCCAAGGCCGGGCTGAAGCTGTAGCCCGGCACCGCGCCCGCCTTGCTGCCGTAGATCCCGGCAAGCGACGGCCCGACGCTGTTCACGCCCGCCTGCACCGAATGGCAGGACTGGCACACGGCGAACCCTGCCGGCGCACCGGCTGCGGCGACGGGCGCAGGAGCCGTATCCTGTGCCGCATCGTCCTCGGAATCCTGCGAAGAGGAGGCGTTTCCGCCGCCGCAGCCTGCCAGCAGGGCAAGGGCGGCCAGCGGGGCCAGCGCAGGGCGCAAGAGCTTGAGAGTCATGGCAAAGTGTCCCGTTGACGGGCACTGGGCATGCCCCGGCGGGGGACTAGCGCAGCGAGGGGGCGATGAAAAGGCGGCATAAGGCCCTATCGCAAGGCTCTGTCGCGCCCTATCGCGACCTTTATGACTACGCTTGCAAGGACATCGACCTTCCGCGCCGAACTGGTGGCGACGGCCCGGCTGGCAGCGCCGCTGGCGATCGCGAACCTGTTGCAGATGGCGGTCTATGCCAGCGACGTGATGTTCATCTCGCGCCTCGGCGCCAAGCAACTGGCGGCGTCCAGTCTGGCCGTCGCGATCATTGCCCTGTTGATGATGGGGCTCAACGGTCTGACCGGCGCTGTTGCCCCGCTGATTGCCGCCGAACTGGGCCGCCGCCGCCATGCGGTGCGCGAGGTTCGCCGGTCGACCCGCATGGCGATGTGGCTGGCGGTTGGGCTGGGCGTGGTCTGCATGGGGGTATGCCTGATGGGCGGCTCGATCATGCGCGCGACCGGGCAGGACCCGCAGGTGGTCGCGCTGTCCTCGCGCTTTCTGGCGGTGCTGTCGATCTCGGTGATCCCGATGGCGATCGGCAATGTTCTGCGCACGTTTGTGTCGGCGCTGGGGCGACCGGTCTTCGCCACGGTCATCACCGGGCTGGAGATCCTGACCAACGTCATCGGCAACTATGCGCTCGTGTTCGGCCATTTCGGCCTGCCTGCACTGGGGCTGGACGGGGCTGCGGCCTCCAGCATCTCCACGGCCATTGTCACCGTGTTCGCCTATGCGCTGGCGATCCGCATGGACCGGCGCCTGCACCGCTACCGTATCTTCGGGCGCTGGTGGCGGCCCGAGTGGGTGCGCGCCCGCCAGATGCTCGCACTCGGCCTTCCGATCGCCGCGACGCTGATGGCCGAGGGCGGGTTGTTCAGCGCCGCTGCCTTCCTGATGGGCCGCATCGGCGAGATGCAACTCGCGGCCCACGCCATCGCGCTGCAGATCGCCTCGTTTGCCTTCATGGTGCCGTTTGGGGTCGGGCAGGCGGCGACGATTCGCGTCGGCTACAGCTATGGCGCGGGCGACCGCGCGGGTGTGGCGCGTGCGGGCTGGGCCTCGATCGCGATCGGTATGGCCTTCATGGTCGTCTCCGCCTCGCTGATGCTGCTGGCGCCGGGCGCCATCGTGTCGCTCTATCTCGATCCGCATCAGGCGAAGAATGCCGCGCTGGTGGGCTTTGCGCTCGAATTCCTGTTCGTCGCCGCGATCTTCCAGCTGACGGACGGGTTGCAGGCGGTGGTCGCGGGTGTGCTGCGCGGCATTCAGGATACGCGTGTGCCGTTCCTGATCGCCTTGCTGGGGTACTGGGTGGCGGGGTTCGGCACGTCGGCAGCGCTGGCATTCTGGACGCCGCTGGGCGGGTTGGGTGTGTGGATCGGCCTGGCGGTCGGCCTGACGGTGGCCGCGATCCTGCTGCTGGCGCGCTGGATGCGCCGCGATGCGATCATGGCGCGCCATCCGGACATGGCGGAGCCACCGATGCCGGTGCCCGCGCCGGAGTTCAGTCCTGTGTGACTTTCGGCCGCCTGAGCGTGGCCTGACGATCTCAGCCTGACCCCGACCCGTCGCAGCTGACACCACCCGGTCATTTTTTTCTGGCACCTCCCGCTTGACGACCCTTGGACCCGAGACCATATCCGGCGCCGTTGGCACTCTCGATGGGTGAGTGCCAAGTACAGTTTTACCTGTTTTCAGGATCAAGAGGGAGACACCCCAATGACTTTCCGTCCGCTGCACGACCGTGTTCTCGTGCGCCGCGTCGAGGCCGAGGAAAAGACGGCCGGTGGCATCATCATCCCCGACAGCGCCAAGGAAAAGCCGGCTGAGGGCGAAATCGTCGCTGCCGGCAACGGCGCCGTCGTCGACGGCAAGATCGTCGCGCTCGACGTCAAGGTTGGCGATCGCGTGCTGTTCGGCAAGTGGTCGGGCACCGAAGTCAAGGTTGGCGGCGAAGACCTGCTGATCATGAAGGAATCGGACATCCTGGGCGTGATCGGCTGAGCCGAACCACCAAGTCTGCTTTCAACTCTTCTGATTTCATAAAAGGAATTCAACATGGCTGCCAAGGACGTCAAGTTCGGCCGCGATGCGCGCGAGCGCATTCTCTCGGGCGTCGACACGCTCGCCAACGCCGTCAAGGTGACGCTCGGCCCCAAGGGCCGCAACGTCGTGATCGACAAGAGCTTCGGTGCGCCCCGCATCACCAAGGACGGTGTGTCGGTCGCCAAGGAAATCGAACTCAAGGACAAGTTCGAGAACATGGGCGCGCAGATGCTGCGCGAAGTGGCCTCGAAGGCCAACGACAAGGCCGGTGACGGCACCACCACCGCGACCGTTCTTGCTCAGGCGATCGTTCGCGAGGGCATGAAGTCGGTTGCTGCCGGCATGAACCCGATGGACCTCAAGCGCGGCATCGACCTCGCTGTCGGCAAGGTCGTCGAGAACCTCGCCGCGCGTTCGACCCCGGTTGCGGGTTCGTCGGAAATCGCCCAGGTCGGCATCATCTCGGCCAACGACGACAAGGAAGTCGGCCAGAAGATCGCCGAGGCGATGGAGAAGGTCGGCAAGGAAGGCGTGATCACCGTCGAGGAGGCCAAGGGTCTCGAATTCGAACTCGACGTCGTCGAGGGCATGCAGTTCGACCGTGGCTACCTCTCGCCCTACTTCGTCACCAACCCCGAGAAGATGACGGTCGAGCTTGAGAACCCGTACATCCTCATCCACGAGAAGAAGCTGTCGTCGCTCCAGGCGCTGCTGCCGATCCTCGAAGCCGTGGTGCAGTCGGGCCGTCCGCTCCTCATCATCGCCGAGGACATCGAGGGTGAGGCTCTGGCCACGCTCGTCGTCAACAAGCTGCGTGGCGGCCTGAAGATCGCAGCCGTCAAGGCTCCGGGCTTCGGCGATCGTCGCAAGGCGATGCTGGGCGATATCGCCACGCTGACCGCCGGCGAGATGATCTCGGAAGACCTCGGCATCAAGCTGGAGAGCGTCACGCTCGGCATGCTGGGCCAGGCCAAGAAGGTCACCATCGACAAGGACAACACCACGATCGTCGACGGTTCGGGTTCGGCCGACGACATCAAGGGCCGCGTCGAGCAGATCCGTGCGCAGATCGAAGTCACCACTTCGGACTACGACCGCGAGAAGCTGCAGGAGCGTCTGGCAAAGCTGGCTGGCGGCGTGGCCGTCATCAAGGTCGGCGGCGCTTCGGAAGTCGAAGTGAAGGAGCGCAAGGACCGCGTCGACGACGCTCTCCACGCGACCCGCGCAGCTGTTGAGGAAGGCATCGTTTCGGGCGGCGGCACGGCTCTGCTGTACGCCACCAAGGCTCTCGAAGGCCTGACCGGCGCGAACGACGACCAGACCCGCGGTATCGACATCGTCCGCAAGGCGATTGCCGCACCGATCAAGCAGATCGCCGAGAACGCAGGCATCGACGGCGCCGTTGTCGCCGGCAAGCTGCTCGACCAGTCGGACGAGACGCTGGGCTTCAACGCCGCGACCGAGACCTACGAGAACCTCAAGGCCGCCGGCGTCATCGACCCGACCAAGGTCGTTCGCAGCGCGCTGCAGAACGCCGCATCGGTTGCAGGCCTGCTGATCACCACCGAAGCGGCGATCAGCGAGAAGCCCGACGACAAGCCCGCCCCGGCCATGCCCGACATGGGCGGCATGGGCGGCATGGGCGGCTTCTGATCGGATAAAACCGACCAGAGCCGGTACCACCGGACAAAATGATGAGGCCGGGATGCAACCGCATCCCGGTCTTTTCGTTTATCAGGCTGTTGCGACGCATTCTCGGGCAAGTGGGGAAGGCGCCGCGCGACTGTCGGGGACGGAACGACAGGAGCCTGAAAAGGATATGAAGCACGAAGTCATTCGCGTGCCGAACGGCGCAAGTGAGCCTGTGATCCCGTCGGTTGGGGCGCAGGACGTTTCACCCTCTACGCCCTTGCATGTATCGACGCCGGTATCGACGTCTGGGCAGGTGCAGGAAGAGCGGTTTGAGCGGATTAAGGAAACCCGAGCGGTTAAACTGGGCAAGCGTATCCGCAAGCCACTTAACCGGTTTCTGGCCCGCTTCTCGACCATCGCCACCACCCCGATCATCGATCCGGCGCCAGTGCCTGGCATCGAACTGCTTCGTGCCAACTGGCAGGCGATCGCAGCCGAGGCCCGCGCCGTACTGGCCGAACGCGACGCCGTTCCCGCCTTTGCCAAGATCAGTCCCGACCATCGTCGCATCGCGCCCAGCGCGAAGTGGAAGAGCTTCTTCTTCAAGGGCTATGGCTACGATTCCCCGATGAACAGGGCGAAGTGCCCGCAGACGGCGGCACTGGTCGATCGCATTCCTAACGTCGTCGTCGCGTTCTATTCGGTGTTCGAGCCGGGAACCGATGTTCCTTCGCACCATGGCGTCACCAAGGCGATGCTCAATGTCCACCTTGGCCTCTCGGTGCCAGGCGGCAGCGAGGTCTGCGGGATCAAGGTTGATGGCGAGGATCATGGCTGGCGCGAAGGCGAACTTTTCGTATTCGACGAAACTTACGAGCATGAGGCCTGGAACCATACAGACAGGGCGCGGGTGATCCTGTTCCTGCAGGTGATGCGGCCGATGCGCTGGCCGGGACGCCTGTTGGGAAAGCTGTTCCTCGCAGGCGTGAAACGCACCAGTTATGTGCAGGACGTGCGCAAGGCGATCGGCGCATGATTCGCACAGAATAGCTGCCGATTCCGTCGTTCCGGCGACAGAAAGCATCGTCTTTCGGCAATGGCCGCAAGCCAAATGCAGTTCGTCGCGCGTCAGTGGCGGTCTGTCGATGAACTGTTAAGCATCCTGAAACTGGTTTTCACCCAGAATGGGATCGCAATGACATTGGCGGGCAAGACTTGGGTGCGCAGCGGACGGGCTGCAATGACGGCCGTACAGGCCCTGGATGTTGACGTTCTGCAGGAGCGTGGGCAGGGTCTGCTGAAACAGGCCTGGATCAAGCGCCGCACGCTGGGCGTCGCGGCGGCGGCGCTTGCCGCGCTGGTCCCCGTCGGCAGCGGCGTGCAGGCAGGCGAACTGGGTCAGGTCCAGGACGCTTTCGACACCATGTTCGGGACCGAGTTCCGCTCGACCCCGACCTATGACACCGCGTTCGAGAAGCAACTCGCCTCGGTCGCCAATTCGGCACAAGGCCGCATCGGCGTGGCGGCGATGGATCTCGTCACCGGGCAGACTGTCAGCGTGCTGGGCGACCAGCGCTTCCCGATGGCCAGCACCAGCAAGGTGGCGATTGCTGCAACCTTCCTGCAGGGCGTGGACGAGGGCAAGTGGAGCCTGGACACCATCTACCCGATGATGATGCCGGTGCGTTCGGCCCCGTTCTCCAGCGCGGTCGCCCCGGCGCGTCCCGGCCCGCGCATGACCGCGCGCGCGCTGCTCGAAGCCAGTCTCATCCACTCGAATAACATGGCGACCGACGGCATCCTCAAGGTCGTGGGCGGCCCCGCTGCGGTCAATGCCTTCATGCACCGCGCCGGTATCGAGGATTTCCGACTTGATCGCGATATCCTGACCCTGGTGCGGGACGATGGCGCGATCGACCCGGCCTCGGTGATCGACAAGCGTGACAGCGCCACCCCGCTCGCCATGGTCCGCTTCCTGAGCGGCCTCTACGAAGGCCGCTGGCTGAGCGATAACAGCCGCAAGACGCTGTTCTCGATCATGGATCGCTGCGTCACCGGTCGTCGTCGTATCACGGCGGGCCTGCCCGCTGGGGTCGATCTGGCGCACAAGACAGGGACGCTGCACAACGTGTCGAGCGACATCGGCGTGATCTCCTCGCCGGAAGGGCATCCGATTGCGGTGGCGATCTATGTGACCGGGCACGGCTCGCACCTCGGACGCGACAACCGCATCGCCGAGATCGCCCGTACGATCTATCAAGGCTACCAGAATCAGGCCCGCAACGGCTATCAGACTGCCTCGCGCTGATCTGATATTTGCTACCAAGCCAACGAAAAAGGGGCGCGCCGGACTGACCGGCGCGCCCCTTTTTCGTTTCCTGCAGGGACGATCAGTTGCTGCCGTCGGCCTTGCTGGTGTCGTCCTTGTGCATGTCGGCGTTGAGCGCCGCTTCGGCGTCCTTGGCAGCCTGCGCGGCGTCCGAGGCAGTGTCGCTGGTGGCATCGGCAGCGTCGGACGCGGCATCCTTGGTCGCATCGACGGTCTGGTCTGCGGCCTGCGAAACCTTCTGGCCCGCGTCGCTGATGGCATCGCCTGCGGCTGAGGCGTTGTCCGAAATGTCGTCAGCAGCCGAAGAGGCGGCTTCCGAGGCCGTGTCCTGCGTCTTTTGCGAGCAGGCGGCCAGCGAGAGCGCGCCCAGGGCGAGCGTGGCGGCAATGACAGTCTTGCGCATCTTCCAGTTATCCCTCTTTCATACCGATAGGATGGCTCTTCGGGGGCGTTATGCGAACCCATGAAGCCGTATTCCGGCCCCTCAGGTACGCTTCCCCACCCCGAGGTTCAAGCATCGGCGATAAACGCCCGTCGCATCGCAACGTTCCCTGACGGGGGACAGTGGGGAAGGGAGCGGCATTGGATGGCTGACGGCGCCCGCATGCGCTGCTAGGGCTGTGCCCATGGATTCCAAGCAGCACCTCTACCTCGTCGATGGCTCGGCCTATATCTTCCGCGCCTATCACCGTCTGCCGCCGCTGACGAACCCGGAGGGCGCGCCGGTGGGCGCGGTCTACGGCTATACGACGATGCTGTGGAAGCTGGCCGAGGACCTGAACAAGGCCGACGGGCCGACGCATCTGGCGGTCATCCTCGATGCCAGCAGCAAGTCGTTCCGCAACGATATCTACGCCGATTACAAGGCCAACCGCCCCCCGCCGCCGGAGGATCTGGTGCCCCAGTTCCCGCTGATCCGCGAGGCGACGCGCGCCTTCTCGCTGCCCTGCATCGAGGAGATCGGCTATGAGGCGGACGATCTGATCGCCTCATATGCCCGCGCCGCCACCGCGCAGGGCTGGGATGTGACGATCGTTTCTTCCGACAAGGATCTGATGCAGCTTGTGGGGCAGTGCGGGACCGGTGGCGGCTGTGTCGACATGCTCGATACGATGAAGAACCAGCGCATCGACATTCCCGAGGTGGTCGAAAAGTTCGGCGTGCCGCCCGAGAAGGTCGGGGACGTGCTCGCGCTGATGGGCGATGCGGTGGACAACGTGCCGGGCGTCTACGGCGTCGGCCCCAAGACCGCGACCAAGCTGATTCAGGACTACGGCGATCTCGAAGCCGCGCTCGCCGCCGCGCCGTCGATGAAGAAGTCCAAGTTGCAGGAACGCCTGATCGAGCAGGCCGATCAGGCGCGGCTGTCCAAGGTGCTGGTGACGCTGAAGGAAGACTGCGCGCTGCCGCTGGCGCTCGACGCGCTGAAGCTCGATGCGATCCCGCCCGATCCGCTGGCCGCGTTCCTGAGCTTCCACGGCTTCACCAGTCTGTTGAAGCGTCTCGGCACCGGGGCGGGCAGCCCGGAACGCGCGACGCAGCTGCACCCGGCCAAGCCGGTAACGGCAGGCGCGGCGCCTGAGAAGGCCGGGCTCGTCCGCCAGTCGCTGCCCGCATGGCCTGCGGTGGACTATGCCGCCTACGAATGCGTCCAGACCGTTGAGGCGCTGGAGCGCTGGGTGGCCGATGCTTTCGCGGCGCGTCTGGTGGCGGTCGATACCGAAACCTCGGCGCTCGATGCGCTGCGTGCCGACCTTGCGGGCGTAAGCCTTGCCATCGGCCCGAACAAGGCCTGCTACATGCCGCTGGGCCATGGCGGCTCCGACATGTTTGCCGAGAAGCCCGCACAGGTGCCGCTGGCCGACGCGCTGCGTATCCTCAAGCCGCTGCTCGAAAGCGATGCGGTGCTGAAAGTCGGCCAGAACATCAAGTATGACCTCAACGTGCTGGCGCGCCACGATATTCACGTCTCGCCCATCGACGATACGATGATCGAGAGCTTCTGCCTCGATGCCGGGCGCCAGATCGAAGGGATCGGCGGCGGCCACGGCATGGACGAGCTGGCCGAGCGGCATCTCTCGCACAAGACCATGGCCTTCAAGGACGTGTGCGGCACCGGCAAGAAGGCGATCCCGTTCAGCGAAGTCCCGCTCGACCGCGCCACGCCCTATGCGGCGGAGGATGCCGACGTTACCTGGCGCCTCCACCAGATGCTGCGCCCGCGTCTCTCGTTCGAGGGCGGCACGCGCATCTACGAGCGGGTCGACCGTCCGCTGATCCCGGTCGTCGCGCAGATGGAGCGCCACGGCATCAAGGTCGATCGCGACCGTCTTGCCGGCCTCTCCAGCCAGTTCGCCGAGGCGATCGGCACGCTGGAGAAGGACATTTTTGCCGACGTCGGGCAGGAGTTTACCATCGGCAGTCCCAAGCAGCTGGGCGATATCCTGTTCGACAAGCTGGGCTACAAGGGTGGCAAGAAGGGCAAGAGCGGCCAGTACTCCACCGACCAGTCGGTGCTCGAAGGCCTCGCCGCGCAAGGTGCGTCGGTCGCGACCAAGGTGCTGGAGTGGCGCCAGCTCTCCAAGCTGCGCTCGACTTATACCGAGGCCTTGCAGGCGGCGATCAACCCGGCGACGGGGCGCGTCCACACCAGCTACAGCCTTGTCGGGGCGCAGACCGGGCGGCTTTCGTCCACCGATCCCAACCTCCAGAACATCCCGGTTCGCACCGAGATCGGTCGCCAGATCCGCGACTGCTTCGTGCCCGAGGCGGGCAACGTCCTGCTCTCCGCCGACTATTCGCAGATCGAACTGCGCCTTGCTGCGCACATGGCCGAGGTGCCGAGCCTGAAGGAAGCCTTCGCGAACGGCGAGGACATTCACGCGCGCACGGCGATGGAGATGTTCGGCACCGTCGACCGCGACACGCGCGGGCGCGCCAAGACGATCAACTTCGCGATCCTCTACGGCATCTCTCGCTGGGGCCTTGCGGGCCGTCTGGGCGTCGAGGCGGACGAGGCGCAGGCGATGATCGACCGCTATTTCGAGCGCTTCCCCGGCATCCAGCGCTATATCCACGAGACGCTGGAGCAGGTGCGCGAGCGCGGCTATTCCGAAACGCTGTTCGGTCGCAAGACGTGGTTCCCGCGGATCACCTCGAAGAACGGCACCGAGCGGCAGGGCAGCGAGCGCGCCGCGATCAACGCGCCGATCCAGGGCACCAGCGCCGATATCATCAAGCGCGCCATGGCCCGCATGAACCCCGCGCTGGCAGCAGCGGGACTGGGGCATGTTCGGATGCTGCTGCAGGTCCACGACGAACTGGTGTTCGAACTGCCCGAGGGCGATGTGGAGGCGGCCTCTCCGGTCATCCGGCAGGTCATGGCCGAAGCCGCGCAACCTGCGGTGACGCTGGACGTGCCCTTGGGCGTCGAGATCGGGCATGGTTCCAGCTGGGGCGCAGCACACTAGGGTCTAAAGGCCTCCGCCCAAGTTCGCCCCTGCTGCGGACCGGGCCTGAAGCGCGGCAGGCTGTCCGGTCCGGATCGGAGCAAGCCTTGCAACTGTTGCGCTGCAACATAGTTTGCAAGGCATGACCCGCCTTATCGAACGCCAGATCCACGGCGTCCCCGACTGGGCCGCACAGGTTCTGGTCGCGCTGATCGCCGCCGCGCTCGGAGCGCTGCTCGCCATGGTGCTCCATGCGGTACTGTTCCGCATCCTGACGCGCATCTCCAAGGCCAGCCGCAGCGAGACGGACGACATTCTCGTCCACCGCCTTGCCCGGCCCACGCGTTGGGCTTTCGTGGCGATGGGCATGGTGCTGGCCGCGCGCCAGACCCCGGCGCTCAGCGACTTCTGGGATCATGTCTCGGGCTTCGTGATGCCGCTGCTGATCGGCTGGATCGCGCTTGCGATCCTCCATTCTTTCGTCGAGGCGATGTCGCTGCGGGCCGACATCACCGTGGAGGACAACCGCAATGCGCGGCGGCGGCGCACGCGCCTCGCCATCCTCAGCCGCATCGCAAGCTTCCTGATCATCTTCCTCACCGTTTCGCTGATGTTGTTTTCGATCCCCGGCGTGATGAAGATCGGTGCGACGCTGATGGCCTCGGCAGGGCTTGCCGCACTGGCGGTGGGCGCGGCGGCGCAGCCTGCGCTCAAGGCGCTGATCGCGGGCTTCCAGATGGCGCTGACGGAGCCGATCTCGATCGACGATGTGGTCGTGCTCGATGGCGAATGGGGCCGGATCGAGGATATCCGCACGACCTACGTGGTGGTGCGCGTGTGGGATGACCGGCGGCTGGTGGTGCCGACCACGCGGTTCCTTGAGGACACTTTCGCGAACTGGACCAAGTCCACCTCGCAACTTCTGGGCTTCGTGATGATTTACCTTGATCCGGCGACGGATATCGCCCCGATCCGCGAGGAGTATACCCGCGTCATCACCGGGCATCGCCTGTGGGACAAGCGCGCGCAGATCCTGCAGGTGACCGATCACAGCGCGCAGGCAATGGAAGTGCGCCTGCTGCTGTCGGCCAAGGATGGCGGCACGCTGTTCGACCTGCGCTGCGAAATCCGCGAGCACATGCTGGACTGGATCGCGCGCAACCAGCCGCAGGCTCTCGTGCGCCAGCGCCAGTTGCCGGTGGGGGCGCTGGAACTTGCTGCCGCGTCGGAGACAGTGCGGGTACTGGGCGACCTCGCTGGACCTTCGCCGAAGCCCGACGCGGCGAGCTGAGCGCGCATCCCGCACGATGGGGCTTGCAGGCGGGCCGCGCTTGCGTCACCCCGTCAGCCATGATCCCATCGTTCTTGTCGGCGCGCCGCGCCGTGGCCTCTGTTCTGGCGCTTGGTTCTGCTCTGGTGAGCCTTTCGGCCTGCGCCGCGCCGGTAAAAGAGGCTGTCGTAGCCCCGGTCTGCACCTACCGCGTGGTCAAGACCTTCCCGCACGACCCGACCGCCTTCACCGAAGGGCTGTTCTATCAGGACGGTGCGCTGTTCGAGAGCACCGGGCAGCCGGGCGATTCGTGGATCACCAAGCGCAGCCTCGACAGCTCGACGCCGACCCAGCAGACCCGCATCGATCCCACCTATTTCGGCGAGGGCATCGTTGCCTGGGGCGACCAGATCATCAGCCTGACGTGGCGCGATGGCGTGGGCTATCGCTGGGACAAGCGCACATTCCAGCCGCTCGGCTTCTTCCATTATGCGGGCGAGGGCTGGGGCATGACCATCCACGACGGCGTGGTCTACCAGAGCGACGGTTCGGCCAGTCTGCGCCTGCGTGATCCCAAGACGATGGAGCAGACCGGTTCTCTGCAAGTTACCGATCAGGGCCGCCCGATCCGCAATCTCAACGAGCTGGAATGGATCGACGGCGAAATCTGGGCAAACGTGTGGATGACCGACCGCATCGCCCGGATCGACCCTGCGACCGGCCATGTGAAGGAGTGGATGGACATGTCCGGCCTGCGCGCCAAGGCGGGCACCGACGATCCCGACGCCGTGCTCAACGGCATCGCCTACGACGCGGCGGGCAAGCGGATTTTCGTGACCGGCAAGTACTGGAGCACGCTGTTCCAGATCGAGCCGGAGTGCCGGTGAAGGGGCGCTAAATTATTCACCGATTGCGACTGCTGATCTTCCGTCGTAGATAGATGCTGTGACACGTAATGACGTAAATTTGAGCGGGATTTGGAAGGGAATATTTCATTACCCTCGTCAATTGCCGCCATGCCAGTTTGATGCTGAGTTGCTTGAAAATTTTGGAATGATTTCGGGCGAAACAACCGAAATCTGTGCTGTAGGGTCTCAAAAAGGTTGTATATTGTATGCGCTAATAGAGGGGCAGCGGCATGGTCGGGAGATCAATTTCATCAAAAGATATGATGATTTCAATCGTTCGAAGAGCCCTGTTCAATACTTTGGAGCGATCGACGAGCACGGGACGGAAATCTCTGGTACATGGGCCATAGCTGGCTCATGGTCAGGATCGTTCTTGATGATCCGCAGCCGACCACAGGAGGTCCAGATTTCAAGGGTGATTGCAGAGGTCTTGCGTTAGCGGACCTCCTGCTCTTTGCGATAGGGTATCCCAGGGACAGGCGTTTCCACACCCATCCCCGGCAGCGTGGTCAGTGCTTGCTCTCGCGGGTGGAGGAGACCATTCCTGGGGAGAGGAAGCCGATGGGGTTCACGTCCATCGCGCGCTTCTTCAACTCGCCCTTCATCGCCTCGTATTCGGCCTCCATTTCCTCGGTGACGGTGGCGCGGCTGTCAGCCAGTGCGTCGTCGAAGTCGGCCATGGTGACGGCTTCCACGGCTGCGCCGCGCTTGCGGATCGCGGTGAGGCCGGCGCGGCGCACCACGTCTTCCAGATCGGCGCCGGTGAAGCGCGCGGTGCGGTCGGCGATCTCGCCCAGCAGCACGTCCTCGGCCAGCGGCATCTTTGCCGTGTGGATGCCCAGGATATGCTCGCGCCCGGCCCGGTCGGGGGTGCCGACATAGACCAGTTCGTCGAAGCGACCGGGGCGCAGCAGCGCGGGGTCGACCAGCGCTGGACGGTTGGTGGCGCCGATCAGCACGACCGACTGGAGTTCCTCCATCCCGTCCATTTCGGCGAGGATCGTGTTGACCACGCGCCCCGTCACCTGCGGCTCGCCGCCGCCACCGCCCATCCCACGCGCGGGGACAAGGCTGTCGATCTCGTCGATGAAGATCACGCAAGGTGCGACCTGCCGGGCGCGGGCGAACAGGCGAGCAATCTGCTGTTCGCTCTCGCCGTACCACTTGGAGAGCAGGTCGGACGACTTGATCGAGATGAAGTTCGCCTCGGCCTCCTTGGCGACGGCCTTGGCCAGCAGCGTCTTGCCGGTGCCGGGCGGGCCGTAGAGCAGGAAGCCCTTGGCCGAGCGGATGCCCAGCTTGCGGAAGGCCTCCGGGTTCTTCAGCGGCAGCTCGACGCCTTCCTTCAGCTTCATCTGCGCCTCGCCAAGGCCGCCGATATCGGACCAGCCGATGTTCGGCACCTGCACCATGACCTCGCGCATGGCCGAGGGCTGGACGCGCTTGAGCGCCGCGATGAAATCGTCGCGCTCGACCGACAGCGATTCGAGGACTTCGGGAGGGATCGTGCGCGCTTCCAGATCGAGCCGGGGCATGATCCGGCGCACCGCCTCGATCGCTGCCTCGCGGGTGAGCGCGGCAAGGTCGGCACCGACGAAGCCGTGGGTGGTGCGCGCCAGTTCCTTCAGGTCCACGCCGTCGCCCAGCGGCATGCCGCGGGTGTGGATGCCCAGGATCTCGCGGCGACCGGCCTCGTCCGGTACGCCGATCACGATCTCGCGGTCGAACCGACCGGGGCGGCGCAGCGCCTCGTCGATGGCATCGGGGCGATTGGTCGCGGCGATCACGACGACGTGGGCGCGGCTGTTGAGCCCGTCCATCAGCGTGAGCAGCTGCGCGACAAGGCGCTTCTCCGCCTCACCATGCACCTGATCGCGCTTGGGGGCGATCGAATCGATCTCGTCGATGAAGACGATCGCGGGCGCGGCCTTGGTCGCTTCCTCGAACACCTCGCGAAGGTGCTTTTCGCTCTCGCCATAGCCCGATCCCATGATCTCGGGGCCGTTGATCGAGAAGAAGCTGGCCTCGCTCTCGTTCGCGACGGCCTGCGCAAGGCGCGTCTTGCCGGTTCCCGGCGGGCCGTGGAGCAGCACGCCCTTGGGTGGGGCGACGCCGAGGCGGGTAAACAGTTCGGGATAGCGCAGCGGCAGTTCCACCATCTCGCGCAACTGGCGGATGGTATCGCCCATGCCCCCGACATCGTCATAATTGACGTCGCCGCGACCGTCGTGCGCTTCTTCGAAGGTCTCGCGCAGTTCGACTTCGGTATCCTCGTCGATATGGACGATGCCGCGCGGCGTGGTCGAGACGACATTGAGACGAATCTGCGTCAGCGCATAGGCGGGCGCGTTGAACATCCGGCGCAACTCCGGCGGAATGTCGGCGACCTGCTGCTGCCCGGCGGTGGCGACCAGATCGCCCTGCACCAGCGGGCGCTGGAAGAAGTTGCGCTTGAGCGCGGCGGACGGCCCTTGCAGGCGCATGTCCTTCTGCGCAGGGGCAAAGACAACGCGCTGCGCCGGGCGCGATTCAGCCTTGCGCACGCTCACCTGATCGCCCGAACCGACTTCAGCATTGCCGCGCTGGAGGCCGTCGAGGCGGATGACGCTGAGACCTTCGTCCTCCTCGTAGGCGAGCACCGCGCGAGCGACAGTTACGGCCTTGCCGGTGATTTCCAGCACATCGCCTTCCAGCGCGCCCAGCGCCGAAAGCGAGGCGCGCGAAAGGCGGGCGATACCCTGACCGCTCTCTTCCTGGCGAGCCGCCGCCACCTGCAGCTTGACCACCCGGTCGTCCACCGGCGCCTGAACCTCTGCCATCTGCTTCCTTTCCATGCCGGGTGCTGACGTTTGCTCCTGAGAGCATGCGCAGACCCATCCGTTGCGGTCGAACTAGGTATCGGCCGGGGCGATTTCAAACCGGGGAAAGAAGGAACGTGCGCATCGCGTTTCAGGTTGCGCGCAAAGGGCCACCGCCGTGCGTGTCGCGAAGACGAAAAAAAGGCCCGGTCGTTTCCGACCAGGCCATGGAAGTTTTGGGAGAGGATGCCTGAAAGGCCCGTCCTGTATGACCCTGAGGCGGCATTTCTGCAAGAGCGAATTGCATGAAAGTTGATTGCAAAACATGCAATTAACCTTGCGGTACATGGAATTGCGATGCAAAAAGGCAATTAAATCCATATAAATCAATATATTGAATGTAATAACGGTTGAGCTGAATAGTATACGGACTGCACGTTGAAATCGACGAGCCGATGCAAACGTTATCATCGGCAACGCGATTTGAAACGCTCAGACGCCCTGTGCAGGTGCAAAAATGCAGCCTTCAGTGGGCCAGAAGCAGGGCCGGTGCCTGCGAATCGGACAGGAAGTGCGCCGTCACGCCACCGAACAGCAACTCGCGCATCCAGCTTTTGCCGTAGGCGCCCATGACCAGAAGATCGGCGCCTGCCTGCGTGACGGCGATGCCCAGTGTCTCCTCGATCGAGCCGCGACGGACATGTTCCTCCAGTTCGGCATGGATGCCGTTGCGCGACAGGTACGAAAGCGCATCGGTCGCGGGATAGCCGCCTGCCTTTTCGGCCACGGTGATGACCGTGACGGTCTCGGCGCTCGCCAGCAGCGGCAGGGCGGCCTTGAGCGCGGCCGTCGCCTGCTCGCCGCCGTCCCAGGCCACGCAGGCTTTCGCAAGGGGCAGGGCGGGGACGCGATTTTCGGGCAGCACCAGAACCGGGGTTCGGCTGGCAAGCGCGAGATCGCCCGCCAGTGCGCCACCTTCCTTGCGCGAAACGATGGTCAGGTCCGCCAGCAGGGCAGCTTGGGCGAGCGCGCTGACCGGGTCGGCTTCGGCGCGCAGGATGTCGAAGGGCACATCGTCACGCGCCAGCCGGGCCTCGATGCGATCGGCAGCCTCGTCATCCTCCAGCCGCGCCTTGGCGAGGGCGTCCGACATTACGTGGCTGCCGCCGAGCGGGTCCATCGCGATATAGCGCGTGACCGGGGTGTCGAGCAGCACCGTGAGGTGGCCATCGCGAATCCGCGCAAGGTCGAGTGCGAACTCGAGTCGGGCACCGGTGCTGGGCGAACGGTCGGCGTTGACAAGAATGGCACGCATGTCGGGATTCCTCTTCCTGGGTTCTCCTGAACGCTTTTTACCACGCGCCGGTTCGCGGGACATGATCGAAGTCAAAAGGCCGGATCAAAGAATATGCCGAAGAGTGGTGAGCGCGTCGAAACCGGCTTGTCCTCGCTGCATTGCAGCACCAGATTACCCCTCAAGCGAAAGACATAAGGGAAGGATTCGGTTCGGCATGAAGAAGCTCTATCCCAGCGCGGAGGCCGCGCTCGACGGGGTTCTGCGCGATGGCCTGCTGATCGCCTCGGGCGGCTTTGGGCTCAGCGGTTTGCCCGAACGTCTGCTGGACGCGGTGCGTGCCTCGGGCGTGAAGGATCTCACGTTTGCGAGCAACAACGCCGGTATCGACAACGAAGGCATCGGCAAGCTGCTGCGCACCCATCAGGTGAAGAAGATGATCTCGTCCTACGTGGGTGAGAACAAGGAGTTCGAGCGCCAGTTCCTCTCGGGTGAACTGGAAGTCGAGTTCTGTCCGCAGGGCACGCTGGCCGAGCGTATGCGCGCGGGCGGTGCCGGGATTCCGGGCTTCTACACCAAGACCGGCGTCGGCACGCAAGTGGCCGAGGGCAAGGAAGTGAAGAACTTCGGCGGTCAGGACTATATTCTGGAGCAGGGCATCTTCGCCGATCTCGCGCTGGTGAAGGCGTGGAAGGCGGATGAGAGCGGCAATACGATTTTCCGGAAGACAGCGCGCAATTTCAATGTGCCTGCCGCGATGTGCGGCAAGGTCTGCGTGGTCGAAGTGGAGGAGATCGTGCCCGTCGGCAGCCTCGATCCCGATCACATCCACCTGCCAGGCGTGTTCGTCCAGCGCCTCGTCATGGGCGCGCCTTACGACAAGAAGATCGAATTCACGACGACTCGCGAAAGGGAGGCCGCCTGATGTCCGAAGCAACCACAACCAAGGGCTGGAGCCGCGACCAGATGGCCGCCCGCGCGGCGCAGGAACTGGAGGACGGGTTCTACGTGAACCTCGGCATCGGTATCCCGACGCTGGTGGCGAACCACGTTCCCGATGGCGTCGAAGTGACGTTGCAGAGCGAGAACGGCATGCTCGGCATCGGTCCGTTCCCCTATCCGGACGAAGTCGATGCGGACCTGATCAATGCCGGCAAGCAGACCGTCAGCGAACTTCCGCAGTCGGCCTATTTCGACAGCGCCACCAGCTTCGCGATGATCCGCGGCGGCCACATCGACCTTGCCGTGCTGGGCGCGATGGAAGTGGACGAGCAGGGCGATATCGCCAACTGGATGATCCCCGGCAAGATGATCAAGGGCATGGGCGGTGCGATGGATCTCGTCGCGGGCGTCAAGAAGATTATCGTGGTGATGGAGCACACCTCCAAATCCGGCGATCCCAAGTTCATCCCCGCATGCACCCTCCCGCTGACCGGCAAGAACGTGGTGGACATGATCGTCACCGACCTGTGCGTGTTCCAGCGCCCCGATCACGACAGCCCGTTCAAGCTGGTCGAACTGGCCCCCGGCGTCACTGCCGAGGAAGTCGCCGCCAAGACCACCGCGAAATACGTCAGCTGAGGAGTAGTACCATGACCGACCTGTCCACGATCCCGCTGACCCGCATCGATGGCGCTGCCGACACGCTGGCCCGGCACGCCAGCAAAGTGCTGCTGATCGTCAACGTAGCGTCCAAGTGCGGGCTGACTCCGCAGTACGAAGGGCTCGAAGTGCTCTACAAGGCCCACAAGGACGAGGGGTTCGAGATCCTCGGCTTCCCCGCCAACGACTTCGGTGCGCAGGAGCCGGGCTCGAACGAGGAGATCGTCGAATTCTGCCAGCTGAATTTCGGCGTCTCGTTCCCGCTTTTCGCCAAGGCCGACGTTACCGGGGCGGACAAGCAGCCGCTCTATGCCGCGCTGACCGAAGCCTATCCGACCAAGACCGGGCCGGTCGAGGAATTCCGCGAGAAGCTGCGCGGCTACGGCATGACGCCGACCGAAGACCCCGAAGTGCTGTGGAACTTCGAGAAGTTCCTGATCGGGCGCGATGGCAGCGTGGTGGCCCGCTTCGCGCCGGGCGTGGCGCCGGACGATGCCGGGTTGATCGCTGCTGTCGAGGCAGAGCTGGCGAAGTGAAGGGTTGAAGAGGGAAGGTTGAACAGCAGGGGGTTATGACCCCCTGCACCCCCGGAACGTCTCCCGGCGCTGGTGTTTCGGGTTGGGCAGGGCGTCTCGCGTATCCGAGGCGCAGCGTTGATTTTCGCTCAGAGCGTTCTTCAGGCGCAAGGCCGAAGCCGGAAGACGTAACGGGTCTGGGGCCTATGGCCCCAGTGTCACCCTTGCTCCCCCCTCAAACTTCCCCCGTCGCAACAGGCCGCGAAGGATCGGCGATCCACTCGCTCCATGACCCCGGATAGAGTCTGGCACCGGGTAGCCCCGCGATCTCCATGGCGAGGGCATTGTGACAGGCGGTTACGCCCGAACCGCATTGGAGGATGGCGTGCGCCTCTCCCAAAAGGGCTGTAAACTCCGAGCGCAACGCATTGGCAGGGCGAAAACGGCCCGACGCATCCAGATTGTCGCGAAAGAAGCGGTTCTTCGCACCGGGAATATGTCCGGCAACCGGGTCGATCGGGTTGGGATCGCCCCGGAAGCGTGAGGGATCGCGGGCATCGAGCACTTGTGCGGCGCGGCTTTCGATATTGGCGAGCACTTCGTCTGCCTCCATGGTTCCGCCGACCAGCGGCGCGCGGGGCGCGAAATCGCCGACGATCGTCGGCCCGGCCTCGCCTGCCTCCAGCGCGCCGCCCGCCTCGACCCACGCGGGCAGTCCGCCGTCGAGCACGGCGACCGCCTCATGCCCCAACCAGCGCAGCAACCACCAGGCGCGCGCCGCCCAGGCTCCGCCGCTGGCATCGTAGGCTATGACCTGCTGGCCTTGCGAGAGGCCGAGCACGCGCAGGCGTTGCGCAAGGGCTTCGGCATCGGGCAGCGGATGGCGGCCATTGGTGCCGGATGGTGCCGCAGCAAGATCGTCGTCGAGATGGACGTAGCGCGCGCCGGGGATGTGGCCCGCCAGATAGGCCTCGCGGCCCTTGCCCGGCTGGGTCAGTTCGAAGCTGCAGTCGAGCAGCAGGGGCGGGGTAGCGGAGGCGAGCAAGCCCTTGAGATCGTCGGCGGAAAGGATCGTCGTGAAGGCCATGGGCGCTGCTCCGGTAGTGTCATTGTGGAGGTAGGCGGATCGCGCAGACATGAAAAGGCCGGGCGCTTCCTGTGCGGAAGGCCCGGCCTTTTCACTTGGCGATGATCGCCTGAATTATGCCAGCGCAGCCTTCAGGTCGTCGGCCAGATCGGTGCGCTCCCAGGGGAACAGGTCGCCCTCGGGCTGGCGGCCGAAGTGGCCATAGGCTGCCGTCGTGCCGTAGATCGGCTTGTTGAGGCCGAGGCCCGTGCGGATGCCGCGCGGGGTCAGCTTGCCGAGGCGGTCTGCGGCGACCTTGGTCAGCGCGGCTTCCAGAGCTTCTTCCGTCACGGTGCCGGTGCCGTGCAGGTCGACATAGAGCGAGAGCGGCTGCGACACGCCGATCGCGTAGGACACCTGGATGGTGCAGCGCGTGGCGAGGCCCGCAGCGACCACGTTCTTGGCGAGGTAGCGGGTGACGTAGGCAGCCGAACGGTCGACCTTCGTGGGGTCCTTGCCCGAGAACGCGCCGCCACCGTGGGGCGATGCGCCGCCGTAGGTGTCGACGATGATCTTGCGGCCGGTCAGGCCTGCGTCGCCATCGGGGCCGCCGATCTCGAAGCTGCCGGTGGGGTTGATGTGGTAGACGGTCTCGCCCGAGAGCAGTTCTGCGGGGAGAACCTCTGCCACGACCGACTTCACGTAGGCGTGCAGTTCGGCTTCCTTCTCGCCCTCGTCATAGCCCGGCGCGTGCTGGGTCGAGACGACGATGGCGGTGGCGGCGGCAGGCTTGCCGTCCTTGTAGCGCAGCGTGACCTGGCTCTTGGCGTCTGGCTCCAGGAACGGTGCCGCGCCCGAGTGGCGGTCGGTCGCCATCTTGTGCAGGATCTTGTGGCTGTAATCGAGCGTCGCGGGCATCAGGTCGGCGGTCTCGTCGCAGGCGAAACCGAACATGATGCCCTGATCGCCCGCGCCTTCGTCCTTGTTGCTCGACGAATCGACGCCCTGCGCGATGTGGGCCGACTGGCCGTGCAGGTTGTTCTCGAAGCGGAAGGTCTGCCAGTGGAAGCCGCTCTGCTCGTAGCCGATCTTCTTGACGACGCCGCGCACGGTCGCCTCGATCTCTTCCAGCGCACCATCTGCCCAGGTGCCGTTCTCGTAGACGCCCTTGCAGCGGATTTCACCCGCGAGCACGACCAGCTGCGTGGTGGTCAGCGTCTCGCAGGCGACGCGTGCCTCGGGGTCCTTCGAGAGGAACAGATCGACGATGGCGTCGGAAATCTGGTCCGCAACCTTGTCGGGATGGCCTTCGGAAACGCTCTCGGAAGTGAAGACGAAGTCTTTGCGCATGGAGTGACACCAACCAATATAAAGCTATCTTTATGTCGGCTCTACGCCCTCCGGCGACGCGGTGCAACCACGCAGGCGGCCAAAATTGCGAGCATTGCGGCGAGCGCCAGCGGCAGCGCGTTTCCAAAGCGGGCAAAAAGCGTCGGCGCATGGGCGCGCGGGATGAACCCGTCGAGGCGCTTTGCCGTGCGCCACGGTGCGAAGTTTCGCACCACGCCGTCGGCATCGACCACGGCGCTGATCCCGGTGGTGGTGGAGCGCAGGACGGGCAGGCCTTCCTCGATCGCCCGCAGGCGCGCCTGAGCCAGATGCTGCGGCGGCCCCCAGTAGCCGAACCAGCCGTCGTTGGAGGGGTTGAAGATGTAGTCGGGTCGGTCGCGCGGATCGACGACGTGGCCGGAGAAGACGATCTCGTAGCAGATCTGGATACCGGCCTTCCCGTAATCGCCGAAGTCGAACGTGCGGGGACCGGGGCCGGGCAGGAAGTCGATATCGCCCTCGACAAGGCGGGAAAGGCCCAGCGGTTCGAGAATGCTGCGCATCGGCAGGTATTCGCCATAAGGCACCAGATGCGCCTTGGAGTACCCGGCCAGGATATCGCCATCGCCATCAAGCGCGGTCACGGAATTGCGTGCGGCGACCGGCATGTCGTTCTTGGCGACCAGATCGACCGCGCCGGTCAGCAGCAGCGATTGTGGGCCGATCACTCGCCCGATGCGCCAGCGGGCGACGGCGGGATCGTCGGCATACGTGAAGCCGACGTAGAAATAGGGGGGATAGCCGTCGCGCAGATAGTCTGACACGCCCGATTCGGGCCAGAGCACCAGCCGCTTGCTATCGACACCACTGTTATTGACCCCATTGGGCATCGTTAGCTTCGCAAGCTTGACGAAGCTGGCCTCGAACTGCTGCGGATCGTCGAGCACTTCCTGTCGCAGATCCGGCTGGACCAGCGTGTAGCGGACCTTGCCGGGGGCGGCCGGTGCCCATGCGGCAGGCAGCACCATCAGCGCGGTGAGGGCGGCAAGGCCGATCAGCGGCGGCGCGAGGCGTGCCGCGCGGGCAGTGCCGGTATGGGCGGCGGCGAGGCGCATGAACAGGGCGGGCAGTCCGGCGAGCAGCACCAGCACGCCCGAAAGGCCGTAAGTCCCCACCCAGCGGGTCAGGATCGCGAGGCCGGGCGTCGAGAAGGGCCCTAGCAGCGCGACGCCGAGCGGATTCCAGGGAAAGCCGGTGAACAGCCAGCTACGGACCCATTCGGTGAAGATCCACGCGGCGGCAAAGGCGAGCGTGAGCGCCAGCGCCCGGCGCGGCGGGGTGAGCGGCGCGGCGCGACGGCTCAGGACGCGCAGGAAAGCCCATGCGATCAATGTGGCGAAGGCAGGGAACAGTGCGAGGTAGAGGGCCAGCAGGAAAACCGCGATGCCGCCCAGCCAGGTGGGCATCGCCGCCTGATAGGTGAAGGCCGTCGCGATCCAGTTGTTGCCGAGCGTGAAATGGCCGAGCCCGAACAGCCAGCCGATGAGGAAAGCGCGGCGGCCCCGCTCCGCGCGCGCGATCAGCTCGATCAGCAGCGCGATGGCAAGCAGCGTCAGCGGCCAGAGTTGCAGCGGCTGGAACCCGCAGGCGGCGAGCGCGCCCAACACCACCGCAGACACGCGCGGACGGTCAAGGCAGGCCGTCAGGACGCGGCGGAAAAATGTCGAAAGGGCGGGGCGGGGCGCGGGCATGGTCGCCGCTATGTAAGCCACCGGGACCGTGACGCAAGCGCGCGTGGGCGAGCGTCACGGTCTGGAAGGGTTCGGGCCGGAAGGATCTGGCCCGGAATGTCAGCTGGAGCCGATCAATCGACCGTTTCGAGCGGGTTGCCGGCCTCGTCGGTCGGGGTCGCCTTGCGGGTCCGGCGACGGCGGGGCTTTTCCTCGACATCCGCCTCGGCGACCGGGGCGGCAGGGGCTTCACCGGCGGCATCGGCCTTGGGCGTGCGCGGACGGCGCGTCTTGGGCTTCGGCTTGGCGCCTTCCTCGGCATCGCTGGTCGCGATCGAGGGGGGCAGGGTTGCCGGATCGAAGCTGGGTGCGGCCTCTTCTTGTGCCGAAGCAGAGGTTTCGTCATCACCACGTTCGGCGCGACGCGGCGCGCGCTGTGGCTTGCCGGTGCGGGTCTGCGCCCCGCGCGGCTGGCGATTGTCGCGCACGAAGGGGTTTTCCGCAGGCTCGTAGATCGAGCGCGAACCATCGGCGCCTTCGGCGGCCTCTGCGTTTTCCGGCTGGCTGTCACGCGGCTGGCGATCCTGGCGCTCGGTCCGATCCTGACGCTGTTCGTAGCGCGGCTCGTGACGCTGTTCGTTACGGGGCGCATCGTTGCGCGGTTCATGGCGCGATACCGACGTGACCGGGTGCGGATAGTAGTCGTCCGCCGCGTCCTCGACCTCGTCGTTCTGGACGCGCTCGTCGCGACGCGGCTGGCGCATTTCTTCCTGGCGCTGCTTCTGGTCGGCGATGACGCGGAAGTAGTGATCGGCGAACTGGAGGTAGTATTCCTCCGTCACGCGATCGCCATTGAGCATCGCGTCGTGTGCCAGCTTGCGGTACTTCTCCAGAAGCTGCGGCGCATTGCCACGAGCCCGGCTGTCGATACGGTTGGTCTGCTGGCCGCCTTGCTGGCGATTGTTACCGTTGTTGTTACCGCGGCCGCGCCGACGGTTGTTACCACGATTGTTATTCAAGGGTAGTTTTCCTCAAAACCCGGGAATTCGCCGCATTCTTGCGCGAAAGCCGTATGTCGCGTCATCACGAATCGCCTTGTGCGGTCGTGATCCTGACATCTGCCTCATCGAGGTGGCCGTGACCTGCGACTCCGCGCAAATGCTGGGAACGAACCGGCATGGGAAGTTTCATCCATGGCCCGGCTCATGAAATGTGTAGGCATTCCCAAGCCGGATTCCAAGCAAAAACTTATCTTTTTACCCTGAAAACGCGACTACGCGCGGGCGCCCGGCAAGGTCGTGATAAAGCGCGGGAACAAGGCCGGCCGCCATGCCGATCGCGCTCACCGCATCGGCCTGCGTGTGCCCGATCTCGACCAGTGCAAGCCCGCCGGGCGTAAGAAGATCAACGAGTTGCGGCACCAGAACGCGATAGTCGTCGAGCCCGTCCGCCCCGGCGAACAGCGCGCTGGCGGGTTCGTAATCG